>CANFPJ010000151.1 GCA_947448885.1 Comamonadaceae bacterium
GATGGGGCTTGGAGCGCGGTGCGCAAAAGCCAAAACATCGAGTTCGAGGGCTTCACCTACCCCGAGCGTTTTTTGGTGGTCTCCACCGCGTTTGAATACGCCGACCACCTGCCCAAGCTGAGCTATGTGAACTATTGCTCCGACCCCAAAGAGTGGTGCGTGCTGCTGCGCGTGCCCACGCTGTGGCGCGTGCTGTTCCCCACCAAGGTCGAAGAAACCGACGACGAGGTGATGGGCGACGAGTCGGTGCAGCGCCGCTTGCAAGGCCTGTTGCCCCAGCCCGTGCCCTACCAAACCGTGCACCGCACTTTATACAAGGTGCACCAGCGCGTGGCGAAAAACTTCCGCCATGGCCGTGTGCTGCTGGCCGGCGACTCGGCCCACATCAACAACCCACTGGGCGGCATGGGCATGAACGGTGGCGTGCACGACGCGATGAACCTGTGCCAAAAACTGTTGGGCGTGATCCAGCAAGGCCAGAGCCCAGACGTGCTCGACCGCTACGAGCGCCAGCGCCGCAGCATCGCGATCGAATACATCAACGCCAGCACCGCGCGCAACAAAAAAGAAATCGAAGAACGCGACCCGGTGGCGCGCAAAACAACCCAAGACGAATTGCGCGCCATCGCCGCTGACCCGAAAGCGGCCAAGGCGTATATTCGCAAGACATCCATGTTGGACGCCCTAGAGCGCGCAGAGGCCATCGCATGAGCAGCATTCACCAAGGCATTTCCACCCTCAGCGGCAACGAACGCCGCGCCCAACTGCGCGCCAAGATCAAAAAGGGCGAGATGGTCATTGCGCCCGGCGTGTTTGAAATGATCTCGGCCAAGGTGGCCGACCGCATGGGTTTTGACGCCTTGTACATGACGGGTTACGGCACCGTGGCTTCTTATCTGGGCTTGCCCGATGCGGGCATCGCCACCTACAGCGACATGGTCAACCGCGTGGCGCAATTTGCCAGCATCACATCCACCCCCATGATTTGCGACGGCGACACCGGTTACGGCGGACTTCTCAACGTCATGCACACCGTGCGCGGCTATGAGATGGCCGGTGCTTGCGCGATCCAACTTGAAGACCAAGAGTTCCCCAAGAAATGCGGCCACATGCTGGGCCGGCGCGTGGTGCCAGCCGAGGATATGGCGGCCAAAATCCGCGTGGCGGTGCAAACCCGCAACGACCCCAACTTCATGATCATTGCGCGCACCGATGCCCGCACCACCCACGGCCTGGACGAGGCCTTGCGACGCGCCGAGATGTACGCCAAAGCCGGGGCCGACATGTTGTTTGTGGAAAGCCCCGAGTCGGTGGAAGAGATGGAGCGCATTGGGCGCAGCTTCGACTTGCCTTTGGTGGCCAACATGGTCGAGGGTGGGCGCACGCCGGTGTTGCCGTTTGAGCAACTCAAGGCCATTGGCTATGGCCTGGCGATCTTCCCGGCCACGGCCTTTTTGGCCGCCGGTGCGGCCTTTGAGAGCGTGTACAGCACCTTGAAACAAGACCGCTCGACCACCCAGGTCAAAGCGCCCTTGTATGAATTTCAAAAGTTCTCTTCACTGATGGGTTTTGATTGGGTGTCGGCCTTTGACAAAACCCATGCGGCCAACGAATAAGGGGTGGGCATGAACCGCGATGAAATTTACCAACACCAAGGCCTGGGCGGCACCTCGGGCATTGGCCAGCGCTGCGCTTTGATCCTGGTGGACTTTGTCAACGGTTTTGTCGACATCGACCAGTTGGGCGGGCCGCACATCGAGGCCGCCGTCAATGCCACCGTGCCCTTGCTCGCGGCCTTTCGCGCCAAAGGTTTGCCGGTGGCCCACACCCGTGTGGTGTTTGAAGGCGATGGCGCCAACTTCAATGTGTTTGCCTTGCGCGTCAAGCCCTTGCAAAAGTTGACGGAGACCGCTCACGGCTCGCAAATCGTGCCCCAACTGCAACCGCTGGCCGGTGAGTGGGTGATTCGCAAGCAAACCGCGTCGGCGTTTTTCAACACCGGCTTGGCCGATTGGCTGCACCTCAAAGGCGTGGACACGGCGATCATCGTGGGCTGCACCACCAGCGGCTGTGTGCGCGCCAGCGTGGTCGATTCGATGCAACACAACTTTCGCACCGTCGTCATCAGCGACTGCGTGGGCGACCGTGCCATCGAGCCGCACGACGCGAACTTGTTTGACATGCAGCAAAAGTATGCGGATGTCATGACCCGCGACGAATTTTTGGCACAACTGAAATAAGGAGACACACCATGGCCGACCATCTGGGCTACCGCAAAAAACTGGGCACCTTGGGCCCATCCACCAACACCATCGTGCAGCCCGACTTTGACGACCTGCGCCCAGTGGGGGTGACCAACCACTACAGCCGCATCGCCATCCCCAACAACCCGGTCAACGACAACGAAAGCTTTTTGAAGCTGGTCGACAACATCAACAAAGCCACCGTAGAAGCAGTCGACACGCTGACCTCGTGTGAGATGGACTACCTGGTCATGGGCATGTCGGCGGCCACCTTTTGGAACGGCCGCGATGGCGCGGAAAAATACCTGAAGATGATGACCGAGCGCGCCGGTGTGGGCGTGTCTTGCGGCTCGTTTGCCACCGAAGCCGCGCTCAATACCTACAAGGTCAAGCGCATTGCCTTCATGTCCCCTTACTTTGAAGTGGCCAACGAACAAGTCAAGCGCTTCTACCAAGACTGCGGCTTCACTGTGGTGCGCGACATTTGCTTTCACCGGCCCAGCCCGGTGCAAATTGCCCACACCACCGATGACATGATGCGCAAAGCCATTCTCGAACTCAATGGCGACGATGTCGACGCCATCGTGCAGGTGGGCACCAACATGTCGATGATCCGCTTGGCCGCTGCGGCCGAGTTGTTTTTGGGCAAGCCCGTGATTGCCATCAACACCGCCACCTACTGGCATGCCCTGCGCGCTTGCGGCATCCACGACAAAAAGGCTGGCTTTGGCCAGTTGATGGAATTCCACTGAGCTCGGCGCCTCTCGCGCAGGGTCAGAGCGCTGGGCAAGCGCTTGGTCAATCCCACCTTCGCCATCACGCCCCTGCGGGCGCCATGGCGAGGGGCATGAGGGATGCGGTTCGCCATGACAAGACAACACTTATTCAAAGCACCGCTTGACCGTGCAGGCCTGCAAAACGGTGGGCTTGCCACCCTGGCAAGGCCACGGCTGTTGGCCTTGGCACTGTGGATGGGCATTGGCATGGGCGTGTGCGCCGCGCAAAGTGCTTTTCCGCAACGCCCCATCCGCTTGATCGTGCCGGTCGCTGCGGGGGGCGGCGCCGACATGGTGGCGCGCATGGTCAGCGAAAAAATGGCGCACAAACTGGGCGTGCCCATCGTGGTGGAGAACAAGGCCGGTGCTTCAGGGTCCATCGCGGCCATGGAGGTGGCCAAAGCCGCGCCCGATGGCCACACCTTGATGCAGTGCTTTGTCGCCACCCACAGCACCAACCCCGCGGTGTTGCCCATCAAGTACGACCCGATCGCTGACTTCGCCCCGGTGGGCATGATGGCGCGCACCTCCAATGTGTTGGTGGTGGGGCCAAAAAACACGGCGAAAAACCTGGCCGAATTTTTGGCCTTGGCGCGTGCCAGCCAAGGGGCCATGAGCTATTCGTCAGCGGGCAGCGGCTCGGCCACCCACCTGATCATGGCGTATTTGGAGAGCCAAACCAAGGTGCATTTGGTGCATGCCCCCTACAAGGGCGCGGCACCCGCCATCCAAGATTTGTTGGGTGGCCAGGTGGATGCCATGTTCCCCAGCTTGACCACCGCGCTGCCCTACATCAAGGCAGGCAAATTGCGCGCCCTGGCGGTGGCCTCGCCCCAGCGCGACCCGCTCATCCCCCACGTGCCCACGGTGGCCGAGTTGGGTTTCCCGGGTTTCAGCGCGATCCAGTGGTGGGGCTTGTGCGCCCCCGCGCACACCCCCGCGCCCGTGGTGGCTGTGCTCAATGCCGCCCTCAACGACGCCTTGGCCCAAGCCGATGTGCAGCGCCGCTTGGCAGATACCGCCGCTGAACCCACGCCCATGACCAGCGATCAGTTCGCCACGTTTTTAAAAACCGAAGTGAGCAAGTGGACCCGCTTGGTCAAGGATGCGGGCATTCAAATCGTGCCTTGAGTGGCGCTGACGCCAACCGAGTTGGCGTGTGCACAAAACATGGGTTCGTTTTTGTTGAGTAATTGGCGGACTCTGGGTGAGAGGGTGTGGATCGCTTGCCAGCTGCTTGACTTGGATCATTGCGAATCGGTCATCAAGCGTTTGAGGCTTTAATCCTGTCCTGGGCCCGCTGGGTCAAGGATGTGGGCCTTCAAATAGCGTCTTGATGTGGCATCAGCTGCGGGCGAAAGCGATCAAAGCCGACCATTGCCCCTGATCGGCTTCGCGCAAGGCCTTCAGGTAGCGATCGCGAACGGTCCCCATTGACACCAGTTCCACATCGGCCCCGCCCCATGTCATGCTTGGCCTGCCCAGTTGTTGTGCCAGCACATCGGCCATCAAGCGCGCATGGCGGCCGTTGCCGTTGGGGAAGGCATGCACCCACACCAACTGGTGGTGAAACCGAACCACCAACTCGTCAGGTTCAAACACCTTGTGGTCGATTTGAAAGCGGGTGTTGTCCAGCAAGTTGCGCAGCTTCACCGCCACCTGCGTCCAGTCCACACCAATGTTTTTGTTGCTCTGGCGAAAGGTGCCTGCCCACTTCCAGGTTTGGTCAAGCATGCGCCGGTGCAAGTCGCGCACAAAACCCTCGGTGAGCAAGTCGCGCTTTTTTTGCCGGGCAACCCAACGCACGGCTTGCAAGATGTTGGCTTGCTCCCAAGCGTTCAAGTCAGCTTGGGTGGTGATGTGCGATGGCACCAAACCGGCGGCTTCGTCTGGGTCCAGAGGGGTCGCACCGGCTGCGTACTGAAATTCCATGGGCGCGCGGCCTCACCACAATTCCCGACGCGACCCCTCGAGCAGCGCCTTGACGGTTTGGTCGAGTTGCAGTTGGGTGTAGGCAGACGCCACCGCTTGGTCTTCCAGGGCCATGGTATGGGCGACAGGACGCAATTGCTCGGCTGCCACGGCCTGGGCGCGGTTTTCAATGTGCTGGGCCAAACTGGTTTTGGGCACCAAGGCGTAATGCAACTCACAGTTCAAGGCCGCCGCCAGCTTGCGCAGACTGGCCAAGGTGATGGCGTCGCTGGCCTCGGCAGACTCCAGCTTGCGCAGGCCCGAGTGCGACATGCCCAACTGGCGCGCCAACGCAGCGCCCGACATGCCCAAAGCATCGCGAATGGCCCGCACCCAACCCGACCTGGGCCGCGTACCCAAGGGCGCCGCCCGCCATGGGGCCAGCAATGCATCCATTTGCTGGCGTTGAAGATCGCGGAAATCATTGCTCATGGTACCCATGGGTTTACTTGTGGAAATATTAATGTAACTCATAGGCGCCATAAAATAAAATATAATAAACCTATGGGTGCTATTTTGTGGCAAAAATGCAAATCCATGCGGCAACCCAGGGTGATCAACAGGTAACCCATCAAAACCGGATGACACGGGGTGTAACGACCTTGATGGATGCACACATGTTCACCATCCAGGCAGGCTGCTTCTATTTCAAATCCCGATAAAAGTTTTCATGGGGGCCCACCGCTTCCAGGTAAACCAGCTTTACCCCCGAATCGACGGTGTAGCCCAGCAGGTACAACTGCCCCTGACTGCGGAACTTGTACACATACAAAGAGGCCAAGTCGCCTCTTTTCTTGTCACCGATGGCCGGGTCCGTGGCGACAGCGCCAATGGCGGCGTCCACATCCGCAGCAATGTTGTCGTGCAATTTTTTATATTGACGCGAAAACCTTCGCGTCTGCACGACTTGGTGCGTCATGTACGGGTACGTGGCACAAACGGGGTTGCGTCACTGCGTGGCTCTTTCATCGAAGCCAAGGCTTGAACCACAAAATCCACTGGGAGATCGGGGTTGTCAATGGCGGCGCGACCAACACACGCCCAAAACTCAATTTGGCCCGCAATCGTGCGGTGTTCCAACTTGGCCTCGTTCTTCGCTTGCTCGTAAAGCAAGTCGTCAATTCGCACTGGCATGCCCATGGAATTTCCTTTGCTACAAATGTAGGCAAGTTTACGGCAGCAAGCCAATGCGCACAAGGTTGGGAGAAAAAAGTCGATGTCTGAACAGGGAAAGAAACGAGCCGTCCTGGGCGGAATTTAGTCTGCCACCGCCACCCGCCCCAGCACCTCGTTCTCGTACATGTGCAGCGCGGGCAGGCCGCCGGTGTGCATGAACAGCACTTTTTCGCCGGCTTTGAAATAGCCTTTGCGCGCCAAGCCCATCAGGCCGGCCATGGCTTTGCCGGTGTAGACCGGGTCGAGCAAGATGCTTTCGGTGCGCGCCAGCATTTGCACGGCCTCGACCATCTTGGCGTTGGGAATGGAATATTTGGGCTGCCAGTAGCCGCCATGGGTGACCACCGCTTCGCGCGGCACTTGGATGCCGGTGCCCAGCAAGTCCATCACCGCTTGCGCGTCTTTGTGCACCAAGGGGTCTTGGTCGGCCGGGTCGCGGCTCACACCAATGCCAATCAGCGGGATGTTGATGTGGTTGCCCAAAAAGCCCGCCAGCATGCCGCCGTGCGTGCCCGAGCTGCCCGAACCCACGATGACCTTGTCAAACGCCGCGCCCGAGTCGTACCACTGCTGCTGCATTTCTTGCACGCAGGCCACATAGCCCAAGCTGCCCAAGGC
>CANFPJ010000152.1 GCA_947448885.1 Comamonadaceae bacterium
GCAATTCGTCTCGCCCGAAATCATGACTTTTCAGCGCTCGGCCGATCTGCTGGTTATTTTGGTGATTGGCGGGCGTGCCATGCTGTATGGCGGCTTTGTGGGTGCCTTGGTGTTCACCGTGTTGCGTGATCAATTGGCCATCCTGAATCCGATTTACTGGTACTTCTGGATTGGGCTTTTGCTGGTCTTGATCGTGACCTTTTTCCCGTCGGGCATCTTGCCTGGTTGCCAAGCCGGGTGGCGGCGCTGGCGCGCGCGGCGCGGGGGTGACGCTTGAGCGAGGCCTTGATTTTGGAGACCAAAGGCCTGGCCATGGCCTTTGGCGGCCTGAAGGTGTTCAGTGGTTTGGATTTCGCCATGCGACCTGGCGAGCGCCACGCGGTGATTGGCCCCAATGGGGCGGGCAAAAGCACCTTTGTGGGCTTGCTCACCGGCTTGCTGCAACCCACGGCCGGGACGGTGTGGCTCAACGGCCAAGACATCACCCGTGCCACGCCCGCCCAGCGGGTCGCGGCGGGCTTGGCGCGCACCTTTCAAATCAACACCTTGTTTCCCAGCCTGTGCCCGCTGGAGGCCTTGGTGTTGGCCCTGTGCCAACGCGACCATGTGGCGGGCTTGTCGCTCAGCCCGGTGGTTCGCCGGGGGCCGCAGTTGGATGAAGCCCAAGACGTGTTGGCCTTGTTTGGCCTGAGTGACTTTGCCACCTTGCCCACCCGCGAGTTGGCTTATGGCCAGCAACGGGTGTTGGAGGTGGCCCTGGCCTATGCCTTGCGCCCCACCTTGTTGCTGCTCGATGAGCCGGCCGCTGGCTTGACCACGGCCCAAGGCCATGCCTTGTTTGAACACCTGACCACCCTCAGCCAAGGTACATCGGTGCTGTTCATTGAGCACGACATGGGCTTGGTGTTTCGCTATGCCGATCGGGTGTCGGTGCTGGCTTCGGGCAGTTTGATCGCCCAGGGCACGCCCGCTGAAATCCGCGCCCATGAAGGCGTCAGGAGTGCCTACCTTGGCCACTGAACGCACCCCCTTGTTGGCTTTGCAGGGCCTGAGCGCGGGCTATGGGGGCGCACGGGTCCTCAACCAGCTCGATTTGCAGCTCTTCCCCAACGAAACCTTGGTGGTGATGGGGCGCAACGGGGTGGGCAAAACCACCCTGGTCGAGACCATCATGGGCTTGACCGACTGGCACGCGGGCAGCGTGGTGTTTGACGGCCAGGCCATCGAGCGTTGGCCCACACACCTGCGCAACCGGGCGGGCATTGCCTGGGTGCCCCAGCAGCGCGAGGTGTTCCCATCGCTCACGGTGGAAGAGAACCTGACGGTGATCGCGCGCGCGGGCGAGTGGTCGGTGGAGCGGGTGTACGAACTGTTTCCGCGCTTGAAAGAGCGGCGCAAAAACCATGGCGACCAGCTCTCGGGTGGCGAACAACAAATGCTGGCCATGGGCCGCGCCTTGATGACCAATCCGCGTGTGTTGTTGCTCGATGAGCCGGTCGAGGGCTTGGCCCCCATCGTGGTGGTGGAAATGCTCAAGGCCATCGAGACCATGCGCCACGACAGCGGCATGTCGATTTTGATGGTCGAACAAAAATACGAAATGGCCTTGCCCCAATCGGAGCGCTGTGTGGTGATCGACCATGGCAGCGTCGTGCACGAGGGCGCCAGTGCTGCCTTGCTCAGCGACCAAGGCTTGATTGACCGCTTGCTGGGCTTGTCTCAGTGACGGCTTTGGTGGATGTTGGGAGATAAACCGTGATGACCGCAGCAGACAACGAATTGCTCACCCGCGTGTGTGGCGACGCGCCCATGGGGCGCATGATGCGCCAGCATTGGTGGGTTCCAGCGGCTTTGTCGGAAAAACTCTTGGCCGATGGCCAACCGCTGCGCCAGCGCTTGTTCGGCCAAGCCTATGTGGCGTTTCGCGCCACCGACGGGCAAGTGGGATTTTTTGACGAAGCTTGCCCGCACCGGGGGGCATCGCTGGCCTTGGCGCGCAACGAAGACAACGCCTTGCGCTGCATCTACCACGGCTGGAAATTCAGTGTCCAAGGCGTCACCCTGGCCGTGCCGACCCAGCCCGATAACGAGGCCGAATATTGCAAACACGTGCCTTTGCGCCACTACCCGGTGCGCGAAGCCGCGGGTGTGGTGTGGGTGTGGCTGGGCGAGGGAGATCAAGCCCCTGCGTTTCCAGAGATGGAGTTCACCCAATTGCCCCCGGGCCACACGGTGGCCTTTCGGCAAAAAGTGGCGTGCAATTGGCTGCAAGGGGTCGAGACCACCATGGACTCGGCCCATCTCGGCGTGCTGCATCAAAGTGCGATGCAAGGCAGCGGTGACATTGCCCTGACCTCGGTCAACCAAGCGCCGGTTTATCAAGTGGACCGCAAGCCCTATGGCTTTCGCTATGCGGCCATTCGCCCCTTGGCCGATGGGCGCTCCTATGTGCGGGCCAACTCGTTTGTCATGCCCTGGTATGGTGTGATCGCACCTCAGCAAAGCACCACGCGCGGGGGCAATATGTTTTTTTCGGTGCCCATCGACGACGAAAACATTTGGTACTGGCACATCACCTACCAACTCGATCAACCTGTGCCGCCCCAAGCCGCACTCAATTACACCGACCCCGACAACTGGCCACCTGGTTTGCCAGGCGGCGCCGAGGATAACTGGGGCCAAAACCGCGAACAGATGAAAAAGGGGCATTTCACCGGCTTTGCCCAAAGCCTGGGCACCGAGGACTTTGCCGTGATCACCAGCATGGGGCCCATCGTCGACCGCACGAAAGAGTATTTGGGTGCCGGGGATGGGGCGGTGGTTCAAGTGCGCCGCTGCTTGCTCGGCGCGGTCAAAGAGTTCATGCAAGGGCAAACGCCCCAGTGCGCTGATCACGCCCACATCGATTACCCCAGCATCAGGCCCCTGGCCGCCACCTTTGAGGGCGAGGCCGACTGGAAGTCCATGCTCTGAGGCGCAGCTGAAGTGCCTTTGATGCGCCGCTGCCGCCGCTGAATCCATCCACAGAATGCGCGTCTGGAGCGCGGCCCGTAAAATCGCGCCCCTATGCTTCTTGTCAAACAACAACTGCTGGCCGATCTGGGCCAAGCCCTGAGCGCGCTGGTGCCGGGCCACGCCCACCACCCCCAGTTGGAATCGCCCAAAGTGGCCGCGCATGGGGATTGGGCTATCACCGCCGCCTTGCAATGGGCCAAGCCCCTGGGCCAACCGCCGCGCCAAGTCGCAGAGCGGCTGCGCGCCGATTTGCAGGCCCGCCCGGCATTTGCCCAGTGGGTGGACAGCATGGACATCGCCGGGCCTGGCTTCATCAATTTGCGCTTGAAGCCAGCTGCCCACCAAAACATCGTGCGCGAGGTGCTGCAAGCGGGTGCTGCCTTCGGGCACCAGGCCAGCAGCGGAGCGCGCATCTTGGTGGAGTTTGTCTCTGCCAACCCCACCGGCCCTTTGCACGTGGGCCATGGCCGACAAGCCGCCTTGGGCGACGCCATTTGCCAGTTGCTGCAAAGCCAAGGGCATTCGGTGCACCGGGAGTTTTATTACAACGACGCCGGGGTGCAAATTGCCACCTTGGCGACCTCGACCCAACTGCGTGCCCAAGGCCTGAAACCGGGCCAAGCCGGTTGGCCTGAGCAAGCCTACAACGGCGACTACATCCAAGACATTGCCGACGCCTTCATGGCGCGCCAGACCGTGCAAGCCGATGACCGCCGCTTCACTGCCAGCGGCGACATCAACGACCTGGACGGCATGCGCCAATTTGCCGTGGCTTATTTGCGCCATGAGCAAGACCTGGACTTGCGCGCTTTTGCGGTGCGTTTTGACAACTATTACCTCGAGTCCAGCCTGTACACCAGTGGCCGGGTCGAGCAAGCCGTGCAGCGCTTGCAAGCCGCTGGCAAAACCTACGAGCAAGACGGTGCCCTGTGGCTGCGCAGCACCGAATATGGCGACGACAAAGACCGGGTGATGCGCAAAAGCGACGGCACCTACACCTACTTTGTGCCCGATGTGGCCTATCACATCACCAAGTGGGAGCGGGGCTTTACCCGTGTGGTCAACATCCAGGGCACGGACCACCATGGCACCATTGCCCGGGTGCGCGCGGGCCTGCAAGCGGCCAATGTGGGCATTCCTCAAGGCTATCCCGACTATGTGTTGCACACCATGGTGCGGGTGGTGCGCGGTGGCGAGGAAGTCAAAATCTCCAAACGCGCGGGCAGCTATGTCACCTTGCGCGACCTGATCGAATGGACCAGCAAAGACGCGGTGCGCTTCTTCTTGCTCAGCCGCAAGCCCGACACCGAATACGTGTTCGACATCGACTTGGCGTTGGCGCAAAACAACGACAACCCGGTGTTTTACGTGCAATACGCCCATGCGCGCATTTGCTCGGTGTTGCTGCGCCAGGCTTGGCCCGAGGAAGCCCAGCGCAACGCCTTGAGCCCTGAGCAGCGTGTCGCCGGTGTGGCCCAGGCCATGGCCGACTTGCAAGCGGCGGACTTGCAGCCCTTGGACAGCCCCCCCGCCCGCGCCTTGATGCTCAAGCTGGCCCAATACCCCGAGATGCTGAGCGCCGCAGCGCGCGATTTTGCGCCCCACGATGTGTCGTTTTACCTGCGCGATTTGGCCGCCAGTTACCACAGCTATTACGACGCCGAACGCATATGGGTCGACGATGTGCCGGTGCGCCAAGCCCGCATGGCTTTGGTCGCGGCCACCGCCCAGGTGTTGCACAATGGTTTGCAAATGTTGGGCGTATCGGCGCCCACCAGCATGTAAGGACGGGGCACATGAGGCAACAACAGGGCGGCACGCTGCTGGGTTTTATTTTGGGTTTGATCGTGGGCCTGGCCGTGGCCTTGGTGGTGGCGGTGTATGTGACCAAGGTGCCCATTCCCTTCATGAACAAGGCCCAAAGCCGCAACGCCGAGCAAGACGCCGCCGAAGAAAAGAAAAACAAGGACTGGGACCCCAATGCCCCGCTGTACGGCAAAAACCCAGCCAAGCCTGCGGCACCGGCCGAGCCCACCGATACCGCCCCGCCGACCAGCGCCACAGGCGAGGACAAAAAAACCGACGATCCCTTGGGCGACTTGGCCCGCGCCAAGGCCGGTGCCGACCCCTTTGTGTATTTTGTCCAGGCCGGCGCTTACCGCAGCGAGCCCGAGGCGCAAGCCCAAAAAGCCAAGCTGGCCCTCAAAGGTTTGGCCTCTGCGGTGAGCGAACGCGAGCAGGAGGGCCGCACGGTGTACCGTGTGCGCTTGGGCCCGTTTGACAGCAAGGACGATGCCGAAGGCACCAAGAAAAAACTCGACAGCGCCAAAATCGAATCCGCCTTGGTGCGGGTGCAGCGCTAAAACCCGAACACCACGCAAAGGAACAAGCCATGAAACGTCGCGACTTCGCACTGGCCGCCAGCGCCGGACTGCCACTGTGGGCGCTGGCCCAAGGCCCCGCCCCCGCCAAACCTGCGCCGCAAGAAGGCATCGAATACGTCACCTTGGACAAGCGCGTGCCCGCCGAATCCAACGACGGCAAGATCGAGGTCATCGAATTCTTTTGGTACAGCTGCCCGCATTGCAACGCTTTTGAGCCACGCTTTGCACAGTGGCTCAAGAGCACCCCCAAAGACGTGGTGGTGCGCCGCGTGCCCGTGCGCTTCCGTGATGACTTTGAGCCGCAGCAGCGCATGTTCTACACCTTGGAGGCGATGGGCAAGCTGGAAGCGTTGCACGTTAAATTGTTCACGGCCATCCATGGCGAAAAGCAAAAACTCGATACTTTTGACACTTTGAGCGCTTGGGTCGTGAAAAACGGCTTGGACAAGGCCAAATTCGTTGAAATCTTCAATTCATTCGGCGTGGCCACCAAGGCCCGCCGGGCGACGCAGTTGCAAGAGTCATTCAAAGTTCAGGGCGTGCCGTCCCTGGGCATCGCTGGGCGCTTTTATACCGACGGCAGCCTGGCCTCCAGCATGGAATCAGCCTTGGCTGTGACCGAATACCTGATTGGACAAGTGCGCAAAGGGCGCTGATTTAATTGGGGTCAGATTCCAATTCTTTTGGGCTTTCTAACCTTTGTCGCCTGTCTGATTTGTGGCTGAACTCGCCCCGCTGGCGGGCACGCCGCCCTCCGCCAGTCGCTTCGCTCCGATGTTGTCGGGCGACGCACCCACCATCGGTGCTGCGAACGAAATATGAGAGCGCGACTCGGGCATGTCAGCCCAAGTGGGCGGGCGCAATCAATTGCGAGCGCCAACAACTTGCAAGCCACCATTCCATGGAAACCGGCACGAGTGGGTGTGCGGGCCGACGACGTTGGAGCGAAGCGACCGGAGGAGGCATGCATACCCCGAGATGGCGGTTTCAGAGGGGGAGTCCATAGCCACGCACCCAACCAAGCAACCGAGAAACCGGCACGCATACCCCGAGATGGCGGTTTGTGAGGGAGAGTCCAAAGCCGCGCATACCCCAAGTTGGCTGTTGAGGAGGGGGAGTTCAAAGACAAGCACATCTTGAGCTGAGGAAAGCCGCAAAACTGGCGTTCCATAGCGCGAAGTGCACCGCTACAATCGCGCCCAGTTATGTCCAGCAAGATTCATGCCTTCGCCATTCAAGCCAGCTTGACACTGGTCATGTGCCTGTCATCCACGGCCGGGTGGGCAGAGCGGGCGGACCGTGACAAGCCGCTCAACATCGAGGCCGACAACCTGCGCCACGACGAGC
>CANFPJ010000153.1 GCA_947448885.1 Comamonadaceae bacterium
ACTGGCCAGCGTGGCCGTGCTGCCCGCTGGCACCGTGGTCAATGCCCATGAATAGGTGTAGGCACTGCTGCTGACCACATCCCCGCGCAACACCGCCGTCATGCTGGTGTTGCTGCTCACCGCTGCACTGACCTCTGGCGGTAACCCTGGGTTGAGCTTGTCGGCCACTGTGGGTGTGCCATTGAAAAACATCCAATTGGCTGTGGCAGTCTCCAGGCCCACGATGCGTTTGAGCACGCTGATGGCGTCCGACAGCTCCACCTTGCCGTTACCGTCCACATCGGCGGCGTAGGCTTGATACGCGGTCAAGGCTGCGCCGCCCGCGTTGACATCCAAGCCCACAATCATTTTGAGAATGGCAATGGCGTCCGTCAGGTCCACCGCCTTGGCCGCCACAGCCGATGCAGTTGATGAGGCAGCCGCAGACGGCACCGATTGCACTTGTAAAACAGCCGCCGGTGTTGTGGCGCTGTCAGATGACGCCTGATTGCCACCGCCACCGCAAGATGCCAGCGCCCATGAACAAACCATGACATAAAAAATATTTTTGCGATCAAACACTTTGACAAACCCCCGTACCGCGGCCGTCACCTGATTGAAGCAAGTATGTATTTCCACCATTCACGGAAATCGCAATGATGGGGGGCATGTTGCTGGCCGGCGTGATGATCCATGTGTTCGCAATGGGTCCTGCCGTCACCGTCATATTGATATTTAAAAATTGGTTCATGGCATAAGCCGGAAAGGTGGTGCTGTCGTTGGTTCCATCACTGAGGCGCGCTTTGAAAGTGGCGACTGTTGAATTGGCTGATATTTTATTTTGGGTGAAGTCAATATATAGCAACACATTGGAACCATATCCTGCCCCAGCGGCCACCGGCGCTACATTTTTATGGGAAATATCCATGATCGCGCCGCATGCCCCGCTGGGGGCCAATGAAGCAGCCTTGCTCGGCTTCATATTTTGAATGGACAGTGCAATCAACGCACACCCCGCAAAAATACTGATGGCGACTTTGTTCTTTAAAAATTCAAACATCTTTACTCCATAAATGAAACCCAACACTCACCATGAACAATGACCACATTCAAGTCTTGACCCAGCATGTTTCGATAACAGAAAATCAAATCATCAGGCACTTTACGATGTATTCAAACACATGCCCTTTGTCCTTTGGCCACTGAATGCCTTCAATCCGGCCAATGTCATCAAACTTTCTGGCATGCGCCATGCATCGTTGATGTGCTGGTTGGCGCGCTTGTAAAAAGCAAGGTATTGCCTGAATTGGTAAGGCCAAAATAATATGTGTTGTTGCTCGCCTTCGATGTATCAACCATTTTGTACAAATAAGGGGATGGTGAATTGGGAATGACCGTGACCTGCAGTGATTCAGCCGTCGCAATCGTGGATGTCGTTGCATTGGTTTTTTCAAAGTTACTCACGTAGTTTCCAACCAATCCATTGATCATTGCCGTGTTATTCGTGGCATCAAAATTGATAGTGAACAATTGATTGACGCCCGTTGAGCCCGCATCAGCGGTTTTGGATGTGATGTATCCAGCAAAATGCGAGCTGGTCAGACACACAAATGTGCCCGTCAAAACACCACCCGTGGTTTGCGCATTGGTATTTTTTGAATTTAAAAATCCAACCAGCACGACAAAGAAAAAAATAGTCGTCAGAACTATTTTTAAATTCAGCTTGATCGTTATTTCCTTCATTCGCTACCTCTTTTCAACATTTCGAAGTCTTTGACCCATCCAGACAAGCTTTTGTCAAATCGCAAAAACTGATTGGCCTTGACGGGCAAGTGCAGGCTTAAGACGAACAGCCCATCGTTTCGTCGCATGGACAAATGCAGCCCGGCTGCCAACAAAACCCTTGACGGCCATCAGCCAAACACCTGCCTTAGACATCCCTGAACAGCGTTTTCATCACCAGGCATTTTGCGTTTTTGACAATTTAACTCAATTATCAACATTTAACGGGTTGCTTTGAAACCCCACATCAAAGTTGTGTGGAGGTTTTGTGCTGATGCCGTCTTTGGGTCACAGTTTTGAAGCCTCGTCTTTGCTGCCGCTGACCAGGCAAAAGAGACGAATCGTTTTTGAACCGCAATGGCCTGTGGGTCTTGTGCTTTTGATCTGTGCTGTGGAGAATGTTTCAAAAGGTGACCAGCAGTTCCAAGTCGCCACTGACCACATCCGTCAGACAGGGGGAATTGCATGAGCGAGTTGCCAAATTCAGTTTCACGCACACAAACCGGGATGGTCCCCCACCAGCAGGGCCTGACCAAAGCCCGCCAAGGTTTGGCGCACCCGGTTTTGCAACTGCTGATCCAACACAAGCGCGTTAACCCAACGCAAGCCCAAGCCTTGGCGGGTGAGGCTGGGCCGATGGTGCAGGCCTGTGTGCGCACTGGGTTCATCGATGCGGTGGCCCTGTGTCGCTTGCTGGCCAATGCTTTCAAGTTGCCCTGGCAGGATTTGGAAGAGATCAATCCGCGCAAAGTGCCGCGTCAATTGGTCGACTCCACACGCTGTCGACAGCTCTGGGCCATGCCCATCGAGCGCAAAGACAATGCCGTGGTGGTGGCGATTGCCGACCCCTCTGACACCCTGGCGCGCCAATCCATAGAACAGGCGCTGCGCAGCAAGGTGCAATGGGTGGTGGCCAATGTCGATCAGCTCGAGCGCATGCTGGATTTTTATCACCCGGCGTCACAGACCCACGCGGTGAGCGAAGCCGCACCCGCAGAGCCCGAAGAAGATGGCGATGCGGTGGCCTATTGGCAGCGCATCTTGTCGCAAGCCGTGGCGTGGCGGGCGTCTGACATCCACATCGAGTCGCTGGAAAACGGCTTTCAGGTGCGCTTGCGCGTCGACGGGCTGTTGCGCCCCATACCCAGCGCGGCAGCTGATTTGCGCCTGCGCCTGCTGTCGCACATCAAGGTCTTGGCGCAAATGGACATTGCAGAAAAGCGCCTGCCACAAGACGGTCGCATTGGCGCGGTGGTGCAAGGGCGGCGTTTTGATTTGAGGGTCAGCTCTTTGCCCACTTTGCATGGCGAGAAGTTGGTGGTGCGCCTGCTGGGCGATCAGCAGCGACCGGCATTGGCGGCGCTCGGCTACGAGGCCGAGGACTTGGCACACATCCACCAAGCGCTGCGCCGGACGGGCGGCATGATCATCGTCACCGGTCCCACAGGGTCTGGCAAAACCCTGTCGCTGTACGCGTGCTTGGACGTGCTCAACCAAACCCACGTCAACATTGCCAGCATCGAAGACCCGTGTGAAATGGTGGTGCCAGGCATCAACCAGGTGAATGTGAATGAGCGCGCCGGGCTGGACTTTGCCACCGGTCTGCGGGCTTTTTTGCGGCAAGACCCAGATGTGTTGATGGTGGGCGAAATCCGCGACCGCACCACCGCTGGCATTGCCTTGCAAGCGGCGCAAACCGGGCACCTGGTGCTGACCACGCTGCACACCAACGACGCCCCAGGCGTGCTTTACCGCTTGATGCACATGGGTGTGGAAGCGTTTCAATTGGCCGCCAGCGTCCACCTGGTGACGGCGCAACGCTTGGTGCGCCGTTTGTGCGCCCAATGCAAGCGACCCAGCACCCTGGGCGCCGAGTTTGATCGGTTGGGGTTGGGCGCTGCGGCCATGACCCAGGCAGGTTTTGCCAGCGACCTTCCAACTGACCGACCGATTTATCAGCCGGTGGGCTGTGGCGCATGCCTGGAGGGTTTCATGGGGCGGGTGGGCATCTTTCAGGTCATGCCAGTGAGCCCCACGCTGGCGACGCTGCTGGTGCAAGCCCAAGACCTCCACACCCTGACGGCCCAAGCCCAACGCGAGGGCATGCGCACATTGCGCCAAGCCGGTTGGCTCAAGGTGTTCAGTGGCGTCACCGCTGTGCAAGAGGTGCTGGGGGCCACCCATGCCTAGTTCCCCCTCGCCACTGTCACCACCCCAGAAGCCTCAGACGTGGTTTTCGTGGACTGGCCGCGATGCGCAAGGCCAAGACCAAAGCGGCCAAATGCCCGCCCTGGACCGCGCTGACGTCGAAGCCCATTTGCATGCGCAGCGCATCCGGCCCATCCGCATCCAGCGCAAACGCCAGCCCAGGGCACCCCGACCAGCACGCGCCAAGGATGTGGCCCGCTTCACCCGCCAACTGGCCACCTTGGTGCAAGCCGGCATTCCTTTGCTGAGCGCCTTGAATCTGCTGGACAACGCCACCGAGCATCCGGGCATGCGCGCCATTGCGCAAGATGTCATGACCCAGGTGGAGAGTGGTACCAGCTTGCACCAAGCCATGCAAACACACGCCTGCTTTGGCCCAGTTTATTTGGGGATGGTGGCGGCGGCCGAGGCATCGGGCCAGCTGGATGTGATCTTGTCTGAGCTGGCGCAAAGTTTGGACAGCGAGCTGGGCCTGCGCGATGCCTTGAAGTCGGCCCTGACCTATCCCCTGGCCGTGTTGGTGTTGGCGGGTGTGGTGTTGGCCATCATGCTGGCTTGGGTGGTGCCGGCCTTTGAAAGCATCTTCACCTCGATGGGTGCGGAGCTGCCCGCCCCCACCCGCATGGTGCTGTCACTGAGCCGTTGGTGGGTGGCCCATGGTTGGACACTGACCGCCGCTTTGATCGCGCTGGGGATGGCGCTGCGCCATTGGCTGCGCCACCACCCCAAGGGGCAATGGACCCTGGCACAACTGGCCTTGGCTTTACCGATATGGGGGCAGTTGGTGCAACTCGCTTGTGTGTCGCGCTGGGCGCGCACGCTTTCCAGCTTGATGCAAGCCGGTGTCTCTTTGCCCGAAGCCTTGGACATCAGTGCGAAAGCCAGCGGCAACCTTTGCTATGAGAAAAGTTTGGCCTTGGTGCGCTCAGACGTGATGACCGGAACCGCTTTGGCCCACGCCTTGGAACACGGCCGCACCGTGAACGCTACAAGTTGGCTTGAAGCTTTATACAGCCCTTTGTTCTCACCCCAAGTGGTGCAAATGGTTGCGGTGGGCGAAGCCTCTGGCCGCTTGGATGACATGCTCATGCAAGTGGCACGCATGCATGAAGCACAGGTGCAATGGCTGCAAAAAAGGATCAGCGTTTTGATGGAACCCGCGGTGATGGTGGTCTTGGGTGTTTTGATCGGTGGCTTGGTGACGGCCCTGTACCTGCCCATTTTTCAGCTCGGCCAAGTGCTTTGAGGCCCTGCATTAGACTGCGCGCATGGACAAAGTGTGGCGCATTGGTTTGACGGGCGGCATTGGCAGCGGCAAAAGCACGGCGGCCCACGTGCTGGCCCAATTGGGTGCCGCAGTGATCGATGCCGACGCCGTGGCCCGTTCGGTCACCGCCCCGGGGGGCCCCGCCATGGCGCCTTTGCGTGCGGCCTTTGGTGACGCGGTGATCGATGCCCAAGGCGGCATGGACCGCCAACGCATGCGCGAGCTGGCCTTCAGCGATGCCAAAGCCAAAGCACAACTGGAAGCCATCGTTCACCCCTTGGTCAAGGCAGCGATCGACGGACAAGCGCAGTCGGCCCTGGATGCTGGAGCCCGGGTGCTGGTGTTTGACATCCCTTTGCTGGTGGAGTCGGGGCGCTGGCGCGAGCGGGTGGATGGGGTGTTGGTGATCGATTGCAGCGAAGACACCCAAATCGCCCGGGTCCAAGCGCGCAATGGTTGGCCGCGAGCGCAAATTCTTGCGGTCATTCAAGCCCAGGCCACGCGGGCCCAAAGGCAGGCCGCGGCCGATTGGCTGATCCTCAATGAGGGCTTGGGGCTGGATGTCTTTGAAGCAGCGGTGGCCCAGCTCGCCCGCCAGTGGGGCTTGCCCGCGCCGGCACGGGATTTGGCGTGACCGAAATGTGCCCACAACACTGAAAAACAGCGCTCAGGGCCCCGCCTGGCCCTGTCGGACGCGGTTATCATTGCGGCTGGAACCCGACGCGCAGTGATCCTCTACGAGCACCCCTTCAACGAAAGAGTCCGCACCTACTTGCGGCTGGAGCATTTGTTCCATCGTTTTGATGAATTGATCACCCGTGAGCCCGCTGTTGACCACCACTTTGCGCTGACCACCTTGTTTGAACTGGTGGATGTGGGTGGCCGAGCCGACCTCAAAACCGAGGTGCTCAAAGACCTGGAAAAAAATCGCCAGCAGTTTTTATCCTATCGCGGCAACCCCTCGGTGTCCGAGTCGGTGCTGAACGAACTGATTGCCGAATTGGATGTGCACCTGGAATTGCTCAAGTCCTTGTCGGGCCGCATCGGCCAAGCCGTGACCGACAACGAGTGGTTGTCGAGTTTGCGCAACCGCTCCAGCATCCCAGGTGGCACTTGTGGCTTTGACCTGCCCTTCTACCACTCGTGGCAGCAACACCCCAGCGCACAACGCTGTCAGGACCTGCGCCAGTGGGGCGAAAGCCTGCGTCCCTTGCAAAATGCCGTCAACTTGTTGCTGCGCTTGTTGCGCGACAACGGCATGACCCAAAAAGTGGTGGCCGCTGCGGGCCAATTTCAACAAGCCCTGCCCCAAGGCCGCTTTCAGCTGATGCGCTTGCGCTTGGACCCCCAACACGGCCTGATCCCTGAGATCAGTGGCAACCGCTTGATGATTTGGGTGCGCATGATGAAGGCCGATGAAGCCGG
>CANFPJ010000154.1 GCA_947448885.1 Comamonadaceae bacterium
CGCACCGGCCTTTGCGGCTTGTCATCGCGACCGGCAATCACCACATCGTGGCTGTAGTCGGCTTGGGCTTGGTAATTTAAAAAATCAGGGCTGCGCAATAAATTGGTCAGCACCTGCAAGTGATCACGCACCACATCAATGCCCAAATGCTGGGCAGCGGTTTGATTGGCCCACTCAATCTTGCCCTCTTCGTCGAGCAACAACACGCCATTGGGCGAGGCTTGTATGGCGGCCAAAAAATCATTCAAACGTTGGTCGCTCAAGACCATGTTCCGCGTGCTCTCACGGCGCAAGCGCCAGACGCGATCGGTCACTTCACCCCACAAACCCCAGGTAAAGGGCACCGGTTCTTGGCCGGACCTTTGCAGCCAATGTAAAAAACGCTGGCCGCGCCAGGCATCAATGGCCCACCAGACAAAAGCAAAAAGCGTCAGTCCCCCAAAAGCACCGACCCAACCCTGCCCGATCGCACCAGCCAACGCCCCGGCAAACAGAAAGGCCGCAAATGAAATGAACCGACCCAGCACAGATCTGCTTCAGTGGGCTGGGGTGGAAGGCGTGGCCACACCGCTGCTGGTGGCCACGGTCAAACGATATCCAGCACCGCGAACGGTCTCGACCATCACCCCCGCTTGGCCCAGGGCCTCGCGCAAGCGTTTGATGTGCACATCCACCGTGCGCTCCTCAATGAACACGTGGTCGCCCCACACCTTGTCGAGCAACTGCCCACGGCTGTGCACACGCTCAGCGTGGTGCATCAAAAAGCTCAGCAGCTTGAATTCCGTTGGCCCCAATTTCAAAGCCTGGTCCTGAAAACTCACGCGGTGGGTGGAACCATCCAGCACCAGGTCGCCGACTTGCACCCGTTCCATGGTTTGTTCGGGTGAGCGGCGGCGCAACACCGCACGGATGCGCGCCACCAATTCCTGGGTCGAAAAAGGTTTGGTGATGTAATCATCCGCACCAGAATTGAGGCCAGACACTTTGTCAGGCTCATCGCCGCGGGCCGTCAACATGATGATGGGGACTGTTTTGGTGCGGGCATCTGCGCGCCACCTCTTGGCCAAAGCCAAGCCCGATTGCCCGGGCAACATCCAATCCAACAAAATGGCATCGGGCAACACCGCGTCAATTTCGCGTTGGGCCGCGTCCCCATCAACGGCCCACACGGGCGAAAAACCATTGTGTTTGAGATTGACAGAGATCAACTCGGCGATCGAAGACTCATCCTCCACGATCAATACTTTGGGCAAACGCATGATCAGCGCACCACCGATTCCACCTCGGCCAAAGAGGTGTGGCGCACATCGGCACCCTTGACGATGTAGATGATGAACTCGGCAATGTTCTTCGCATGGTCGCCAATGCGCTCAATGGCTTTGGCCAAAAACAGCAAATCCAGGCTCGGTGAGATGGTGCGTGGATCTTCCATCATGTAGGTGATGAGCTTGCGCACAAAACCATCAAACTCTTGGTCGATCAAGTCGTCTTCTTTCAAAATCACCAATGCCGTTTGGACATCCAAGCGCGCCAGCGCATCCAGCGCTTTGCGCAACAAACCCGAGGCCAACTCGGATGCCACATTCAACTCCGAGCAGGGCAAAGCGCGTGCTGAGCCACTCTCGATGATGGACTTGACCATGCGCGCAATTTTTTCGGCCTCATCGCCCACGCGTTCCAAATTGGCCGTGGTTTTGGACATGGCCATGAGCAAACGCAAATCGCGTGCGGTCGGCTGGCGGCGTCCAATCACTGAAGCGATGTCGTGGTCGATCTCGACTTCCATCAAATTGACTTTTTGCTCGGCCTCGACCACTGAGTTGGCCACATCCATGTTGAAGTGCGAAAGGGCAAATATGGCTTGTCGAATTTGAGATTCCACCAAACCGCCGAGCTCCATGACCCGAGAAGAAATGCCGTGCAATTCATTGTCAAACTGACTCGATAAGTGCTTGTCCATGATTTACCTTTGTGTCAGCCAAAGCGGCCGGTGATGTAGTCTTCTGTTTCTTGTCGATTGGGTTTCATGAAAATGGCTTCGGTTTGACCAAATTCGATCAATTCGCCCAAGTACATGTAGGCCGTGTAGTCTGAAACCCTGGCGGCTTGTTGCATATTGTGGGTGACGATCACCACCGTGTAGTCATTTTTCAGGGTGCTGATCAATTCTTCCACTTTGCCGGTTGAAATCGGGTCCAAGGCAGAGGTGGGTTCATCGAGCAGCAACACCGAGGGTTTGACGGCAATCCCCCGCGCAATGCACAAGCGTTGCTGCTGACCGCCCGACAAAGACAAGCCACTTTGGCCCAATTTGTCTTTGACTTCATTCCAAATCGCCGCTTTGCTCAACGCCCATTCCACCCGGTCGTCCATGTCAGAACGATTCAAGTTTTCATACAAGCGCACCCCAAAGGCGATGTTGTCATAAATCGACATCGGGAAGGGCGTTGGCTTTTGAAACACCATGCCGACACGGGCACGCAGCAAATTCAAGTCTTGGCCGGGGTCCAAAATATCTTGACCGTAAAGTTTGATTTGACCTTCGGCACGTTGGCCTGGGTACAAGCTGTACATCCGGTTAAAGGTGCGCAGCAAAGTGGACTTGCCACAACCAGAGGGGCCAATGAAGGCCGTGACTTTGTGCTCTGCGATATTGAGGTTGATGTCCTTCAATCCTTTGAAGGTCCCGTAAAAAAAGTTGAGGTTGCTCACCTCAATGGCTGTTTTTTCAGCAACGATGGGGGCAGTAGGCATGCAATGAGCTCCTCAGGTTCAAGATTGGACTTTGTCGCGGAAGAAAACACGCGCCAAAATATTGAGTAACAAAACAGTCAAGGTGATGAGCAAAGCCCCACCCCACGCCAAACGCACCCAATTGTCGTAAGGGCTCATGGCGAACTGGAAAATCACCACCGGCAAATTGGCCATGGGGGCATTCATGTCCAGCGAGAAAAACTGGTTGTTCAATGCGGTGAACAACAGGGGGGCCGTTTCGCCACTGATGCGGGCCAGCGCCAACAGCAAGCCGGTGATCACCCCAGTTTGTGCGGCACGCAGGGTGATGAAGGTGGCGACTTTCCAGCGCGGGGCGCCCAGGGCGAATGCCGCTTCGCGCAAGCTGCCAGGGACCAAACGCAACATGTTTTCTGTGGTCCGAACAATCACGGGAATGGCAATCAGTGACAGCGCCATGGAGCCCGCCCAGCCGGAAAAATGCTTGGCTTGGGCCACCCAAATCGCATAAACGAACAGACCCAAAACAATCGAGGGCGCCGACAACATGATGTCGGTGACAAAGCGGGTCACGCTGGCCGTTTTGCTTTGGTCGCCGTATTCCGCCAAATAAACCCCCGCCAAAATGCCAATGGGCGTGCTCACCAATGCAGTGGTCACCACAATCATCAAACTGCCCACAATGGCGTTGGCAAGACCCCCACCCTCGGATCCAGGTGCAGGTGTGGATTGGGTGAACATGGCCCAGTCAATGGACTGCAAGCCGTTTTTAAACAGCACGAACAGTATCCACAACAGCACAAACAAACCCAAGGCCATGGCGAACATGGACAGGGTCAAGCCCACTTGGTTGGTCAAGCGCCGGCGTTTATAAAGATTCAAGTCCATGTTTTTGCTTTCGGCTTAAGTTTTCGCGCCCTTGGACTTCTCTGTGCGGACCATCATCCACTTGGCCAGAGACAGCACCACAAAGGTGATGACAAAAAGTAAAAACCCCAACGCAAACAGTGTGGACAAATGGAAGTCGTCGGCTTCACCAAATTCATTGGCCAAAGTGGATGCAATGGAAGTGCCCGGCGAGAACAGCGAAGCGCCCAAGCGCTGTGAATTGCCAATCACAAACGTCACGGCCATGGTCTCACCCAAGGCCCGTCCCAAGCCCAGCATCACCCCGCCAATCACCCCTTTTTGGGTATAGGGCAACACAATGTTGCGCACCACTTCCCAGGTGGTGCAACCAATGCCATAGGCAGATTCGCGCAGCACGGGCGGAACAATTTCAAACACATCGCGCATCACCGCCGCGATGAAGGGCAAGATCATGAAAGCCAACACAATGCCAGCGGCCAATATGCCAATGCCATTCATGGCCCCACCAAACAATTGGCTGAAGATGGGCATTTGCCCCAAAGTGGACTGCAAAGCTGGCTGGCCGTACTCGGCAAACAGCGGCGCAAAAACAAAAAGTCCGAACATGCCGTAAATGATCGAAGGAACCGCCGCCAGCAACTCAATGGCTGTGCCCAAGGGGCGGCGCAAGGACACGGGGCATGTTTCGGTCAAAAACACCGCAATGCCAAACGACAGCGGCACCGCAATGACCAATGCAATGGACGCACTGACGACCGTGCCAAAAATCGCAATGGCCGCGCCAAACTCTTGGTTGATGATGTCCCATTCCACACGCCAAATGAAACCTACACCAAACTTTTGCAACGATGGCCACGCATTGACCACCAAAGAAACCAGAATGCCCATCAATGCAACCAGCACCAGCAATGAAAAACCCAAGGTCAGGGCATGAAAGAGCTTGTCTTGCAATTGCTGCCGCTGGGCTACCGCTGAACGGGCGGCCGCACTCAGGGTCTGGGTTTCGGCAGGGTGGCTCATGGGGGTAGATTCAGTGAGGGCCATGGAGAGTCTCAGTTGGGTTCACAACCCCCAACGCGGGCCAAACTCGCGCCCAGTGGGGGTTGATCATTTCAGACCAGTCGCATCACTTGGCGATTTGCGACCAAACACGTTCACGGATTTGACGGGTCAAGGTGTCAGGCAAGGCCACGTAGTCCAAGTCAGCCGCCATTTGCTTGCCATTTTTGAAGGACCATTCAAAAAACTTCAGCGCTTCTTGCGCCAGGTTTTTGTCAGATGGGTCTTTGTACATGAGGATGAAGGAAGCGGTGCTGACAGGCCAGCTGTTGGCGCCCTTGGCGTTGACCATGGAAACGCCCATGCCCGGCACGCTGAACCAATCCACACCAGCGGCCGCTGCGGCGAAGGTCAAGTCATCCGGGCTGACATATTTGCCATCGGCATTGAGCAACTGCATGAAGTTCATGTTGTTTTTCTTGACGTAGGCATATTCCACATAGCCAATGGCGCCTTTGACGCGATTGACGTTGGCAGCCACACCCTCATTGCCCTTGCCACCCACCGATGACGCAGCAGGCCACTTGACTGCGGCGCCGCGGCCCACGGTGTCAGCCCACTCTTTGCTGATGCTGCTGAGGTAATCGGTCCAATTGAAAGTGGTGCCTGAGCCGTCAGCGCGGTGCACCACGGTGATGGCTTGATCTGGCAGGTTTTTGCCCGGATTGAGGGCTGTGAATTTGGGGTCGTTCCACTTGGTGATTTTGCCCATAAACATGTCGGCCAAAACCGTGCCGTTGATGCGCAACTCACCCGGCTTGAAGCCGTCCACGTTGAGCACAGGAACCGTGCCGCCGATGATGGCGGGGAATTGAACCATGCCATCTTTGTTGAGCTCGTCGGCGCTCAATGGGGCATCGGTGGCACCAAAAGTGACCGTTTTGGCACGGATTTGGCGAATACCACCCGAGGAGCCAATCGACTGGTAGTTCAAACCATTGCCGGTTTCTTTCTTATAAGCCTCGGCCCATTTGGCGTAAATGGGATAGGGGAAGGTTGCGCCAGCGCCCGTGATGTCAGCCGCCACGGCAGCCAAACCAAAGGTGGACACACCGATCGCCACCAACCAAGATTTCAGATTTAACATGTCAGATCCTTGTGCAAAGAAAGACTTCAAACGTTTTCAAAAGATGCCACGCATTGCATGGGCTGAGCCAAATGTAAGACCCGATTGTGACAATACGGTGAAAAACAACCTTCTGACCATCAATGGGTTCATTGCCAGGCCATTGATTTGTCACAAAGCTTTCATATCAGCGCATTAGAATTCATGGCCTCTGTATATTCATACAGCTCCCCCCATCTCTCCATCCACCCCATGCCCCACCAAGACATGCTTGCCGCCATCGACCTGGGGTCCAACAGTTTTCGACTGGAGTTGGGTCGCATGGAGCACGGCCAGTTGGTGCGCTCTGACTATTTGAAAGAAACCGTCCGCCAGGGCGGTGAGTTGGATGCACACCGCAACCTCACCCCAGATGCCATGGAGCGGGGCTGGGCGTGCTTGGCCCGTTTTCGCGAACGCATCCATGGCCTGCCAGCCAGACAGGTCCGGGCCGTGGCCACCCAAACCTTGCGTGAAGCGCGCAACCGCGACGTGTTTTTGAACCGGGCCCAACAGGTTTTGGGTTATCCCATTGAGATCATCTCTGGCACCGAAGAAGCGCGCCTGATCTACATCGGCGTCAGCCAGTTTTTGCCCAATGACGGGGAGCGTCGGCTGGTGATCGATGTGGGAGGACGCTCAACCGAAATGATTTTGGGTCAAAACCGTGAGCCCGCCGTGATGAATTCCTATCGCGTGGGCAGCGTGTCTTGGTCCCAAAAGTACTTTCCGCAAGGCCAATTCACCGAGCAGGCTTTCAAACAAGCCAAGGTGGCTGCACAAGCGGTGCTCGAAGAAGCCCTGGCCATGTACCCGCGCGATTTGTGGGACAAGGCCTACGGCGC
>CANFPJ010000155.1 GCA_947448885.1 Comamonadaceae bacterium
CCAGATGTGCTGCACGCCCTGGACATCGGCGTCATCGGTGAACAAGCCTTGGCCTTTGAGCAACAAGTCGTCTTCCAAACGCTTGACCGCATGACCGCTTCCAAATCGCATGTTTTCCGTATTCACATCAGCCCTTTTGCTTGTCGATTTTCAGGGCCACCAGTGTAGTCGCAGCCTCCTGAAATCGGTTGATGACTGGGCCAAAGAGCGAACCCACAAATATGAATACTTAGGTTAACTTTGTGCCCAATTATGGGGATTATTGTTAACTTTCGTGTAGTTATAAAAAGTTATCGTTTCTTTTACACTGGGTAGCACTTTTGGTAGACATTTAAATGATTAATTCATGAAAAATAGCCCCTTTGAGCGCCTCCCTCGGCGGCGTTGGCTGGGCGCAGGTGCGGGCGCCTTGTCTGCGCTGGCTTGGTCGGCGGCGCCGGCACAGCCCAACAAGGCGGCCGAAACCCGCTTGCGCTTGGCGGCCGCATGGCCCGACAAAATGCCGGGGCTGAGCGATGCGGTGCGGCGCTGGGCCCAGCGGGTGAACACCTTGTCGGGCGGGCAGCTGCACATCGACGTGCGCTTTTCGGGCGAGTCGGGCATCCCACCCTTGCAGCTGCTCGAAGCCGTGGCCTCGGGGCAAGTGGACATGGCCCATGGCACCGCTTATTACTGGTCCACTCACTCGCCGGGTTTTCCGTTTTTTGCCACAGTGCCCTTTGGCATGAACGCCAACGAACATACCGCATGGCTGCGCTTTGGGGGCGGCATGGCACTGTGGACACGCTTGGCCCGGGCGCATGGCGTGGTGCCTTTGGCCTGTGGCAACACCGGGGTGCAAACCGCCGGTTGGATGCGCGAAAAAATCACCTCTCTCGCTTCGCTCAAGGGCTTGCGCTTGCGCTACCCCGGCTTGGGCGGCGAGGTGTTGCGCCGCTTGGGCGCGGTGACCGTGAATTTACCCGCCAGCGAGATCGTGCCCGCGCTGGCCAGCGGCAAGATCGATGGGGCGGAGTGGGTATCGCCTTGGTGTGACATGCAATTGGGCTTGCACGAGGTGTGCAACCACTGCTATGTGCCCGGCATCCACGAGCCCGGCCACACCACCGAGTTGATCGTCAACCCCAAGGTGTGGGAGCGCTTGTCGCCCTGGCAGCAAGAAATCATGCGCGCGGCCGGCTGGCAAGAGTGCACCGACATGCTGGCGCAGTTCAACCACGAAAACGCGCGCAGCTTGCAAACCCTGCGCCAATTCAAAAACGTCGAGTTGCTGCGCCTGCCCAACGATGTGACGCGCGCCTTTCGGCAAATCACGCCGCAGGTGTTGCGCGATGCGGTGCAGGGCGACACGCTGGCGCAAGAGATCCACCGCAGCTACACCGCTTATTTGCAAAACCAATTGCGCTGGGCCGAGGTGGCCGACCGCGCTTACTGGCAAGCGCGCTACGCATGAAACTGCTGCAACGATTGCGCCGCCGCACCTCGGCCACCGCGGCCCCAGACGGGGACACCCGCGGCGTCGAACGCCAGCTCGAGCGCATCCGCTGGGGGGTGTGGTTGGTGATGGGCCTGCTGGCGGTGGTCTGGCTGGTCTACGCCAGCCGCAGCCATGACTTCGCGCAAGAAGAGCAACGCACCAAAGCCAAAATCGCAGCCGCTTCGGTGCAAGCGCGGCTGGACAACGCCTTGCGCCACATCGACGACATCCTGGCCTACACCTTTGCCGCTTTTGCCCGCCACGGTCCGGGCTTGATCGACAGCGACACCTTGGCCCAAGTGCGCGGGCGCGACACGCGCACCCCCTATCGACAGGTGCTGGTGACCACCGCAGCGGGCGACCCTTTGTTGTCCATCCCAGCCCTGCCCCTGGAGGCGTCTTTGCAAGACATTGCCCAAGCACAAAGCAACAACAGCGACGCCAGCATCCTCAGCCATGTGGTGACCGAGCAAGGCCAGGCCCTGCTCGCGCGCAGCATGCGCCTGACTTACAGCGACGGCACCTTCGCCGGCATGGCGGTGGCCTTGCTCGACCCCGACTTGGTGCGCGAGGCGCTCAAAACCAACCCGCTGGACACATCTGCTCTTATGCAGGTGCAACTGGGCGCCACGATTTTGGGCCAGGGCTGGGGCCATGCCGCGGCACCCCTGCGTGCACCCGTGCTGACCCTGGCCACCGAAGCCCCCGATTTGATGGTGCAAGCCTGGATCAACCCCGCAGCCGTGCAACAAGCCTGGTTGGCCCAACTGTGGTGGCCGAGCTTTTTCTTGTGCTGTGTGATGGGCTTGTTTTTGTGGGGCTCGCGCAACCTCAGCCGCTCGCTGCGCCAAGAACTGCACAACCAGCGCTTGGCCGACCAAAGCGCGATTGAGGCGCGCATCCATGCCATGTTCATTGCCAACATCAGCCACGAAATCCGCACCCCCATGAATGGCATTTTGGGTGCCTGCGACCTGCTGGCCGCATCGCGCTTGAGCGAGCAGCAAACCGAATGGACGGGGCTGATGCGACGCTCAGGCGAAAACCTGATGGGCATCATCAACAACATCTTGGACTTCAGCAAGCTCGAAGCCGGCCAATTTCAGCTCGATCAAAAGACCTTTCCCCTGCTGCACACCTTGGAAGACAGCTGCGCCTTGTTGGCCAAGTCGGCCCATGACAAAGGCTTGCATTTGCACTGCGACTTGGATGTGAGCGAGGCCGATGGCGTGCGATCTGACCCGCTGCGCCTGCGCCAAATCGTGCTCAACCTGTTGGGCAATGCCATCAAGTTCACCGAGCAAGGCCATGTGCTGCTGTGGGCCCAATGGCGCCCAGGCGATGGCGCCACCGAGCTGCACCTGCGGGTGCAAGACAGTGGCATTGGCATGGACGCGCAACAAATCGAGCGCTTGTACAGCCCGTTCCAACAAGCCGACAACTCGCATGCGCGCCGCTATGGCGGCACCGGCCTGGGCTTGAGCATCACCCACCACCTGGTGGGCTTGCTGGGCGGGCGCTTGTCGGTGCACAGCCACCCTGGACAAGGCACGGTGTTTGACGTGTGGCTGCCCATGGAGACCGCACCAGCGCACGACCTCGCGGCCCCAGCCGCACCGGCTTTGCCCACCACCACGCCGGTTTATGTGGAAGCCGTCCACCCCAACTGGCGCGAGAGTTGGCACACCCACATGCGCCATTTGCGCCAGCCCATCAGCCGCGATGTCAGCGAACCCGCTTGGGTGGTGATTGACAGCGCCAGCCCCCCACCCGCGCGCGAACAGCTGCCCCAAGCGGTGTTGGCCTATGTGGTGCTGGCCCGCCCTCAGCAGGTGTTTTTGCCCCCAGCTGAATGGCCCATGGCGCCGCTGTGGCGACTGGAAACACCCCCCAAGCGCGAGGCCGTGCGCGCGCTGTGGTCGCGCTTGCACCAACGCCAAAGCCCCGAGTTGATGCCCCCCGAGCCCTTGCCCCCAACCGACACCCGCACGCTCCACGAGAGCGTTTGGTCAGAGCAAAACGCCACGGCTCCCGCCCTCAAAGTGCTGGTGGTGGAAGACCACCCGGTCAACCAAACCATCATCCGCGCCATGCTCACCCGCATGGGTTGCGACATTGACATGGCCGACAATGGCGTGCAAGCCCTCAGCGCCTTTGAAACCAACACCTACGACCTGGTGCTGATGGACTGCCAAATGCCCGAGATGGACGGCTTTGACACCACCCGTGCCATTCGCCAGCGCGAAGCCCTCAACCCCACCATGGGGCGCGTGCCCGTGATCGCGCTGACCGCTTTGGCGATGTTGGGCGACGCCGAGCGTTGTCTGGATGCAGGCATGGATGACTACCTGACCAAACCCATCCAACTCGAACAACTCAGCACCAAGATGCAACGCTGGCGCCCCTGCGCATTGGGCACGCCCGGCCCGCGCATGTGAGCCGGGCACAATCGGGCGCACCACCGCGCCAGGGTTTTGCCCGCTGACCGAACAGGCATGGTGGACACACCGAACACCCACTCGCCCCATGCCCTCGCGCCGCTCACACCTGGATGCCACCGCCATCGGCTTGTTGCTGACGTGCTGCTTTGTCTGGGGCTTTCAGCAGGTGTTGATCAAACTCACCTTGCCCCACATCGCGCCGGTGTTTCAAGCATCGCTGCGCATGGTTGGGGCCTCGCTGTGCTTGCTGCTGTGGTGCCGTTGGCGCGGCATCGTGCTGTGGCAGCGCGACGGCAGCCTGTGGTCGGGCTTGTTGGCGGGCAGCTTGTTTTCGCTGGAGTTTGCGTGCATTTATTTGGGGCTGCTCGACACCAGTGCGTCGCGGTTGACCATCTTTTTGTACACCGCGCCGTTTTGGGTCGCGGTCTGCGTGCCACTGCGGGTGCGCGCCGAGCGCTTAGGGCCTTGGCAATGGGTGGGCTTGTTCCTGGCCTTTGGCTCGGTGGGCCTGGCGCTGCAAGAAGGCTGGCACGGGCAAGGCGACTACCCACTGCAATGGCGCGGCGACTTGCTCGGCGTCATGGCCGGCGCGCTTTGGGGCTTGACCACCGTGACCCTGCGCACCACCCGCGTGGGCCAAGTGGGTGCCGAAAAAATGCTCATCTACCAATTGGGCGGCGGTGCCCTGGTGTTGCCCCTCATCTCCCTGGCCCTGGGCGAGCCCTGGAACTGGGCCGCCCCCAGCTTGGCCTGGGTGTCGGTGGCCATCCAATGCACCTTGGGCGCGTTTGTCACCATCTTGATCTGGATGTGGGTCATCGCCCGCTACCCCGCCACGCAAGTCACCTCGTTCTCGTTTTTATCGCCCATGTTCACCCTGCTGATCGCCATCCTGTGGCTCGGCGAACCGTGGACCTGGAGCCTGGCCATCGCCATGGCCGGCGTGGCCGCGGGCATCGTGATGGTCAACCGGCCGGCGGCGCCGGCAAAGGCTGAGAGTGCGCAGAGCCAATGAGGGCGGTCCATCGCCGCATCGCCTGCCCGATGAGGTATTCGCCCGCCTTTGCCTTCCCAGGGCCGACCAAAATTTGAAGTCTGGGTTCTGCGCCTGGAAACAACGCCAATCAGCGGCTTTCACGACCCAAGTCTGTATGGGGGCCAATTTGCACCTGGCCTTTGGCTTTTTCAACATCCCCGATGGCAGACAACAGCAATTCGCTGTCGCCACTGGCCAAGGCCAGATGGAGGTACTCGGCGATGACTTCCGGATTGTCGAGGTGGTTGGCGGGGTCAAATTCCGTGGTTTTGCGCATGTGAACTTCCCTTGGCAAGCACTTTGGCTTTGACAATGACTCTAACTTAAGTGAACTCATCGCCCCATACCCTGACGAGGTGTTCAGCGTGGATATGGATGAAGTGCACCCACTCAATGGACGATTTTCAACCACCAAGCCCAGCCCAAGCCCATGAAAAAAGGGCGCCGAAGCGCCCTTTTTGATGCCCACTGGGCCCATGGCCTCAGATTGGCACGGGTGGATCGCCACGTCGCTGTGCGACGGGCGACACCCATTTATCAGTTGGCAAACGCCGCAATGCCGGTGATGGCGCGGCCCAAAATGAGGGCGTGGATGTCATGCGTGCCCTCGTAGGTGTTGACCACCTCCAAGTTCACCAAGTGGCGGGCCACGCCAAACTCGTCGCTGATGCCGTTGCCGCCCATCATGTCGCGGGCCATGCGGGCAATGTCCAGCGCCTTGCCGCAGGAATTGCGCTTCAAGATGGAGGTGATTTCCACCGAGGCTGTGCCTTCGTCTTTCATGCGGCCCAAGCGCAAACACCCTTGCAGGCCGAGCGAAATTTCGGTTTGCATGTCGGCCAGTTTCTTTTGAATGAGCTGGTTGGCCGCCAAGGGGCGACCAAACTGCTGGCGGTCCAAGGTGTATTGGCGGGCGCGGTGAAAGCAGTCTTCGGCCGCACCCAAAGCGCCCCAAGCGATGCCGTAGCGGGCGCTGTTCAAACAGGTGAACGGGCCTTTCAAGCCTTGCACCTCGGGGAAGGCGTTTTCTTCGGGCACGAACACGCCGTCCATGACGATCTCGCCAGTGATGGATGCGCGCAAACCCACTTTGCTGTGGATGGCGGGGGCGCTCAAACCCTTCATGCCTTTTTCCAGCACAAAGCCACGGATGGGGCCGACCGCGCCGGACTCGCTGACCTCTTTGGCCCAGACCACAAACACGTCCGCGATGGGCGAGTTGGAGATCCACATTTTGTTGCCCTTGAGCTGGTAGCCGCCCTTGACCTTTTGCGCACGGCTGGCCATGCTGGCCGGGTCCGAGCCGTGGTCGGGTTCGGTCAGGCCAAAACAGCCAATCCATTCGCCGGTGGCGAGTTTGGGCAGGTATTTTTGGCGCTGGCCTTCGGTGCCGAACTCAAAAATGGGCAACATCACCAAGGACGATTGCACGCTCATCATCGAGCGGTAGCCAGAGTCCACGCGCTCAACCTCACGGGCAATCAGGCCATAGGCCACGTAGCTGAGTCCTGGGCCGCCGTATTCAGCGGGGATGGTGGGGCCGAGCAAACCCAGTTCGCCCATTTCACGAAAGATGGCGGGGTCGGTTTTCTCGTGGCGAAAGGCTTCGGTGACGCGGGTCAGCA
>CANFPJ010000156.1 GCA_947448885.1 Comamonadaceae bacterium
GGTCAATGGCACGCTGACGATCAACAAAGCGCCACTCACCGTCACGGCCAACAACGCCATCAAAACCTACGGCGACGCCAACCCTACGTTCAGTGCCACGGTGAGTGGCTTTGTCAACGGCGAAACCCTGGCCACATCGGGTGTGAGCGGCGCAGGCAGCGCCACCACCACAGCGACCACCACCACGGGGGCGGGCAATGCCACCATCACCGCTGGTGTGGGTACCTTGGCGGCGAGCAACTACGACTTCAGCAACCTGGTCAATGGCACGCTGACCATCCAAGCTGCCAAAGCCGCCGACAGTGAGGTTGTCTTGGTGGTTCAAAAAGTGGTTCAAGAAGTCGCGCCATTGGCCGCGCCGGTGGTCAACAACCCGGTGATCAGCGTCACCACCAATCCGCCCGTGGAGTTGGTTGTGCCAGTGCCCCCAGGTCCTCCGCCTGAAATCAGCATAGCCCCTCAGGCGCCGGTCGTCGCTGAGGCACCACCTCCACCGCCCCCCTTGGTGGATGTGTTGCCGACTCCGTCCATCACACCCCCGACCCAGTTGGCAGCATTGCCACCCAGCACTGACAACGAAGCCCCGCAAACCCTGGTGGTGCCTGCTCTGCCCCCGGTGGTGGTGGCGCTGCCGGCTCCACCCAGCTCGCCACCGCCAGTGGTGGCCACCTTGTCGCCAAGCAGTTCACCTGCCAATGCGGACAACCTGGACAACCCAGATAACAAAGACAGACCTGCCACCAACATTGGCCCGCGCGTTGCGGCCGCCACCAATTTGCAAGGCGAGCAGGTGGCCTATTTGCGGCCAGCCGAGGCGAGTGGCCCAAGCGTAACCCCGGTCACGACCATTCGGGCTGAAACAGCGGCGCCACCCGCCAGCACAGCGCTGGTGGCCCCCGCATTGCCCCAGGCCCCTGTGCAGGCAAGCACGTCTGCACCCGCCACGGCCAGCGTTCAAGCGCCAGCTGCATCTCCCGAGGCGCCGCGCCCCGCGCCCACGGTCTCCAGTGTCATTGCACCCGCTTCAGCACCATCAGGCACCGGGGTATTGGCCATCACCATCTTGCGTGGCAACAACGCCCAGCCCATTTCGGCAGGCGTGGCCTTTGAGCAAAACGCTGACACGGTGAGCCTGCGGGCTGCCGATGCGCCGCCTTTGCCGCCTTCATCGGAGCGTTTGGTGTTCAACGGCAGGCTGACCACTTTCATGGTGGCCAACAGCAACGGCACGATGGTGGAATTCCAAGGCAGTTTGGTGAACAACCGCATGGTCATCGTCGCACCCAGCGATGCGGCCAAACTGGTGGCGCAGACAGATATGAACACGGTGCTGGCCGCTGCCGTCACCAGCCTGGGCCGAGAGACGCGGGTGATGCTGGCCCAGTTGGACGGCGTGGTGCTCGACTTGCGCTAAAGCGTTTGCGGGTGCCGCCGGGCCCAGCGCCAGGTGCCCAGGGTCCTTTACCCCTAAACGGCAACGCTGGAACAGCGGCGGCATAATGCCCCACCCGCCCAGCCCTGGGCGAAGCCGTTTCTTAACCTCATTGATTTATTGACCATGAGCACACCCAACCAGCCCCCATCTCCCGCTTTGTACCGCCGCATTGCCACAGAAGAGGCGTTTGCGCCACCCGAGTTGCTGGCGCTGTACCGCAAGGTGCTGGCCACCCCGCCGGTGGACCCGGGTTTTCAGCACCTGATGGGTTTTTACATGAGCAGCCCCAGCGAGCGCGCTCAGCACATCATGCGTTGTTTGCAAGACCTCGACCAAGTGCGTTTGCAACACATGGACGAGTCGGGCATCGACGTGCAGGTGATTGGCATGACCTCACCGGGTGTGCAAATTTTGGACCGCGACACCGCGGTGGGCTTCATGCCCCAGGCCAACGACATCTTGGCCGCTGCCGTGCGCCGCCACCCCACCCGTTTTGTTGGCATGCTTTCGGTGGCACCGCAAGACCCGCAGGCTTCGGCCAAAGAGATCGAGCGCGGTGTCAACCAGTTGGGCATGCACTCGGTGATCATCAACTCCCACACCCATGGCGAGTATTTGTCGGACACCAAGTTCTGGCCGATTTTTGAGGCTGCCGAGGCCATGGGCACCCCCATTTACCTGCACCCCAATGCCATGCCGGCCAGCATGATTCAGCACTTCATCGAGGCGGGTTTGGATGGTGCGATTTATGGCTTTGGTGTCGAGACCGGCTTGCACGCGCTGCGCCTGATGACCTCGGGCGTGTTCGACCGCTTCCCCAAATTGCAAATTGTGCTCGGGCACATGGGCGAGGCCTTGCCGTTTTGGTCTTATCGCTTGGATTACATGCACCGCGCGACGGTCAACTCCAAGCGTTACCCATCGATGGGTCCGGTCAAGCGCAAACCCAGTGAATACCTGCGCGAAAACTTTCACATCACCAACAGCGGTGTGGCGTCGGAAGCGGCGATCAAGTTCACCCAAGACCTGGTGGGTGTGGACCGGGTGCTTTACGCCATGGACTACCCCTATCAGTACGCCGTGGATGAAGTGCGCATCCTGGACGCCATGAACATGTCCGACGACGTGAAGATGAAGTTCTTCCAAACCAATGCCGAGCGTTTGTTCAGCATTCCGCCCGCCAAGTGATTGGGGCCTGGTTCAACTCGATTGCTTAAGGTGTCACGCATGAAAAACATTTTTACCCGCGCCCTGTGGGCCAGCTTGGTCTGCATCGGCATGGCCGCACAAGCGCAAAACGCGGCGCAGCCGATCCGCATCATTGTCCCGTTCACACCCGGCACCGGCATGGACACGATTGCCCGCACCATCCAGCCGCGCCTGAGCGAGCGCCTGGGCCAGCCGGTGGTGGTGGTCAACCAACCCGGGGCCAGCGGCAACATTGGCGCCGAGGCGGTGGCCAAGTCGGCCCCAGACGGCAACACCTTGCTGATGGGGGCCAACACCATGTTGATCGCCTCTCAGTTGTACAAGAACGCCAACTTCAACCCGATGAAAGATTTTGCACCGGTGTCGATGGCCGCCTGGGGCACGCTGATGCTGGTGGCCCACCCCAAAACCGGCATCAAGTCGGTGGCCGAGTTGATTGCCCAGGCCAAGGCCAAGCCGGGATCGATCAGCTTTGGTTCACCCGGCGTGGGCACGCCGCACCACATGGCCATGGAGTTGTTCAAGCTCGAGACCAATTTGTTCATGCTGCACGTGCCTTACCGTGGCACAGCAGGCTATACCCAAGACATTTTGTCGGGCGAGTTGAACGTGGGCTTTTTGCCGGTGCACATTGCGCAAGGTTTTGTCAATGGCGGCAAGCTCAATGCGCTGGCCGTGGGCAGCCCCAAGCGCCACCCCGTGTCGCCCAATGTGCCCGCGTTTTCGGAGCTGGGTTTCAAAGGCATTGACGTTGAGATGTGGTACGCCTTTTACCTGCCGGCCAAAGCACCACAGACGGTGGTGGACCGCTTGAACAAAGAACTGGTGGCCGTGATCAAAATGCCCGAAGTGCGTGATGTGCTGGGCCGCGCTGGCCTGGATGCCGCATCCTCCACGCCCGAAGAATTGGCCGCCGTGGCGGCCAAAGACTATCCGCGCTGGGGTCGGGTGATCCAGGTCAAGGGGATCGTGGGCGAATAAAGCGGGTGCGTGCGATGCGCCACAAAGGCGCCGCGCACATGGCATGGGCGATCAGCCATAACCAAGGGTCGCTGATGGCGTCCCAGGCGTTGCCGCTGGGTGCGCGGGTCAGCACAAACAGGCCCATGGCTGCGGCCAGGCACCACCACCAACGGGCTTGACCCACAGACAGAGGCCGCCACCAAGCGGCCCAAGCCCCAGCAGCGGCGCAGCCCAGCAGCACGGCCACGGGCACCGCCGGGCCAAAACCCCAGGGGTAAATGAATGTGCCGCCCCAGCCCAGGGTATCGAGCAACAAGACCCAACCCAGCAGCGCCGTGATCGCCCAGGCCCCATTGGGGGCGCGTGGCGGCGTGAGCTCTGGTGCGTTTGCCAGTGAGGCGCGCGCCCGCAAGCCACGCCACAACACAGTGAGCAGCAGGGTTTGCGACAGCAGGCTGGGGGTTTGAAACGACAATGCCAATGCACTGATCACTTCGGTCAAGCCAGGCAGGTTGCTGGCCACGCCCAGCCCCAAACCCCACCACCAGCGCCGTGCCCAGCGCTTGGGCATCATCAGGGCCAACACCACAGCCAGTGCCAGTGACCAACCCAGCTGGCGAAACACAGCTTGCCACGCCAAAGTGGGCAGGGCGAGGTCGGAGAACAAAGGGTTGTCCATCAAGGCGCCGAGTCCTGGGCTTGCCAACGCTGCCAACGGATGTGGGTGCGTTGATGGGTGTAGCTGATCCACAAGCTGTTGTCGGCCCACGCCATGGCAGGATAGGAAAACTCACTGCCCTCAGGCCCTTGCGCGACCGACATGGGGTTGGACCAATCTTTGCCATTGGTGCTGGAGTGCCACACCAGGGCTTGCCGGCCTTGTTGCGTGGGGTGGTGAATCAAGGCATAGGCTTGGGGCGCAAAATGAAACGCAGCCAAGGCCGCATCGGGGTTAGGCAGAGGCAAATCGTCATGGCTTTGCCAATGGGCACCGGCGTCCAAACTTTCCACCACCGCGACGCGGCGCACGGCTGACTGTGTGCGCATCAGCGCCAACCAGTGCGTGGGCGAGACGGCCAGCAAGCTGGGTTGCAACACATCTTTGCGCGCGCTGATGCGGCGCAGGCCGATCAAATCGCCGTCGCGGTTGAACCATGCAAACACCGGGTACTTCAGCCCCAACTCAAAGTGCAAGGGCAGCACCATGCCGCCGTCGGCCAGGGGCAAAGGTGGGTTGCGCACCAGGTGGCTGGTGTTCCACAGCCACGACAGGGGCAACACGCGTACCACGTCCAGTTGAAGCGAAGAAAGGTCGGTGCTGCCAGGGGCTTGGCGCAGGTGCAAAACGCGGCTGGCTGCCCAACCGCCCAAGCCGGTGGCCACCACAAACAAATGCACGCGCTGCTGGGCATCGATCCAAGCCACCGGGTTGCCCAGGCGGCGCAGGCCGTGGCCCAGCGCGGCGCCCATGGCGTGGCGGTCCACCACCCACTGTGACTCGCGCCAGGTTTGGGTTTGCCGATCGAGCAGACTCATGGCGATGCGCACATCGGGGGCGCTTTCGCGCTCACCGGCAAACCAAAACGCCGCCAAGGCATAGGGGCTGCGGCTGGGCAAGCTCAACAAATGGCTGGCATGGGCTGCCGGTGCGGTGCTGGGTTGGGGGATATCACCTTCGCCCACCTTGCGCCATGACCGACCTGGGGCTTGGGGTGCGGGAGCCAGCGCAGCGGCGGGTTGGGTCGTGGGGTCAGCCCATGGCCGTTGCGCCTCCCAAGCGGCCAAGCCCAGGCACACCAGCAGGCCGCACACAGCCCATGACCGGCTGCGGCGGGCGGGTGCGGGCGACGCGGGGTGGGGCATGGGCTGGGTCGGGGTCAGGCTGCGGGCCTTCAGCCGGCGTTTTGCAGGGCCAATCCCGCATGCTCGCGCAACGGGTGAAAATGGATTTTGGGAAAACGCTCTTGCGCCAAGCGCACATCGTAGGGCGAAGTGCACAAATAAGCCAAGGTGTTGGCCGCGTCCAAGGCCATGCGTTGGGGGTAGGCGTTGCTGAATTCTTTCAACTCAGCCGGTGTGTCGGCGGTGATCCAGCGAGCGCCTGTGAAGGCGCTGCTCTCCATGCGCACATCGCAATCGTATTCGCCACGCAAGCGGTGTTGCACCACCTCGAATTGCAATTGACCAATCGCGCCCAAGAGCATGGCCCCACCCATCTCGGGTTTGAACACTTGGATGGCACCTTCTTCGCCCAGTTGTTCCAAGCCGGTTTGCAGTTGTTTGGTGCGCAGCGGGTTTTTCAAGATCACTGTCATGAACAGCTCGGGCGCAAAAAATGGCAAACCGGTGAATTGCAAAGCTGCGCCATCGGTGATGGTGTCACCCAATTGCACCCCACCATGGGTGGTGAAGCCAATGATGTCGCCGGCATAGGCCTCTTCCACCGCTTCGCGGCGTTGGCTCAAGAATGTCACCACGCTGGTCGGGCGAAGCTCTTTGGCGCTGCGCTGGACCTTGAGTTTCATGCCCGGCGCATAGCGGCCCGAGGCCACGCGCACAAACGCAATGCGGTCGCGGTGGTTGGCGTCCATGTTGGCTTGCACCTTGAACACCACGCCGGCAAAGCCGCCGTCTTCGGGCTGAATGGTTTTTTCAACCAATTGTTTGTTGACCACCAGGGCGCTGAGCCGGGGTTGCGGTGGTGGGGCCAAATCGACCAGCGCATCCAGCACTTCCATCACACCGAAGTTGTTCACACCTGAGCCAAAAAACACGGGGGTTTGTTTGCCGGCCAAAAAGGCTTCGCGGTCAAACGTGGGTGAGGCGCCGGTGGCCAA
>CANFPJ010000157.1 GCA_947448885.1 Comamonadaceae bacterium
CAGTACGGCCAGCGCATCGAAGATTGGATTGGCGATAAGGTGCTGGACCAACTCGAGGTCGAGTCCGCCTATCGCGCCCGGCGCGAAGCGGTGAACGCCTTCAATGCCCAGCACAGCCAACGCAAGCGCGGCTTGGCCATGGTGCCTTTGAAGTTTGGCATCAGCTTCACCGCCACCATGCTCAACCAAGGCGGCGCTGTGATCAGCATTTACATGGATGGCTCGGTCAGCGTCAACCACGGCGGCACCGAAATGGGCCAGGGCCTGAACACCAAGATGGCCCAAGTCGCCGCCGATGGCCTGGGCATCTCGGTCTCCAGCGTGCGCGTGACCGCCACCGACACCCAAAAAGTGCCCAACGCGTCTGCCACGGCCGCGTCCAGCGGGGCCGACATCAATGGCGCCGCGATCAACAACGCCTGTGACCAAATGCGTGCCCGCTTGGCCCCGGTGGCGGCGCGCTTGCTCGGTTGCGATGCCAGCGAGGTGCGTTTTCACAGCCATGCGGCCCATGCCGGTTCGGCCCAAGGCGCCGCGTCGGTGCCCTGGGAAAAGGTGGCCAAGCAAGCGTGGTTGGACCGCGTGGGTTTGAGCGTCACCGGTTTTTACATGACGCCCGAAATCAAATATGACTTTCAAACCCTGCAAGGCCAGGCGTTTTATTACTTTTGCTATGGCGCGGCGGTGACCGAGGTGGAGATCGACACCCGCACCGGCGAGTGGTGGCTCAAAGCCGTGGACATCGTGCACGACGTGGGTCGCAGCATCAACCCAGCGGTGGACAAGGGCCAAATTGAAGGCGCTTATGTGCAAGGCATGGGCTGGCTCACCATGGAAGAGTGCATCTGGGACAAAAAAGGCCGCTTGCTCACCCACGGCCCCAGCACCTACAAAATTCCGGTGGCGGGCGATGTGCCCGAGCATTTCAAGGTCAGCTTGTTCGATGGCGAAAACGTCAAAGCCACCCCCTTCAAAAGCAAGGCCACCGGTGAGCCCCCGCTCATGCTGGCGCTGTCCACCTACTTTGCGATGCGCGACGCAGTGTCGGCCAGTGCCAACCACCAAGTGCTGGTGCACATGGATGCACCGGCCACGCCCGAGCGCATTTTGTTGGCCTGCGAGCGCGTGCGCGCCCAAGCCAGCGCCTGATTCAGCGCTGTCGCCAGCGAGCCAAGTCCCCCATGCCGGCGCAGTGCGTTGGGGGCAGCCTCAGCGCTGGCCTTCGGTCAGGGTGTCGAGTTGGAAGCGCCCGCTTTTGTCCCACAACCACGTGTCGGTATAGGTGGCTTGGCCCAAATGGATGGGCGCGGGGTAGGGGGCAGCGGCCATCACGGTGCGCTCGATTTCTTTGACCACATCGGGGGCATGTTTGGGTGCGCGGCGCCACTCCACCCGCAACACATTGCCGCGCCGGTCGACCACCACATCCATCACCCCCACGGCTTTGAGCAATGGTGGCAAGCGACCGCTGTAAATGCGGTGTGCGTTTTGTTCATAAATGTGGCGCGCCGCATCTTTGCGAAATTCTTTTTCGCTGCGCGCCTTGGACACATGGGTGGGTTCTGGCTCAGGTGCAGTGGCCACAGGGGCCGACTTCGGCGTCAGTGCGACGACCACGGGCGCCGGCGCGGGTTCCGCTGGGGGGGGAGCCACGGCCACTGGCTGCTTGCTGACGCAGGCGGTCAACAGCAGCGCCATGCCCAGGCCCAACAAAGGCAGATGCGTGCGACGGCGAAGGGTGTCAAAGGCGGTCATGGGTGGTTGAACCAAGGCTTGAGGACAGTCACGGTATTCACAAGACAAAACCAGCGCATGCGCCATACTGTGCGCTTGTTTCATGCTGTGTGGCACGAAGGCAAACCCGGAGAAACTTTTGTATTCACTGTCAGACTTACCCCCTTTGTTGCAAGTCGCGCCTGCCATCTGGGTCAGCGTGCGTTCGGTGCAAGGCTCGGGCCCGCGCGAGGTGGGGGCTTGGATGGTGGTGACGGCCAACGCCATCGTGGGCACGGTGGGCGGCGGGCATTTGGAGTTCGAGGCCATTCGCTTGGCCCGCGCCGCTTTGACGGGGTCGACAGCGGCTCAAGCGACGTTGTCCGCCCCAGTGTCGTTTGAACAGCGTTTCGCCCTGGGCCCGAGCTTGGGCCAATGTTGTGGCGGCGTGGTGGTGCTGGGTTTTGATGGCATCACCGCCAGCGACCTGCCGCGTTTGCAAGCGCAAGCCCAGGCGCAGGCCCAAGCTGTGGCCTTGTTTGGTGGCGGCCATGTGGGCAAGGCCTTGATCGAGGTGCTGGGCCGTTTGCCCATGTCGGTGCTGTGGGTGGACAGCCGCGATGAAATCTTTCCGCCCCAAGTGCCGGCCAATGTGCGCTGTGAACACTCCGACCCTGTGCAGCAAGCCGTGTGGGACTTGCCCGCTGGCTGCCATGTGCTGATGATGAGCTTCAGCCACGCCGAAGACCTCGACATTTTGGCCGCTTGCTTGCTGCGTGCGCGCCAACACAATGACTTGCCCTACATCGGCTTGATTGGCAGCGACACCAAATGGGCCACTTTCCGCCACCGCTTGGAGGCCAAAGGCTTTGGCCCGGATGACTTTGCCCGTGTCACTTGCCCGATTGGCATACCGGGCATCGAGGGCAAACAACCCGAGGTGATTGCGGTGGCAGTGGCCGCCCAGTTGCTCCAGCGCTAAAACTGTATACACTTGCCACTCCTGTCGCAGCGGAGCGGGGCCTCACCCTTGTTCGCGACCTGTTCTCCCCCTCACAGCGCCCGCAGTGGTGAGGGTGACACCGTCACACCGAGCTGACCGAGACATTGACATGGAAACATACTTTTTAGACTGGGCCAACCTGTTGCTGAGGTGGGTGCACGTCATCACCGCCATTGCCTGGGTGGGGTCATCCTTTTACTTTGTGTTTTTGGACAACAACCTGGTCCGCCCGAATTCGCCCGACTTGCTGGAAAAAGGCGTTGACGGCGCCATGTGGGCGGTGCACGGCGGGGGGTTTTACAACCCGCAAAAGTACATGGTGGCGCCGAAAAAAATCCACACCCCTTTGCATTGGTTTTATTGGGAAAGCTACAGCACCTGGCTGAGTGGATTTGCCCTCTTTACCGTGCTCTATCTGTGGAACGCCGGCACTTTTTTGATCGACCAGTCTTTGTTCGCTTGGTCGCCAGTGGCCGCTGGCGCCACGGCCGTGGGTTTGTTGGTGGCGTTTTGGTTTGTTTACGACGCCATCTCCCGCATTTTTGGGTTTCGCGAAAACGGCGAGGCCTGGGTCGGTGGCTTGATGTTCCTCGTCATCGCCTTTTCGTGTTGGCTCACCTGCCAGTTGTTTGCCGGTCGGGCGGCCTTTTTGATCGTGGGCGCGATGATCGCCACCGCCATGAGCGCGAATGTGTTTTTCTGGATCATCCCGGGCCAGCGCAAAGTGGTGGCCGCCATGACCTCTGGCAAAACCTATGACCCGATGGAGATGGCCATCCACGGCAAACGCGGCAAGCAGCGCAGCGTGCACAACACCTACTTCACCTTGCCGGTGCTGTTTGCCATGCTGTCCAACCATTACAGCTTTTTGTACACCCACGAAAAGCACTGGCTCATCTTGTTGCTGATGATGCTGGCGGGTGCTTTGATTCGCCAGTTTTTTGTGCAGCGCCACGCTTGGAACCACCAGCGCGCCGCCAACCCCTGGCCGTTTGCCGCTGTGGGGGTGGTCATCATCATCGCTGTGGTGGTGTGGCTGCGCCCAGCACCCGCACCAGCCCCCAGCGCCGCCCCCGCCGTGGCCACTTTGGCCCAGGTGCAAACCATCATCGCCCAGCGCTGTGTGTCCTGCCATGGGGAGCAAGTGCAAATGAAAAACATCCGCTTGGACAGCGCCGACACCCTGAGGCAGCATGCGCAAAACGTCTACCAACAAGTGGTCGTCACCCGCCAAATGCCGATGAACAACGCCACCGGCATCACCGAAGCAGAACGCGCCACCATTGGGCGATGGTTTCAGGCGGGGGCTAAGGCGGATTGAGGGGGGTGATGGGCTTGGGCGCTGACAGGATCTGACGGTGGCTTGAAAAACGCCATCATCAAGAGGTGTGCAGCGACGTGGTAACCCCAAGTCAACTGCTGAAAAGCTCCGAGTGCGTACCTGCCCTAACGAAGTGGATGCGGTTCTCCACCACCTGGTAAATCAACAAAAAATCCCCGCCAATGTGGCATTCGCGGTGGTCTGACCAGTCGCCCTTCAAAGGGTGGTCTAGCCACTCGGGCCCCAGCGGCGCATCGTTGGCCATCAACAGCAACATGGCTTCTTTGAGCCTTGCCATGTCGTACCGACCCGAGTGCGACAAGCGCAGCCAATCCTTTAAAAAAACCTTGGTGTAGTTGGCTAAACGAGGCGGGTCTGCCTGTTTAGGCTTGGCTGTTTTTTTCAAGATCTGCCAAAAGTTCGTCAACCGTGGCAAAGCCCGCACGGCCTTTGGCCATCATGGCGCGGGACTCCTCCATCGCAGCCAGGGTTTCGGCGTTGGGCACTTTGAGTTCCAGGGGAAACGCTTGGTCAATCACCACGCGGCGCAAAAACAAACGCACTGCGTCAGACATGGACAAACCCATGGCAGACAAGGCCACCGTGGCTTGCTCTTTGATGTCGTCGTCCACACGGATGTGGAGCATGGAAGTTTGTGCGCTCATCTGCTGGTCCCCTGCTTGATCGTCTGAATTTTGTATCTCAAATGAGATTTTGTCAAGGTCTCTTGAAGATTGGCTTTGCCTGTTTGCCCACAAGCCAATTGCAAATCGCGCTCTTCGCGCTCGGTCAATCGCACAGTCAGGGTGCTCATTTCAATCCTTTCAACGCCATATTCAAAGGAGGCAGCCCGTACGACAACGCAATACCGCATTCTCAAGCTTGCACATCCCCATGACCACTGCCACCCCAATGAAGATGCTTTTAGATAATGAAACTCAGACAGCGCGTGTTTGGGTGATGCGTTGATAAGCCCAAGTGAACACCGGCCACAGCAAAATCACAAAGGTGCCGATGGCCAACCACATGGCGATGGGGCGGGTGAAGAAGACCCAGGGGTCGCCGTCGGACTTGATCATCGAGGTGATGAAGTTCTCCTCCATCATGGTGCCCAACACCACCCCCAAGATGGCGGGCGCGACTGGGAAACCGTTTTCTTCCAGGATGAAAGCCGCCAAGCCAAAAAACAAAATCAGGGTGACGCCCCACACCGAGTTGTTGATCGAGAACGAGCCCACGATGCAAAAAATCAAAATGATGGGCATCAAGATATTGCGCTGGACGCGCAAAATTTTGGTGGCGATTTTGACGGTCAACCAACCCAAGGGCACCATGATGATGTTGGCCAATATAAAGACCAAAAAGATGGCGTAAATGTTTTCTGGGTTGTTGATGAAGATCATCGGCCCGGGGTTCATGTTTTTCAAATACAGCACACCAATGGCGATGGCGGTGATCGAGTCGCCCGGGATGCCAAACACAATCGCCGGTATCCAGGCCCCCGCCAAAGACGAGTTGTTGGCCGCACCGGACTCCACAATGCCTTCCACATGGCCGGTGCCAAACTTTTCGGGCTCTTTGGAAAACTTCTTGCTCATGGCGTAGCTCAACCAGGAGGCCATGTCGGCGCCAGAGCCGGGTTGAATGCCAATCACCGTGCCCAAGGCGCTGCCCCGAACCAAGGGCCAGCGGTATTTTTTGAGCAAGCCCCACATGCCTGAAAAAATATTGCCAATTTTTTCGGCAGCGATCAGGTGCGGTGGGTCCATGTTGGTGATGTAGCGCAGCAACTCGGACACCGCAAACATCCCGACCATCATGGGGATCAACTCCACGCCGCTCATCAGCTCTTTCATGCCAAAGGTAAAGCGCGGCATGCCAGCGGGGTTCTCTAAGCCAATGCAAGCGATCAACAAGCCCAGCAACAAGGTGATGCAGGCCTTGAGCACACTGGCGTTGCCAATGAACACCGCTCCCGCCAGGCCCAAAACCACCAGCCAAAAATACTCAAAGGAAGAAAACTTGAGCGCAATTTCGGCCAAGGCAGGGGAAAACAAAATCATCACCAAGGTGCCAAACAAACCGCCAATGGCAGAGAAAACCAGGCCGGCCCCCAGGGCTGTTTCCGCCTGGCCTTTGAGCGTCATTTGGTAGGCCTCGTCGGTATAAGCGGCTGATGCCGGTGTGCCGGGGATGCGCAACAGGGCGCCAGGGATGTCGCCCGAAAAAATCGCCATCGCTGTGGCCGTGACGATGGCCGCAATGGCTGGCACCGGTGGCATGAAAAAGGTGATGGGCACCAACAAAGCCGTGGCCATGGTCGCACTCAAGCCCGGGATGCAACCCACGAACAGCCCAAACATGGCCGAGCACAGGATGACCAACAACACATAC
>CANFPJ010000158.1 GCA_947448885.1 Comamonadaceae bacterium
CGCTGGCTTGGGCGCTGACCCCGGCGCATGGGGTGGCCCGCACCATGCGCAGATCCACGCCTTGTTGGATGGCCTGTATCCGCGCCCATTGCAGACTGTGGATAAACCCTTCGCGAGCCGATTGAACCTTGGCCTTTTGCATGCCCATCTGCCAAGAAGAAATCCCCCAAGCTGCGCCCATCGCTGTCAGGGCCAGCACGCACAAGGCCTCGATCAGCCCAAACCCATGGGGGGCTGACGCAGGCGTTTGGGCGTGCAAAGCGTGCATGATGGATTAATCACAAATGACTCATTTTTAATCTGCTTTCAGGCCCTTGGCAAGTGGGCATGGCCCGGGCCACGACCATGGGTTCAAGGTCCGTTCAAGGTGGGGCGACGGAATGCTGATAGAATCCGCCGCTTCGAATCTTTAGGCGCGTAGCTCAGCTGGTTAGAGCACCACCTTGACATGGTGGGGGTCGTTGGTTCGAGTCCAATCGCGCCTACCAATGCCACGTTGCTTCACCAGTCAGCAACTTTTCCCTTGCCCAGTGGCTGGGTTCATTCAGTCCAGGTCTGATCTTTTGTCGGGTGGTTTGCTCAGTCGGGCCCACGCCCCTTGGCATGGTTGGACGGCAAGCTTGGCGGGCCTTCTTGGACCACCTTGGCTTCTGCATCAATGATTTCACCCTCGGCCGGGCCCCGGTGTTGGGCCCAAAGCGGTGCTTTTCGCGCCCACCGCTGGTAACTGCTCACGGCCAGGATGATGTTTGGCCGGCGGCCTGTCACAGCCCACTTCAACAGTGAGACCACGAACAGGATCAAGCCGATCACCACCAGGCCCAGCAGAAAAGCCAAGCCCATGGCCAGCAGCCACAAACGCAGAAACCATTTCATGTGCCACCTGCCGGGCCCAGTTTGGCGCTGGGTGTGCCGGGCCGGTCGGAAAACAAGATGCCACCTTTGGCCTTGGATGTGGGGGGCGTTTCCATGATTTGAACCATCACGTCGCCCGGCGTGACATCAAAGTGGCGCACCACGGCATCCGTCACGTCTTTGACCAAGGCGCGTTTTTGATCCATGCTGCGACCCTCCAACGCATAGATGTAAATTTCTGGCATGGTTTTTCCTTGTTGTGGTGCAGAGGTGAAGTTTCACATGGTCTGTGCACCCTGAAAATGGGTTGACCCCGTGCTTGCCCGCTCCCCCGGGAAAACCTGTATTTGTTTGCCAGGGGCCATTCCTAGAATGGTTCAAAGTCTTTTCAACATTCACGATAAGAGAGTGGCTGCATGGTCAAAAAATCCCCAGAGCCCAAAGTTGCAGATACCGCCTCAGCCCGGGTCATCAAGAAGTACCCCAACCGGCGCTTGTATGACAGCGCGTCATCGTCTTACATCACCCTGGCCGACATCAAGCAATGGGTGATCGATGGTGTGCCCATCCAAGTGGTGGATGCCAAAAACAGCGAAGACCTCACGCGCAGCATTTTGTTGCAAATCATTTTGGAGGAGGAGGCCTGCGGTTCACCGTTGTTCACCGAAAAAGCCTTGGCCGACATGATTCGTTTTTATGGCCACACCATGCAAACCCACATGGGCAGTTTCATCGAAAAAAACATGCACATGCTCAAAGACATGGTGGGCCAATACAACGCCCACGTCTCTCCCATACCGGTCAACGCCGGGAAACCATTTGCCGGGCTGCAGGCCCCGGCCGTTCAGCACATGATCAGTGGCTACATGGAGCAGTCGCAAAAAGCGGTGGCCCAAATGCAGGCCCAAATGCAAGAGCACATGAACCGGCACACCGAACAAATGCTGGCCGCCATGGGGTTGAAAAGCTGATTCACGCCAGGCCCGATTTGCGGGGACAATGCGGGCATGTCAACCTCTGAAATTCTGGCCCCATTGGGCTCGCGCGCCACGCCACCCAAGGTGGGTTTTGTCAGCTTGGGATGCCCCAAGGCATTGACCGACTCAGAACTCATCCTCACCCAACTCAGTGCCGAGGGTTATCAAACTTCCAAGTCATTTGAAGGCGCGGATTTGGTGATCGTCAACACTTGCGGTTTCATTGACGATGCGGTCAAGGAAAGTTTGGACACGATTGGCGAAGCTTTGTCGGCCCATGGCAAGGTGATTGTCACGGGCTGTCTGGGAGCGCGTGAAGACGAGCAGGGCGGCAATTTGGTGCGCCATGTGCACCCCAGCGTGTTGGCGGTCACCGGTCCACACGCCACCCAAGAGGTGATGGACGCGGTGCACCTGCACCTGCCCAAACCGCATGACCCCTTTGTCGACTTGATGCCTGCCCCCATGGGCGTGGCGGGCATCAAGCTCACACCCAGGCACTATGCCTATTTGAAGATCAGCGAGGGTTGCAATCACCGTTGCACTTTTTGCATCATTCCTTCGATGCGAGGTGACTTGGTGTCACGCCCAATAGGCGATGTGCTCAATGAGGCACGGGCCTTGTTTGAAGGGGGCGTCAAAGAATTGCTGGTGATCAGCCAAGACACCTCAGCCTACGGTGTGGATGTGGCCTATCGAACGGGTTTTTGGGATGGCAAACCGAACAAAACCCGGTTGCTGGAATTGGTCGAGGCCTTGGCCGACTTGGCCCAGGCACATGGCGCCTGGGTGCGCTTGCACTATGTTTACCCCTATCCCAGTGTGGACCACATCTTGCCGCTCATGGCAACGGGACGCATCTTGCCTTACCTGGATGTGCCCTTTCAGCACAGCCATCCCGATGTGTTGCGCCGCATGAAGCGGCCCGCCAGCGGTGAGCGCAACCTCGAGCGATTGCAGCGTTGGCGCGAAATCTGCCCTGAACTGGTGGTGCGCAGCACCTTCATTGCGGGCTTCCCTGGTGAAACCGAAGCTGAATTTGAAGATTTGTTGGCGTTTGTTCGGGCGGCACAAATCGACCGCGCCGGTTGTTTTGCCTACAGCCCGGTAGCGGGCGCTGCGGCCAATGACATCCCAGGCATGGTCCCCGCTGAGCTGCGCGAGGAACGCCGAGCGCGTTTCATGGCGGTGGCCGAGGCCGTGTCGGTGGAGAAATTGCGCCAACGCATCGGCGCCCGCATGCAGGTCTTGGTGGACGCTGCGCCAGGCTTGGGGCGCAAGGGGGCTGTGGCACGCACCTATGCCGATGCCCCTGAGATCGATGGCGTGGTGCGCATCTTGCCACCGCAAAAAGCCAGCAAAACCTTGCGTGTGGGAGAATTCACCACGGTTCACATCGTGGATACACAGGGTCACGATCTGGTGGCTCAGGCTGTATAAGCTCTGAAAGGCCTAAGCCCCAAACGAAAACAGCCGCAAACATTTGCAGCTGTTGGATGATGGTGGTGCCCAGGAAGGGACTCGAACCCCCACGATGTTACTCGCTAGTACCTGAAACTAGTGCGTCTACCAATTCCGCCACCTGGGCATTTCAGGAAAGAGAGAAATTCTATCAAACAATTCAGTCACCCCAGCGCAGGTTTGCTGGAGGAAATCGAAGGCACCGTGTTGGGTCATCGCGACGGACATGGTTTTGTCCGCCGAGATGATGGCGCGGCAGACATATTTTTGGCACCCAATGAGATGCGCGCCGTGTTGCACCTGGACCGTGTCAAGGTGCGGGTGTTGCGGCTCGATCGCAAGGGCAGGCCAGAGGGCCGCGTGGTGGAGATCATCGAACGGCCACCCCAGCCCATCATTGGGCGTTTGCTGCAAGAAGGGGGCATTTGGTTGGTGGCCCCCGAAGACAAGCGCTATGGCCAAGACGTTCTGATTCCCAAGGCCGCCACCGGTCAGGCCAAGGTCGGTCAGGTGGTGGTGGTCGAGTTGACTGAACTTCCCAGTTTGTATGGTCAACCGGTGGGCCGCATCAAAGAGGTGCTGGGTGAACTCGATGACCCCGGCATGGAAATCGAAATCGCGGTGCGCAAATATGGTGTGCCGCATGAGTTTTCAGCCGCATGCTTGGACCTCACCCGCAGCCTGCCCGATAAGGTGCGCGCACAAGACAAAAAAGACCGGGTCGATTTGACCGATGTGCCCTTGGTCACCATCGACGGTGAAGATGCGCGCGACTTCGATGATGCGGTGTATTGCGAGCCCTCACGCGTGGGCCGGGGCAAAGGCTGGCGCTTGCTCGTGGCCATTGCCGATGTGAGCCATTATGTGGAGTCTGGCGGCGTGATTGATGTGGACGCCTATGAGCGCGCCACCAGCGTGTATTTCCCGCGCCGCGTGATCCCCATGTTGCCGGAAAAACTCTCCAACGGTTTGTGTTCGCTCAACCCCGAGGTGGAGCGTTTGTGCATGGTGTGCGACATGCTCGTCACGTCAGCGGGGGAAGTCCACGCCTACCAGTTTTACCCTGCGGTCATGCGCAGCCATGCGCGAATGACCTACACCGAGGTGGCGGCCATTTTGTCCAATGCCCGGGGGCCAGAGGCGGCGCGACATCCAGATCGGATCCATGATTTGGAACATTTGCACGATGTCTACCGTGCGCTGTTGCAAGCCAGGCAGGTGCGCGGCGCGGTGGATTTTGAAACCACCGAAACCCAAATCGTGTGCGACGACAGCGGACGGATTGAAAAAATCGTGCCCCGCGTGCGCACCGATGCCCACCGGTTGATCGAAGAGGCGATGTTGGCCGCCAATGTCTGCAGCGCCGATTTCATTTTGCAAAGCAAGCACGCCGCATTGTTTCGGGTGCATGAGGGACCGACCCCCGAGAAACGCGAAACCTTGGCCAATTACCTCAAGGCTTTGGGCCTGGGACTGTCGATCAGCGACAACCCCAGCCCTGCCCAATACCAGGCCATTGCGCAAGCGACCAAAGAGCGGCCCGACGCTCAGCAAATCCACAGCATGCTGCTGCGCTCCATGCAACAGGCCATTTACACGCCCACCAACAGCGGTCACTTTGGCTTGGCTTTTGAGGCCTACACGCATTTCACCAGCCCGATTCGCCGATACCCGGATTTGCTGGTGCACCGCGTGATCAAGGCCATCTTGGCCAAGAAAACCTACAAGTTGCCGGTGCGGCCACCAGAGCCCCCAGGTCGATTCAAAATCACCAAAAAACCAGCCCCGGGTGCCGTGGCCAAAGTGGTCAAACCCGTTGCCGCAGGGCTCGACGCCAGTGGTTGGGAGGCGGCAGGCTTGCATTGCAGCGCCTTTGAGCGCCGTGCCGATGAAGCCAGCCGTGATGTGGAGGCCTGGCTCAAATGCAAGTTCATGCGCGAGCATTTGGGCGAGGAGTATGGCGGCGTGGTGACCGCCGTGACCGGTTTTGGCTTGTTCGTCACGTTGGACAACTTGTATGTCGAGGGCTTGGTCCACATCACCGAATTGGGTGGTGACTTTTTCCGCTTGGATGAGGTGCGCCAAGAACTGCGTGGCGAGCGCACCGGAATACGGTTTGCGATTGGCACGCGGGTGCGCATCCAAGTCAGCCGGGTCGATTTGGATGGGCGAAAAATCGATTTCCGCTTGGTCACCGAAGGCACGCCCTTGACCAGCAAGGGCCCTGCGATCTCTGGCTTGAAGGTTCCGCCCCCATCCCGAGGCCAGCGCAGTGGCAAAGGCCTGGGCAAGGCCAGTGCGCCGCAACGTGCGGCAAAATCGCCCATCCAAGCGCTCAAGGCCGCTGTGAAAAAAGCGGTGGCCAAAGGCAAAGGGCGCAAAAAGCGCTGAACCCCAACTCAAATCGCATTCAAGAGGACCACCGAATGAGCAGCCCCAAAATCGCAATCATCACTGGCGCCGGTACGGGCATTGGCAAAGCCACCGCCCAAGCCTTGTTGGGCGCGGGTTACCGTGTGACTTTGGCGGGTCGCCGACCAGAGCCCTTGCATGCGGTGGTCGCCGAACTGGCGGCCAAACCCGATGCGGCCTTGGTCGTTCCCACCGACGTCAGCGACCCCGCATCGGTGAAAGCCATGTTTGCGGCCACCGTTCAAAAATGGGGCCGGGTCGATGTGTTGTTCAACAATGCGGGGGTGGGAGCGCCCGGCGTGCCCCTGGAGGAGTTGACCATCGAGCAGTGGAAGCAGGTGGTGGACATCAACCTCAATGGCATGTTTTATTGCATCCAACAAGCCTTCATGGTGATGAAATCCCAATCCCCCCAAGGCGGGCGCATCATCAACAACGGTTCGATTTCGGCCACCACGCCGCGCCCCAACTCCATTGCCTACACCGCCACCAAGCATGCGGTCAAAGGTTTGACCAAAACCGCCTCCTTGGATGGGCGCAAGTACAACATTGCTGTGGGTCAAATCGATGTGGGCAATGCAGGCACCGACATGGCCATGCGCATGGCCACCGGCATTTTGCAAGCCAACGGACAAATCGCCGTCGAGCCTTTGATGGATGTGAACTTGGTGGGGCAAGCGGTCTTGCACATGGCCAATTTGCC
>CANFPJ010000159.1 GCA_947448885.1 Comamonadaceae bacterium
ACGCTGTCATAGCCTTGCATCAGCGGGTACAAAAACTCATGCACGCTGATGGATTGGCCGCCATGGAAGCGCTTGTGAAAATCGTCACGCTCCATCATCCGCGCCACGGTGTAGCGCGACGCCAGTTGGATCATGCCGCTGGCCCCCAAAGGCTCGCTCCACTCGCTGTTGTAACGAATCTCGGTTTTGGCCGGGTCCAGCACCATGCTGGCTTGTTTGTAATAGGTGTCGGCATTGAGCTTGATTTGCTCGGGCGTCAACGGTGGTCGGGTGCTGTTGCGCCCCGACGGGTCGCCAATCAGCGAGGTGAAGTCACCGATCAAAAAAATCACCTGATGACCCAGATCCTGCAATTGCCGCATTTTGTTGAGCACCACGGTGTGACCAATGTGAATGTCCGGCGCGGTCGGGTCCAGGCCCAGCTTGATGCGCAACGGCGTGCCTGTGGCATGGGAGCGCTGCAATTTTTTAACCCATTCGTCTTGGGGCAGCAGTTCTTCGCAGCCCCGCAAGCTCACAGCCAAGGCGTGCTGAACCTCGGCTGCCAAAGAAGAAGCGGATACAGGCGATTGATTCATATATCTATTTGGGTTTACACCGGGCCCGTGAGCGACTATACTGCGCCGGTTTTTCGCCATTTTAAGTGGCTGCGCGGGGGCTCCCCCCGGGAACTTCAATTGAAACCAATCCTCTTATCACTGTGGGCCGAATGGCAAACTTGGCACCGCCGCCACCCGCATGCGGCGGCGGCTGGCGTGACCGCCTTTTTGCTGCTGGCCGGCGGTGGGGCGGTGGCCGTGGCTTCGCTGGGGCCTGATGCGGCCAATCTGCCCGTCCGCCAGGTGATTGACAAGGCTTTGCCCGGCCTGCCAACCAAAGCCCAAAGCACTGACATTGCTCAACTGCAGCTGTACCGCTCGGACGTGACCCGAAGCAATGACAGCGCGGACAGCTTGCTCTCCCGCTTGGGCGTCTCAGATGCCAGCGCCGCCCATTTTTTGCGCCAAGACCCCTTGGTCAAACAACATCTTTTGGCCCGGTCTGGTCGCAACCTGCAAGCCAGCGCCAATGCCCAACAGCAACTCACCGAGTTGGTGGCCCGTTGGGCGACAGAAGATGGTCGCCACTTCAAACGCCTGCGCATCACCCGCCAAGCCAATGGTGCGTTCACCGCTGAGCTGCAAGAGGCGCCTTTACAAGCCTCGACCCAGATGGCCAGCGGCGTGATCCAAAGCTCCTTGTTTGCGGCCACGGACGACGCACGCATCCCCGATAACGTGGCCAACCAACTGGCCGATATTTTTTCGGGTGACATTGATTTTTACCGCGCTTTGCGCAAAGGCGATCGTTTCTCGGTGGTATACGAGTCCCTCGAAGCCGATGGTGAACCGCTGCGCGCTGGCAAAGTGCTGGCCGCTCAGTTTTTGAACAACGGCAAGACCTATCACGCCGTGTGGTTCCAAGAGCCCCAGGCGCCCAAAGGGGGCTACTTCAACCTCAGTGGCCAAAGCCTGCGCCGTGCGTATTTGGCTTCTCCCCTGGCTTTTTCCCGCGTGACCAGTGGCTTTAAGTTGCGCTTTCACCCCATTTTGCAAACCTGGCGCGCCCATTTGGGCGTGGACTACGCCGCGCCTGTGGGCACCCCTGTGCGCAGTGTGGGTGACGGCGTGGTCGAAGCTGCCGGTCAACAAGGTGGCTATGGCAATGTGGTCACGGTGTCGCACCGCAATGGGCACAAAACCGTTTACGCCCACTTGAGCCGGATTGATGTGCGCGTGGGCCAAAGTGTTTCTCAAGGACAAACCTTGGGCGGCGTGGGGGCCACGGGTTGGGCCACAGGGCCCCATTTGCATTTTGAATTCCGGGTCAATGGCAAGCACCAAGACCCATTGACACTGGCGCGCCAAAGCGAAGCCATTCCTGTGTCAGAGGCTGCTTTCCCCCAATTTCGCCAGCACGCTGTGCAAGCGCAAAAAGACATGGCAGCCGCAGCCAGCCTGACGCCAGCCAACATCCAATAGAGCATGGCCGAGTTGTACATCGGCCTCATGTCCGGCACCTCGCTGGACGGGGTGGATGGGGTGCTGATTGACTTTGCCAACGCTCCCCTCCAAGTGTTGGCCCACCAACACGCCCCATTTGACCCACCACTGCGCAGCCAAATGCTGGCCTTGAACCAGTCGGGACCTGACGAACTGCACCGCAGTGCCTTGGCCGCCAATGCCCTGAGCCGCTTGTATGCCCAAGTGGTTCGCTCGCTGCTGGCCGATGCCCAATTGCCAGCTGCTCAAATCCGCGCCATTGGTGCCCATGGCCAAACGGTGCGCCACCAACCTGGGCTGCACGACGGCATCGGCTACAGCCTGCAAATTCAAAATCCCAGTTTATTGGCCGAATTGAGCGGCATTGCGGTGGTGGCCGATTGGCGCAGCCGGGATGTGGCCGCCGGTGGCCAGGGTGCGCCCTTGGTGCCGGCCTTTCACCAAGCGGTTTTTGGACAGGCGGGCCAAGATTTGGCCGTGCTCAACGTGGGTGGCATTGCCAATCTCAGTGTCTTGTCAGCGCAAGGCGATGCCCTGGGCTTTGACTGCGGACCGGGCAATGTGCTGATGGATTTGTGGTGCCTGCGCCACACGGGTCAGGCCTATGACGATGCAGGGCGCTGGGCGGCTTCAGGTCAAGTGCAGGCGGACTTGCTGACGCGCTGGATGCAAGAGCCGTTTTTCCACAAGCCACCCCCAAAAAGCACGGGCAGGGACTTGTTTCATGCCCCATGGCTGGACAGCCACTTGGCGGCTGGGCCCGCTTTGGCGCCCCAAGATGTGCAAGCCAGTTTGTGCGCACTCACGGCTGAGTCTATTGCCTTGGCTGTTTCCAAGCATGCGCCGCGCAGCAGCCGTTTGATGGTTTGCGGGGGTGGCGCTTACAACCAGTGCCTGATGGGCATGCTGCAATCGCGCTTGCCCTGGCTGTCCGTGGCCAGCACCGCTGAATCCGGGCTGTCGCCCTCTCAAGTCGAGGCCGCCGCTTTTGCGTGGTTGGCGCGCCAAACCTGTTTGGGCTTGCCAGGCAATTTGCCAAAAGCAACGGGCGCCAAAGGCGCCCGCGTGTTGGGTGGCATTTACCCCGCTTAGCGAACTCTTCAACCCCGGAGGAGGCGATCAGCACATCACCCAGGGTTGAAATCAAACCCCCGTCTGACACGGATGCGTTTGACCGCTCTGTTACCTGCTCAGAAGATGCGGGATCAAACCGAAAAGGACGACCCGCAACCACAGGTGGTGGTGGCATTGGGGTTTTTGATGACGAACTGGGCGCCTTGCAAGTCTTCTTTGTAGTCGATCTCAGCACCCAACAGGTATTGGTAGCTCATGGCGTCAATCAGCAAAGACACGCCGTTTTTGCTCATGGTGGTGTCGTCCTCGTTGGTCACCTCGTCAAAGGTGAAACCATATTGAAAGCCCGAACAGCCACCGCCTTGCACAAACACGCGCAACTTCAGCTCGGGGTTGCCTTCTTCAGCGATCAAATCGGCCACTTTGGCAGCGGCACTGTCGGTGAAAACTATGGGGGCTGGCATTTCGGTGGGCAGGGCTTCGGCTACAGCGTTCATGGGGATGGTCTCCTCGGTTCGAAATCAAATAGTTGCGTAGTTTAGTCGGAATTAAACTGCCCCGCCCAATGACTTGGACCACCCTGACGCCAACAGGGTCGGCATCCTCTGGCTTGAACACCCTGGATCGGGCATGAAAAAACCGCTGTGGCGGTAAAGCCGACAGCGGTTGGGCAAAAAAGGCAGTTGCGGATCAGCGCTTGCTGAACTGCTTGCGGCGACGGGCGCCGTGCAAACCGACCTTTTTACGCTCGACTTCACGCGCGTCGCGGGTGACAAAACCAGCGGCCGACAGCGCCGGCTTGAGGCTGGCGTCGTAATCGATCAAAGCGCGTGTGATGCCGTGGCGCAAAGCACCCGCTTGGCCAGACTCACCGCCACCGTGCACATTGACTTGGATGTCAAAGGTCTCGGCGTGGTTGGTCAGCATCAGCGGTTGCTTGGCGATCATGATCGAGGTTTGGCGGCCAAAGAACGTGGAAATGTCCTTGCCGTTGACCGTGATCTTGCCAGAGCCTTTTTTCAGAAACACACGGGCCACGCTGGATTTGCGTCGCCCGGTGCCATTGTTCCAATCACCAATCATGGGGGCTCCTTAGATGTCCAGCGGTTTGGGTTGTTGGGCACTGTGGGGGTGTTCAGCACCGCCATAGACTTTGAGCTTTTTGATCATGGCATAACCCAGAGGACCTTTGGGCAGCATGCCCTTGACCGCTTTTTCCAGCGCGCGGCCGGGGTGTTTGGCCTGCATGTCGCGGAAGTTGGTGCCATAAATACCGCCGGGGAAACCCGAGTGACGGTAATACACCTTGTCCAGGGCTTTGTTGCCCGTGACACGGATTTTGGAGGCGTTGATGACGACAATGAAGTCGCCGGTATCGACGTGAGGCGTATAAATGGCCTTGTGCTTGCCGCGCAATCGGAGGGCTGCTTCGCTGGCAATCCTTCCGAGCACCTTATCGGTGGCGTCAATCACAAACCACTCATGCTTCACATCAGCGGGTTTTGCGCTGAAAGTGGACATGGTTTTCCTTGATAGAAACGGTTTGGCGGGCCCTTTTCCACGGTCGGCGTTCTTCTGACGAGAACCTCTTAGGTGGGATGAAATGTTTCGCCGCGGGGCCACAATGCGCTGCGAAAGCCCTCCATTATACAAAAACGGAACTTCCACTTGGCAGGCCTCTCCAGCCCCCGACAAAGACCACGCCAAACCGGGCTGGCGCACAGGGGTGGCAGCACCATTTTGGGCGTTTTCTGATCGCCCGCCGGCACCACCTGCCCCTGTTGGCACGGTGGCCATGGCACCAGCAGTTACCATCGGCGCATGTTCAGTTACCGCCACGCTTATCACGCAGGCAACCATGCCGACGTGCTCAAGCACACGGTGTTGATTGCCATCCTCAAGCACTTGTGTGCCAAAGACACCGATGTGTGCGCCATCGACACCCATGCCGGCGCCGGGCTGTACCGCCTGGATGGCGCCCCAGCGCAAACCAGTGGGGAGTCTTTGGAAGGCCTGCTGGCCTTGGTGGGTCGCTTGGTGCAGCGCCAGCGAGCGCCCGCTCCGGCATTGCGTGACTACCTGGATGTGCTGGCCCATTTCAACCCGGATGATATTTACAAGGTCTACCCGGGCTCGCCTTTCGTGATGCAGCACCTGATGCGCCGCAACGACAAAATCAAACTGTTCGAGTGGCACCCCACCGATGCCCGGGCCCTGGTCGGCCACGTGGAGCAATTGCGGGTGGGCCGGCAAGTGGCGGTGCTGCGCGAAGACGGCTTTGTCGGCTTGCGCAAATTTTTACCCCCGCCCTCGCGCCGTGGCCTGGTGCTGATCGACCCCAGCTACGAAGTCAAAACCGACTACGCACGGGTGAGCGAATGCATCCAAGACAGCCTCAAGCGCTTTTCCACCGGCACCTATGCCGTGTGGTACCCCATCATCCCGCGCATGGAAGCGCACGACTTGCCCCGCCGGCTCAAAACCCTCAGTTTGCAAACACAAAAACCCTGGCTGCACGCCACCTTGACCATCAAATCTGGACAGCAAGCCAGCGCCGGCGACGCCTTGGGCAGCGATGGCAAACCCAAACGCCCCGGCCTGGCTGCCAGCGGCATGTTTGTCATCAACCCGCCGTTCACCTTGAACGAACAACTCAAAGCGGCTTTGCCCGACATGGTGGACCTGATGGGCCAAGACAGCCACGCCACCCACACCCTGGAAATCGGCGGCACGCACTGAGCGCGGCGCAATTAACCGACCGGTCGGTTGGTTAATTGGTTATACTGGCGCGCCAATGGCGGGACGAACCCGCAGGAGACGCCCATGTACACCCAAGCCTTGGACTTGCCAGATGCCCAGCGTGATGCTGTGGCCCGCCCCGCCCTGAGCGACAGCACTTTGCAAGCGCACTTTGACGAAAAAATCGGGCAAGAGCAAAAAATCGAGCCCCGCGACTGGATGCCCGAGCACTACCGCAAAACGCTGGTGCGCCAAATCAGCCAACACGCCCACAGCGAAATTGTCGGCATGCTGCCCGAGGGCAACTGGATCAGCCGTGCACCCAGTTTGAAGCGCAAAGCCATCTTGATTGCCAAGGTGCAAGACGAGGGCGGCCATGGCCTGTACCTGTACAGCGCCGCCGAAACCTTGGGCACCAGCCGCGACCACATGCTCGATGCGCTGCACACAGGCAAAGCCAAATACAGCTCGATCTTCAACTACCCCACCCTCACCTGGGCCGATGTCGGCGTGAT
>CANFPJ010000160.1 GCA_947448885.1 Comamonadaceae bacterium
AATCGACAAGCAAAAGGGCTGATGTGAATACGGAAAACATGCGATTTGGAAGCGGTCATGCGGTCAAGCGTTTGGAAGACGACTTGTTGCTCAAAGGCCAAGGCTTGTTCACCGATGACGCCGATGTCCAGGGCGTGCAGCACATCTGGTTTGTGCGCTCGGTCTACCCCCATGCGCTGTTGAAAAGCGTCGATGTGGCCGCCGCGCGCGCCATGCCCGGCGTGTCTTTGGTGGTCACCGGCGCAGATTTGGCCCAAGCGGGCATCAAACCCTTGCCCAAACCGGCCGGCTTCAAACGTGCCGATGGTTCACCGGCGGCCAGCCCACCGCGCTACCTGATGGCCCATGAGCGGGTGCGCTTTGTCGGCGAGGTGGTCGCGGTGGTGGTGGCCGACAGCGTGAAAAACGCGCGCAATGCCGCCGAGGCGGTGATGGTCGACTATGAAGAGCTGCCCAACGCCACCGGCGTGCACGCGGCCTTGGCGGCTGATGCGCCCCGGTTGTGTGACGACGTGCCCGACAACATCGTGGCCGAAACCCGCTATGGCGATGCGCAGGCCGCCCAGCAAGCTTTTGCCAGTGCCGCCCATGTGGTGAAGCTGCACATTGACAACCAACGTTTGGCCGCCCTGACCCTGGAGCCGCGCAGCGTGTTGGCCTACATCGACCAAGGCCGCTTGACCCTGCGCATGAGCAGCCAAATGCCCAGCGGTGTGCGCACCTTGGTGAGCGATTTGCTCGGCCTGCCCAAAGAAAAAGTGCGGGTGTTGGTGGGTGACGTGGGCGGTGGCTTTGGCATGAAAACCGGCATGTACCCCGAGGACGGCGTGGTGGCCTATTGCTGCCATGTGCTGCAACGCCCGGTCAAATGGATGGCCGAGCGCGCAGAAGACTTTCTCAGCTCCACCCATGGCCGCGACATCGAAACCCAGGCCGAAATGGCCCTGGCCGCAGACGGCAAAATTTTGGCCCTGCGCATCGAAACTTTGGCCAATGTGGGGGCCTACCCTGCCCCCACGGGCGTGGCCATTCAGGTGATGATCGGCCCCTGGGTGCAAACCAGCGTGTACGACATTCAGACCATTGACTTTCATTTCACCGCCGTGTTGACCAACACCGCCACCATGGGCGCTTACCGGGGTGCGGGCCGGCCTGAAGCGATCTTCAACATGGAGCGCTTGATGGACGAGGCGGCGCGCCAAATCGGCATGGACCGCGTGGCCCTGCGCCGGCGCAACATGATTGCGCCCAGCCAAATGCCCTACAAAAATGCCATGGGTCAAACCTATGACGTGGGTGCGTTTGAGCACATCATGGACAAAGGCCTGGCGCTGGCGCAGTGGGAGGGTTTTGCCCAGCGCGAGGCAGCCTCTAAGGCGCGCGGCAAATGGCGCGGCTTGGGACTGGCCACATTTTTGGAATGGACCGGCGGCAACGCTTTGGAAGAAAACGTCACCGTCACCATCGCCGCCGATGGGGTGATCGAGGTGTTCAGCGCCGTGGCCCCCATGGGCCAGGGCATCGCCACCTCGCTGGCGCAACTGGTGGTCGATGTGTTTGGGGTGCCCCTATCGCAGGTGCGCATTGTGTTGGGCGACACCGACCGTGGCGACGGTTTTGGCAGCGCGGGTTCGCGCTCCTTGTTCACCGGTGGCTCGGCGGTCAAAGAGGGCTCTGAGCGCAGCTTGGCCCAAGCGCGTGAGTTGGCCGCCAAAACACTCGAAGTGGCGGGCGCCGACTTGGCCTACGAGGCCGGGCGCTTTCAGGTCAAGGGCACCGACATCGGTCTGGGCCTGGGTGAGTTGGCGCAACGCCAGCCAGAGGGCCGCATGCATTTGGCCTCCACCACCAAGGTCAGCGGGCCCACCTGGCCGAATGGCTGCCATGTGTGCGAAGTCGAGGTCGACCCGGCCACCGGCCATGTGGAGTTGGTGGCCTACAGCTCGGTCAATGACGTGGGCCGGGTGGTCAACCCGACCATCGTGCGCGGCCAGCTTGACGGCGGCGCGGTGCAAGGCATCGGCCAAGCCCTGTGCGAGCAAATGACCTATGACGCCGAAACCGGCCAGTTGCTCACCGGCAGCTTGATGGACTACGCCGTGCCCCACGCCGACATCATGCACGCCAACTTTGTCACCGAAATGGACGAGTCCGTGCCCTGCAAAAACAACCCCATGGGGGTCAAGGGCGTTGGCGAGTTGGGCACCATTGGGGCCACCCCGGCGGTGGTCAATGCGGTGGCCGACGCCTTGGCGCGCAACGGCCATGCGGCCCAGTCCAGCCAGTTGCAAATGCCCATCACGCCGTACCGTTTGTGGACCTTGCTCAACGCGTGAGCGGTACCCACCCCACTGCCCACCTGACGGCCAGCCATGCAGCGGCGTGACTTTCACCGTTGGGCCCAGGCCCAGGCTTTGGCGATGGCCCTGGCGCCATGGCAGCAAGCCGTGGCCCAGGCGGGCGCAGAGCCGAGGCGCTGGCGCGACAACCCATTCACCTTGGGTGTGGCCAGCGGCCAACCCCGACCCGACACCGTGGTGTTGTGGACCCGCTTGGTGGTCAGCCCGCAAGACCGTGCCGACAGCGCCGCCGACCCAGCGCGGGTGGTGTGTGAGGTGTTTGCCGACGAGGCTTTGCGCCAACGCGTGTGGCACAGCGACATCACCACCGATGCACAGCGCGGCCACAGCTTGCATGCCCAGGCCACTGGCTTGGCACCTGGGCGCTCTTATTGGTACCGTTTTCGCTGTGGTGATGCGATCAGCCCGGTGGGCCGCACCCGCACCGCGCCGCGCCCCACCGACGATGTGCGCCGACTGCGCCTGGCCTTGGCCTCGTGCCAGCACTACGAACAAGGCGAATATGTGGCCCACGCGGACATCGCGCGCCAAGACCTGGACCTGGTGGTGTTTGTCGGCGACTACATCTACGAGAGCACCAACCCGCGCCTGGCCATCCGCAAACACAACGGGGGCGAGCCCAAAACCCTGGACGAATACCGCCAGCGCTATGCGCTGTACAAATCAGACCCCCACTTGCAAGCGGCCCACGCCGCCCACCCCTGGTTGCTGATGTGGGACGACCACGAGGTGGTCAACGACTACGCGGCTGACCGCGACCCGCGCAACACCCCGCTGGAAGTGTTCATGCAACGCCGCGCAGCAGCCTATCAAGCCTATTTTGAGCACCAGCCCCTGGCCTTGGGACCGGACCCGAGCAGCCCGTGGGCGGCCAGCATGCGGCTGCACGACAAACTGTCTTGGGGCCGCTTGGCCGACATTTGGACTTTGGATTGCCGCCAGTACCGCAGCACCCAAGCTTGCCCTGATCCCAACCGCGGCGGCGGCCGGGTGGTGACCCAGTGCGCCGAACTCGACGAGCCGGCACGCAGCATGCTGGGCAACGCCCAAGAAGAATGGCTGTACCAGGGCTTGCGCCAATCCACCGCATTGTGGAAGGTGCTGGCGCAGGCCACCCAAATCAGCCCCACCTCGGTCAGCACGCCCTTGGGCCGGGCCACCTACACCGATGCTTGGGACGGCTACCCACAAGCGCGCCGGCGTTTGTTGCAAACCATTTCCGATGGGCAGGTGGCCGATGTGATCACCTTGGGCGGCGATGTGCACATGAACGTGGCCGCCAAGTTGCGCTTGCAAGCCAATGACGAAACCTCACCCGTGGTGGCCAGCGAGTTTGTCGCCACCTCCATCACCTCACGCGGCTTGGGTGAAAGCGTGCTCAACGCGGCGCGCTCAGCCAACCCCGACATCGTTTACGCCCGCGCCGACGAGCGCGGATACGCCCTGATCGACATCCAGCCCCAGGCGGCCACCTGTGAATTCCGCACCACGCCTTTTCCGGCGGGCACCCGCGCCGATTTGAGCGTGCAAGCGCGCTTCCAAGTCGAGCGCGGTCGGGTGGGCCCGGTCAAACTTTGATTTTGCCCAGCGTCTGAAGGCTGGCACGCGCCACGGCTTGGCGCAACCACTGGTGGGCGCTCGGCTGGCGCAAGCGTTTGCGCCACACCATGTCCACATGCACGGTGGGCACTTGAAACGGCAAGGGCTTGACCACCAGCCGGTCAAACACACCGGTCACGCTCAAAAAATGTTGCGGCAGCACGGTGAGCAAATTGGAGTGCGCCACCACCTGTCCGGCGGTGAAAAACTGGTTCACGGTGAGCACCACATGCCGCTCGCGTCCCAAGCTGGCCAGGGCCTCGTCGACAAACCCGAAGGGCCGGCCGGAAAAGCTCACCAACAAATGGCGTGCTTGGCAAAAGGTGTCCAAGTCCAATGCTTGTGTCGCCAAGGGGTGGTCTTGGCGCATCACGCACACGTACTGACCGTCAAACAAGCGCTGGTGCGCCAAGCCGTGGCCGCCCTCCACCGGTGTCGGGGCGTTGAGCGCGGCCAGCAGGGCCGGGAAGTAGCCCACCGCCACATCGATCAACTCTTGCTCGAGCATGGCGCTGGGGTTGCGCGTGCTCAGCGGCATCACGCGCATGGAAACGCCCGGCGCCTCGCGCTCCAAAATGTCGACCAAGCCGGGCATCAGCTCGGCGGCGGTGGCGTCTGCCATGGCCAGCACAAAGGTGGCATCGGCGTGTGCGGGTTCGAATTCGCCAGGGTTGAGGCTTTGCTCCAGTTGCGCCAAGGCGGTGCGCACTTGCGGCCACAACGCCAGGGCGCGTGGCGTGGGTGCCAGGCCTTGGCCGTCGCGGCGCATCAAATCTTCGCCCAAGCGTTCGCGCAAGCGGCGCATGGCGTTGCTCACCGCCGGCTGGGTCAGGGCCAATTTGTGTGCCGCCCGCGTCAGGCTGCGCTCGGCCATCACCTCGTCAAAGATGCGCAGCAGGTTCAAGTCCAGGGTGCGGAAATTGACTTGATTCATAAGTCTGGTGAATGTATCACATGCGCAATCATCACTTGTTTAATGTGGGGGAATACCCTAATATCCATCCATCAGCAATGTTTTTCTTGCTTCCCATCGGAGTTCACCATGACCACATTTGTCCACATTGACTACCCCAAAACCCACCCCGGTGTGGAGCGCGCCCTGAAAGTGGCCCGCAAATTCCAAGGCTTTGCCCAGCGCCTGACGCCAGAGCGCGGCCTGGCCGCCTTGTTGCAATGGTCGGTCGTTTCGGCGGTGTTGGTCGGCGCCTTCCAAGCCATTGACAGCCTGAGCGAAGACCACTTGATGCTGGCATGGCTGGCCATGTGGCTGGTGGCTTTGTCTGCCCTGGCCTTTTTTGCCCGTCCCCTGCACCACCTGCATTTGGGCCAGCGCCTGGCGGCTTGGAACCTGCGCCGCAAGCAAGCTGAGGCGGACCGCCGTTTGTGGGCCCTGGCCCAAGTCGATCCCCGCATCATGGCTGAGTTGCAAGGGGCGTTGATGCGCGGTCGCGGTTAAAGCACTGGCGCCATGTGGGCGCCCGCTTTCGCTAAAAGCCAAAGAAAAAGCCGTTGCATGCAACGGCTTTTTGGTTTTCCCCGGTCAAGGGCAACGATCAAGCGTGCAAGCGCTTTTCGATCGCGGCTTTGGTCTGGGGCAGCGCAGCGGGCAGCTTGTGGGCCAGCTGGCTGAACAGTTCATCGTGCAACTTGAGCTCTTCCACCCAAGCGGCTTTGTCGATGTGGGTGACAGTCTGGAACTGCTCGTGGGTGAAGTTCAGGCCGGTCCAGGTGATTTCGTCAAAGGCCGGGCTGACGCCGAACACGTGGTCTTGGCCTTTGGCGCTGCCCTCGATGCGGTCAATCATCCACTTCAGCACGCGCATGTTCTCGCCATAACCGGGCCACACAAACTTACCATCGGCCCCTTTGCGGAACCAGTTGACGCAGTAAATGGCCGGCAACTTGGCGCCCGAGGCCGCCAGTTTGGTACCCATGTCCAGCCAATGTTGGAAGTACTCACTCATGTTGTAGCCCGTGAAGGGCAACATGGCAAACGGGTCGCGGCGCACCACGCCTTGTTGGCCAGCGGCAGCGGCCGTGGTCTCGGAGCCCATGGTGGCGGCCATGTACACGCCCTCGGTCCAGTTGCGGGCTTCGGTCACCAAGGGCACGGTGGTCGAGCGGCGGCCGCCAAAGATGAAGGCGTCAATCACCACGCCAGCGGGGTCGTCCCAGGCGCTGTCGAGCGCGGGGTTGTTGGTCGCGGCCACGGTGAAGCGGGCATTGGGGTGGGCGGCTTTGGCGCCGGTTTCCTTGGCGATGGCGGGGGTCCAGTCTTTGCCTTGCCAGTCAATGCAGT
>CANFPJ010000161.1 GCA_947448885.1 Comamonadaceae bacterium
ACCACACGGGTGGCCCCACGTTCCCCCACTGAAACCGGGACCCCAGCGCCACGCCAGGGGCACACCGCGTGGCCGACCGAATGGGCCCAAGCCCTGGAGCGCCTGAAAATTCCCGCCGACGCGCTGAGCGTGGTCATCCTCGACCCGCAACGGCCCGAAACCGCGCTGTGGCAGCACCGCCCCGAGGCCAGCGTGAACCCGGCCTCGCTGATGAAGTTGGTCACCACCACCGCCGCGCTGGACTTGCTGGGACCCGCGTTCACTTGGAACACGCCGGTGTATGTGGACGGCCCGATCAAAGACGGTGTGTTGCAAGGCAACGTGTACCTGCGCGGTCAAGGCGACCCGCGCTTGGTGGTCGAGCGCTTGTGGCTGCTGCTGCGCCGTTTGCAAGCGCAGGGCGTGGCGCGCATCCAAGGTGACATCGTGCTCGACCGCAGCGCCTTTGCCCTGGCCCCGCGCGACCCGGCCAGCTTTGACGGCGAGCCGCTGCGGCCTTACAACGCCGCGCCGGATGCGCTGCTGATCAACTTCAAATCCATCGTGCTGGGTTTTGTGCCCGATGCCGCCGCCAAAGTGGCCCATGTGCAGCTGGACCCCCCTTTGGCCGGTGTCAGCCACACCACCAGCGTGCCCTTGGTCGGCGGGCCCTGCACCGACTACCGCGCCAGCTTGCGCGCCGACTTTCAAGATGCCGAGCGCATCCGCTTGCTGGGCAACTACCCGGCCAGTTGTGGTGAGCGCGCTTGGCCCCTGGCCTATGCCGACCCTGCCAGCCACAGCCGCCGCGTTGTGGCCGCCATGTGGCAGCTCGTCGCGGGCACCCAAGGCTTGAGCGGCACGGTGCGCGAAGGCACGGTACCGCCGGACTTGCGTCCCTTGTTTCAGTTTGAATCGGCCCCGCTGGGGGAGTTGATCCGCGACATCAACAAATTCAGCAACAACGTGATGGCGCAGCAATTGTTTTTGACCCTCAGCTGGCAACAACGTGGCCTGGGCAGTTTGGAGGGCTCACGCGAGGTGGTGCTGCGCTGGTGGCGCGAACGTTTGGGTGAGTCCGCGCCGGTGCTGGACAACGGCTCGGGCCTGAGCCGCGATGAACGCAGCAGCGCCCAGGACCTGGCGCGCTTGCTGCTGTGGGTGCATCGCAGCCCGTTTCAGGCTGAGTTGGTGGCCTCGCTGCCCCTGAGCGGCCAAGACGGCACCTTGCGCCGCAGCCGCGCTCAGGCCAGCGCCCACCTCAAAACCGGCAGCTTGCGCGATGTGTCGGGGGTGGCGGGTTTTGTGCACAGCCCCGGCGGCAAAACCTGGGTGCTGGTGGCCCTGGTCAACAGCCCACAGGTCAGTGGCGCGAATGCCCGCGCCTTGTTTGATGTGTTGGTGGACTGGAGCGCCAAACAGGCCGATCGCCCAAGCAAGCCGTGAAACGCGATGGGCCTCAGGCCGATGCGAAAGCGCCTAAAAAAATCAGTCGATCCAAGCCGCCAAGCGCATGCGCGCCAAGGCCTGGCTGTAAAACTGGCTTTGCATGGCGGGCGTGAAGTTCACGCCGTCGGCGTAAACATAGGTGGATTGATCGCCGCCCAAGGTGGCAGTGGTGCACAAGGCCGCAGACAGTTGACCTGGTGCCGCAACCCCGGTGCCAATGCTTGAGGCCGTCACTGAGGTTAAGGTAGCGGCAGTGGTAGTACAAACTGAGGTTTTGTTGGCAAAGACAGTGTTGCCGCCATCGGTCAGGGTGTTGACCAAGCCGCTGATCTCCACAAACAAAACTGGGTTGTTGGTCTTGTTGCCAAAGGTGGCCTGGATGCGGGCCAAGCCCTCGGAGCCCATGGAGATTACGCCCGAACCTGTGTTGTAGCTGAGGTTTTGAAACAAAGTGGCATTGCCTGTGGTGGTGGCCCAAGGGCTGCGGCCCACATTGGGTGGGCCCACCACCAGCACGTATTTGGCGCCGGCATCGGTCAGGCGCTTGACTTGCACTGCCAGAGCATTGGCGGCAGCTTGCACAGTGGTGCTGACACCAGCGGTTGCCAGGTCGGTTTGCACAGCACCCAAACCCGCCGCGAAGGTCACGGGAGTAGTGATGGCGTCGATGGTCAGGTTTCGGATGCCCGTGGCCATGATGTCGCCGGTGCCAATGGAGATCACAAACAAATCGGTTGACGTGGGGCTGCCTTGGGCCAAAAACAAATCTATTTGGGCTTGTAAGTTGTAGGCGCAGTAAGCGTTGGCCACAGCGGTGCCATTGGTACGCTGAGTCAGGGTGGAAACCACCTTCGTACAACCGCGCGCATCTGTCGTGCCTGCCGCGCCAGACACCAAGGCACCAAACTCGCCATAACTGTAAGCGCCGGTGCTGGGCAAGCGACCGGCCGCGAGGTTGTCCAAGGCATAAGCTACGGACCCAAAGCCAAAATAGCTGGATAAATACTCGATAAACGTGTTGCCAGTGTTGGTGCCAGCGACCACATTGTTGACGGTATAGCGGTATTTGGTAAGAGCGGCATTCAATCTACCCACTTGCCCCACATCCACTAAAGCATCACCAAATGCCACGATGCGTGTGGTTGTGGTGTTGATGGGGTCGTAGGTGCTGGCCGAGCCGCAGCCCCACAGGCTGAGCGTGCCGACGATCAAGCCGGCGCAGGCCAAATAGCGTGCGAAGCGGTACATCTGTTTCATGGTGGCATTCGGTGCAAAAAGCAAACCCTGAGTTTAACGACATTGGGGGAGGTCGCTGGGGCCCGCCAGGGCGGCAGCGGCGGCGCGTTGCAAGCGGTCGCGCACCCCGTCCCAATCCGGCCCGGGCGGTGGGTTTTCAACCCATATTTCAGCCACGCCGGCGTCGTCGCATTGGCGCATCCAGGCAAACAGCATTTGGGCGGCTTGGGCCGCGCTTTGGGGCATGGGGTGGTGCTGCACGCCAGGCCCTTGCACCGGTTGGTGCGACCAAATCGCCACGCCCGAACCCCGTGGCCAGTTGCCCAAATCCAACCGGGTTTGCATGTGCGCCATGCTGAGCAACCGCACCGTGGCGCGCGGCGCATAGTGCGCGGCCAAGGTGCCCGAGGCCTTGGGGGCAGGGGCGGCGAGACCATTGCCCGCCACCGCCTGAGGCCCATCAGCGGCGAAGGCTGGCTGCGCAGGGTGAGCGCCCGCTGCGCCAAAATCGAACTGAAAACCTGAGTCGCCCGAGCCGCCCTGGGGCCACACGGTTTGTCCGGCGGCCGCGCTGAGCGCGTCCAGCGCGAGCATGCCCGGGCGCAGCAAAACCGGTGCACCCCGGCTGCAGTCGATGATGGTGGACTCGATGCCCACCGCACAAGCGCCGCCATCGAGCACCAGCAAATCGCCCCCCAGCTCCTGCGCCACATGGGCGGCGGTGGTGGGGCTGACGCGGCCAAAGCGGTTGGCGCTGGGCGCGGCCACGCCGCTCACGCCCAAGGTGAGTGCCTGCTTCAACACCGCCCGCGCCACCGGGTGCGAAGGGCAGCGCACGCCCACCATGGCCTGCCCGCCCGCAGCGTGTTCGGCCACGCCAGCGCGGCGCGGCAAGATCAGCGTCAAGGGGCCGGGCCAAAAAGCGTCCATCAATCGGCGGGCAAAGTCGGGCACCTTGGCGGCAAACACCGCCACTTGGTCGATGGACAGCACATGCACGATCAGTGGGTGGTCGCTGGGCCGACCTTTGGCGGCAAACACCTGGGCCACGGCGCCGGGGTTGTTGGCGTCGGCCCCCAGGCCGTAAACCGTCTCGGTGGGCAGGCCGATCAAGCCCCCGTCGCGCAAGCGGAGGGCGGCCAGGGCCACGGCCTGGTCATCGGTGCCGGGATGAATCATGCGCGCTTCACCATGGCGCCAGCCCCAGGCACTGCGCCGCTTGCCGCGCCACATCGCGGGCTTGCCCCAAGGTGGCGGCGGTGCAGGTGATGTGGCCCATCTTGCGCCCCCGGCGCGGCTGGGTTTTGCCATACAGGTGCAGGTGCACGCCAGGCAAGGCCAGCACAGCGGCCCAATCGGGCTCCCGAGCTGATTCGGTGGTTGGGTGCGTTTTCTTGCTCTGTATTTCAGGCGCACCAGCGGGCACCGCTTCAGGCCACCACAAATCACCCAAGATATTGAGCATCACCGCCGCACTGTGGGCGCGCGGCGCCACCAAGGGCAAGCCCGCCATGCAGCGTACCTGCAAGTCAAATTGCGACACGTCGCAACTGTCGATGCTGTGGTGCCCGCTGTTGTGCGGGCGCGGCGCGATTTCGTTGACCACCAAGCTGGCCTTGCCACCGGGGGTGTCGGGTTGCAGCACAAAAAACTCCACACACAACACGCCCACGTAATCCAGGCCTTGGGCCACATCGCGGGCGGCGGCCAAGGCTTGGTCCGCCAGTGCGGGGTCGAGCGCGCCGTCGCCCACCTCGGTCACCGCCAAGATGCCATCGCGGTGCAAATTGGCTTGCACCGGCAAGTTCACCATCTGGCCGTCGTTTCCGCGCGCCAACACCACCGAGCATTCGGCGGCCAAGGGCAGCATTTTTTCCAGCACACAAACGGTGGCGCTTGGTGTGGCATGGCCTTGAGGGGAGGCGATGGCTTGCGCAGGGTGGGGCTCGTCCATGTTCGGCGAGGTCGCCCGCGCGGCGTTCGCGCCAGGTGCTTGAACGCTGCTTGTCGTGGCCATCCCAGTGCTTTGCATGGCCTGCCATGCGGCCAACAATTCAGCGCGGTTGGTGACCCGGGCTTGGCCTTTGCCGTCATAACCCAAGCGGGCGGTTTTGAGGATGCCGGGCAGCAACGCCTCGCTCACCGCCGCCGCATCGGCGGCACTGGCCAGCACCGCATGCGGGGCCACCGGCACGCCACAGTGGGTGAAGTGGGCTTTCTCTTGGGCCCGGTCTTGTGCCACGGCGACCGATGCCGCGCTGGGGGACACGGGTCGGGTTTGGGCCAACTGCGCCAAGGCCTGGGCGGGGACATTTTCAAATTCGGTGGTGATGGCCGCGCACTGCTGGGCCATTTGCCCCAGGGCCTGCGGGTCCAGGTAATCGGCGCACAGGTGCAGGTGGCTCACCAAACCGGCCGGGCTGTGCGGGTCGGGGTCGAGCACCGCGGTTTGGTAACCCAGGGTCTGCGCGGCATGCGCCCACATGCGGCCCAACTGCCCGCCGCCAAGCACCCCCAACATGGCCCCCGGTGGCACAGGGGTGCGCAAGGGTGGTGGGCTCACGCCAGCGAGGGCAGCGTCATCTGGCGCGCTGCATCGGTTTGGCGTTGCCGAAAAGCCTGCAAGGCTTGGGTCAAGGCGGGGTTGCCGTGTGCCAACATGGCCACCGCAAACAAAGCCGCATTCGCCGCACCGGCCTGGCCAATGGCAAAGGTGGCCACCGGAATGCCTTTGGGCATTTGCACGATGCTGTGCAGCGAATCCATACCTTGCAAATGCTTGCTCGGCACCGGCACGCCCAGCACCGGCAGCGTGGTTTTGGCCGCCAACATCCCCGGCAAGTGGGCTGCGCCACCAGCACCCGCGATGATGGCGCGCAGGCCCCGGCCGTGTGCGGCTTCGGCGTAGGCAAACATGTCATCGGGCATGCGGTGGGCCGAAACCACCTGGGTTTCGAAGGCGACGCCAAATTCCTGGAGAATCAGGGCTGCGTGTTGCATGGTGTCCCAGTCAGAACTGGAGCCCATGACAACGCCCACGTGCGGTTGAGTCATGTTGTAGGGCAGGCAAGCTGCGTGTGGTCAATGTTGAATTTTAAGGTTTCACCCCGGACACCCCCATGATTGATGTGACAGTTGAAAATTTCGAAGCCGAGGTGCTGCAAGCCTCGACCCAAATCCCCGTGTTGGTCGACTTTTGGGCGCCTTGGTGCGGCCCGTGCAAATCGCTGGGCCCCGTGCTGGAAAAGTTAGAGGCCGATTACGGCGGCCGCTTCAAACTGGTCAAGATCAACTCAGATGACGAGCAGCAACTGGCCCAGGCCTTTGGCATCCGCTCCATTCCCACCTGCGTGCTGATCAAGGACGGCAAGCCCGCCGACGGCTTCATGGGCGCGCTGCCCGAGGGCAAGGTGCGTGAGTTTTTGGACAAGCATTTGCCCAGCGCCGATGAGTTGATCGCCGAAGAAGACCTGAGCGAGGCCGAACAACTGCTGGCCCAAGGCGACACCTCATC
>CANFPJ010000162.1 GCA_947448885.1 Comamonadaceae bacterium
AGGCTCAGGGTTGACCCGTCTTGCAAGCCCATCAAAGCCGAAAATTTGGGTGAAAAGTGGTTGTCTGACACCGATGGTTGGCTCAGCGCACTGGCATTGGTGCTGGCCGTGGCGGATTTGTTGTAAACCATGCCGTTGCGTGTTTCCCAGCTTTCATAGCGGCCACCAAAAATGAGTTGCAGGTTTTCGTTGGCACGCCAAGCGTCTTGCAGCCACAGGGCTTTGGTTTCGGTGTTGCCATTGGCCACCACGTTCATGTTGCCCGTGGTGTTGGACTGCCACTGCACCACATCTTGGGTGGCGTTGCTGAGTTTGTTGAAATCTTGGTGGTAGCCAAAGCTGATTTCATGCTTGCCGCCCACGCCGTCAGGGCGATAAATGGCCTTGGCGTCGAGGTTGGTCCAACCCGAGCCCGACATGTCGCGCACCGTACCCGGTTTGGCCGTGACACCATTCACCGGGCTGCCATCGCTGTTCAAATAACCGGCGGTTCGTTGCAGGTCTTTGTGGTAATACACATTGGACATGCCAAGTTCGTAGTCCCAGGTATCTTTCGTATTGGACTTCAGGCCCACACCATGAACGTAATGTTCTTGACCCAGGCCGTAAACACCACTGGCCAAAGTGGTCCCACCGGTGCCCGTGCAATTGGTGGTGGTGCAAAAGCTGCCGTTGCTCATATAGCTTTGGGCTTTGGCATCGGTGTTGCCCATGAACACGCCAGACGACAAGGTCAACTGGGTGGTGCTGGTCAAATCAAACGCCAATTTCAGGTTCAGGTTGTCGCTCACCCCATGCAAGATGCCGTTGGCCCCGCTGTAATAGGTGGTGGCACCCGTGGCCGTTTTGTTGATGTACTGATAAGGGCTGAGGCCCGCTGTGGTGGTGGTCCCAAATGAGCGGGGCTGGGTATTGGCCTCTTGGTGGTTGAGCATCAAGCGCCACGACATGGCGTTGTTGCGCCCACCGATCAAACCCGCCAACTGCTGGGTTTGGTAGGTTTCATTCGTGCCAAATTTTTGAAAGGTTTGAAAAGCTTCCGTCAAACTGGCGCTGGCTTCAAAGGCTTGGGTGGGCCGCTTGGTGCTGATGTCCACGATCGCACCCATCGAGTTGCCCGCATAAGCCGCTGAATAAGGCCCGTACATCACATCAATGCGGTCTATTTCTTCGGGCGAGACCACAAACCATTTGGGCGGGCCGTAATTGTTGTCGTTGTACAACTGCGTGGAGATGGGCATGCCATCGACCAAGATGATGCTTTTGGCGCTGTAAGACACCCCCCAAATGCGGGTGGCCAAAGTGGCGCCGCCAAAGTCTGCCGAGTCGCGCTTTCTGGCCATCAAGCTGGGAATGTATTTCAATGCGTCGGGTGTGTCGATGATGTTGACGGTCTCGGCGATTTTTTCGCGGTTCGTGCTCTCCACGGTGTTGGGCATTTGGTGCTTTTCTGCCGTGGTTCGCTCGGCCGTGACTTTGACCGGGGCCAACTGCTCTTGGGCATTGGCCAGGGTGATCGAGGCCACCAGCATGCATGCCAGGGCCTGAAGGGATTTTTTCATTTTGATTCCAACTTATTTTTTGATTCACCAACGGCTTGGCCGTTCAATGCGCTCAATGCGCATGTGCTGGCGTGGCTGTGGGTGTGTCTTTGGGTTGTTGCACCACCACTTTGACCTCGACTTCACCGGCCTGCTCAAAGCGCAGCCACAGCGAGAAACGGTCTCCCACGGCCAAGGGGCGTGTCAAACCGGTGAGGGTCAAGGTGTGCCCTTGCGGGCTGTTGTGGCGCATGGGCACATCGGCGTTGGCCGGTATGTCAATCGCAGCGACGGTGGTTTTGCGCACCGCGCCTTGGGTGGTGTCGATGTGTTGCCAAGCCATGCCGGTGGTCAGGGAGGTGCGCGCCGACAGCAATTTGTCGGGGCGATGGCCGCGATTTTTTAAGGCACGGAAATACACCTGGGCGCTGAGTTCGCCTGGCTGGCTGGGGGTGGCATAGGGGTGGTCGATGCGCACGTCCCCGGCGTCATAACCATGGGCCTGGGCGGTCGCGCACAGCGACCAGACGGCGGCCACCAGGGCCCAGCGCACACGGGCCAAGACTTCGAATTTTTTAAAACCACTACCCAGGAGAGGAAAAAACACCCTCATGGCACACCTCACTGCTTTGACAACATGAACGTGGGTGGGGTGTTGGACGCCCACGCCACACCAACAACCCCAGCGCTGGCGCTGGGTTGTTCAGGTTTCGGTCAAATGCGTGAGGGGGGAGCGCGGGCCAGCCCGGGCGACCAGAGCACGCTTTGCAGATGCTGGCTGAGCGGGGGGGGAAGGGGTGGTGAAAAGCCCGGTGTGGAAAGGGGCGGGATGGAAGGGGTGGCCAGTTGGCTGACCGCCAGGGCATGCAAGACGCAAAAGCCACAGGCCATGGGCGCCATGTTGCCGCTGGTGTCTGCTGGCGCATCTGGGCTGGCCAGTACCTTCATGCCGGTGCTGGTACACACCATGACACTTTCGCCCGATGCGGCATCGGGCACCACCACCTGCGACAAAGCGGGGGCAATGGACGCAAACAACAAAGCGGCACTGGCAACCCAGTTCCACAGGTGAAGTCGTTTGGCCCAAGTGTTCATCGTGGCGCGATTCTAATGAAACCGAAACTCACCCAAAGTGGGGGGCGCGCCGCTGGCGCAGCGAGGCCACGCCTTCGTGCACATCGGGGCCCGCAAAACCCATGAACTCCAACGCCAGCGAGGTGTCAAAGGTGGGCCCCGCTTGGCGCAACCAGTTGTTGAGGGCGTATTTGGTCCAGCGGATGGCGCTTTGGCTGCCGTTGGCCAATTTGTCAGCCACTTCATAGGCCTTGTCCAACAGGTCTTTGTCTTCCACGCACAAAGACACCAAGCCGATGCGCTCGGCCTCTTCGCCGCTGAGGGGTTCGCACAGCATCAAGTGGTATTTGGATTTGGCCATGCCACACAAGAGTGGCCAAATGATGGCCGCGTGGTCGCCTGCCGCCACGCCCAAACGGGTGTGGCCATCGACAATCTTGGCGCTTTTGGCCGCGATGGAGATGTCGGCCAATAAGCCGGCGACCAAGCCCGCACCCACCGCCGGGCCGTGCATGGCGCTCACGATGGGCTTGTCGCAGTTGATGATGTTGTAGACCAAGTCGCGCGCTTCGCGCCACACCCGCGAGCGCACCTCAAAGTCTTGCGCCATGTCTTGCACCAAGGCCAGGTCGCCGCCACCCGAAAAGCCCAGGCCTTCGCCGCGCAGCACCACACAGCGCACGCTGTCGTCTTTGCCCACATCGCGCCATATTTCAGACAACTCCTCATGCCCGGCATGGCCGGCTGTGGGCAGTTTGCCATTGGCGCCCGCCTTCATTTGGACGTCGAGCACGCTGTCGGCGGGGCCTCGGCGGGTGATGGTCATGGTGGTGTAAACGCTGTAGTCGATGGGTTTCATGGGGGCCTTCGCGGTCTTTGAAGAGAATCTTGATTGTGCCTCCAGCGCGATGGCGCACCGCTTTTGTTGACCAAGGTCAAGGCCCATGCAGAAGGTCGAGCGCATGATGAAAGCATTGACATCCTCGGGAATTTGCATGGACACCACGGCCGCTCAACCTTATTTGTATCAACTGACCCACCAGCGCAACCAATTGTTGGCGCAAGTGGCCGAGCAACGTGGGGGCCAGCTGGGCCGGGCCGAAGTGGCCAGCGCCCACTTTGACAACAGCCAAGACGACCAGGCGCAAATCCGCAGCGAGCGCGAGCTTGAATTTGCGCTCAACGAGCACGAGTTGGTTGCGCTTCAAGCCATCGACGACGCCTTGAAGCGCATTCAAGAGGGCGTTTATGGCTTGTGTGTCACGTGTGGGGTGTCCATCGCCCCCGAGCGGCTGCACGCCGCGCCACAAGCCCTGCGCTGTGTGGCGTGCCAAACCACGTTTGAGTCCACCCAAACCCACTGAACCTACAAGGGAACCCATGTCTACTTTTCACGCCGTCGTTTGGCTAGACCACCAAAACGCCCATGTGCTGATGTTTGACCGCGAGCATGTGCAAGCCGAGCGCATCCAGTCGCGCAGCACCCACAGCCACCAAGGCAAACATGCGGACACCAAGTCGTATTTCGCCGAGATCAGCCACGGCTTGGCGGGGGTGCATGAAGTGTTGTTGACCGGGCCGGGCACCGCGCGCACAGAGTTTCGGACTTGGTGCGATGCGCACGCCAAGGGGTGCGCCCACGCCATCATTGACAACGTGGCCAGCGACCACCCCACAGACCCGCAGTTGGTGGCGATGGGGCGTCAGTACTTTTTGAAATTCGACCAGATGGCCCAGGACCCTAGCCAGCGTTGAGGGGGGCAATGCGCTGGTCGATGGCGCCAAAAACGCTTTGGCCATCTTTGCCCTTCATTTCAATGCGCACCGCGTCGCCGAACTTCATGAAGTCGGTGCTGGGCTGTCCATCCAAAATGGTTTCGATGGCGCGCTTTTCGGCAATGCAGCTGTAGCCTTTGGGCCAGTCTTTTTGGCCATCGCGCTCAATGGCTTTGTTGCTCACGGTGCCGCTGCCCACCAAACTGCCAGCCCGCACGTTGCGTGTTTTGCACATGTGTGCGATCAACTGGCCAAAGTGGTAGGTCATCTCCGGCCCGGCTTCGCACATGCCCACTTTGCGACCGTTCCAGCTGACTTGCATGGTCAAGTGGACTCGGCCACCTTGCCATGCGTCTCCCAGCTCGTCCACCGTCACCGCGACCGGGCTGAATGCCGTGGCAGGCTTGCCTTGAAAGAAGCCAAAGCCTTTGGCCAATTCGTCGGGAATCAGGTGGCGCAATGACACATCGTTGGCCAACATCAGCAAGCGCACGCCATCCAAGGCTTGGTCTGGTTTGGCTTGCATGGGAACGTCACCGGTGATGACCACCAACTCGGCTTCAAAATCAATCCCGAAATCTTCGCTGGGGCAGACCACGTCGTCGCATGCGCCCAAAAAGTCATCGCTGCCGCCTTGGTACATCAAGGGCTCGGTGTAATAGTTGTCGGGTACTTCGCTGTGGCGGGCTGCGCGCACCAGCTCCACGTGGTTCATGTAAGCCGAGCCATCGGCCCACTGATATGCGCGCGGCAAGGGGGCCATGCACATGCGTGGATCAAAGGCAAACGCATGCCGGGCTTTGCCGTGGTTGAGGTCGTGCGAGAGGTCTTGCAACTGCGGCAGCATGAAGTTCCAATCGTCCAACACCTGTTGCATGCGGTGGGCAATGCCAGTTGCATAATGCGCCGATGTCAAGTCGCGTGACACCACCACCAGTTGCCCATCGCGCGATCCGTCTTTGTAAGTGGCCAATTTCATGGTGTGGGGTTTCCGATGTGGGGATGGGGGTCAAGTGCCGGGCGCAGGGCGCCGGAAGATGCTTGGTTTTAAAAATTTTACAGGACGGTTAGCTCGCGCATGCGGTTAAAAACCATTGCTTCGCCATTGCACACCCAGCCTGGCCCCTCGGCTTGGGTTTGGCTGATCAGCGCGGTGCTGCATTTTGCGGTGTTGTCGCAATGGTCCACATGGCCGGCTCAGGCGGCACCCTCAACGCGCTGGCAAGTGCAGGTGGAGGCCACGCCAGATCCCCGCGGGGCAGCAACGCCACCCCTCGCCGAGCCAACACCTGTGCAGCGCCCACCAGCCGAGGCGCTGCCCCACGCGGCCATTTCCCCCATGGCGCGCACCAGCCCGCCACCGGCCAGCCAGCCCGCTGTGTCGCTACCCACCTCCTCAGACCAGCCCAGCGCAGAAACGCTGGCCCTTGCCGCAGCGCCATTGATTGAAGACACCCTTCTCGCCCAGGTCAAGCCTGCCGGGGCGGGGATTGCGGCAACCATCGCCACACCCGCACCGATGTCGGGCGCCATCGGCTTTCGCTCGCCCACGGGTGCTCGCTTGCGCTATGACCTGCAAGGCATTGCCAAAGGGTTTGGCTATTCGGCCAAGGCCGAGTTGCTGTGGCAACCCGATGCCAGCCAATATGAGGCCCGCTTGGAGGTATCGCACTTTTTGCTCGGGTCACGGGTGCAAACCAGCCAAGGTCAAATCGCCCCAGAGGGCTTGGCCCCACGCCGATTTGGTGACAAGGTGCGCAGTGAGC
>CANFPJ010000163.1 GCA_947448885.1 Comamonadaceae bacterium
AGGGAATCAGTGAGCCGCCCAGCGGCACGCCGAAGCTGGCAGTTTCCGCAGCACTCAGGCTGCGCTGCTTGGCGATGACTTTGCGGTCGATTTCCAAGATGGCGCTTTTAGGGTCGTTCAACAGGTCTTTGACCTCGGCATGGAGGGTGCCAAACTGGGTCAGCAGTTCGCGCATGTGCGCGGCCCCACCGCCGGATGCCGCTTGGTAGGTTTGGGTGCTCATCCACTCCACCAAACCCGCTTTGTACAAAGCACCCACACCCATCAACATGCAACTCACCGTGCAGTTGCCGCCCACCCAATTCAGGCCACCTTTGGCCAAGGCGTTTTCGATCACCGGCAGGTTCACCGGGTCGAGGATGATGATGGCGTCGTCCTTCATGCGCAAGGTGGAGGCTGCATCGATCCAGTGGCCCTTCCAACCCGCGCTGCGCAGTTTGGGAAACACCTCCGAGGTGTAGTCGCCGCCTTGGCAAGTGATGATGATGTCGCACGCCTTCAGGGCGTCGATGTTGTGGCCATCGAGCAGCTTGGTTTCGTTTTTCGCCATGGCAGGCGCCGCGCCTCCGGCGTTGGAGGTGGAGAAAAACACAGGCTCGATCAAGTCGAAATCTTTTTCGGCTTGCATGCGGTCCATCAGGACCGAGCCGACCATGCCTCGCCAGCCGACCAAGCCGACGCGATTTCCGATTTTTTTCATGTGTTTGCCCTTTCCTTCCATGTGTTCTTGATCCCCGGCTCGTCTGGCCGGGAAGGGCGCGACGAACCGAGGCGATTAGCCTTTGGTTGTTTTCAAGGTGATCGTGCGGGTGCGTCCCTGAACCGACGGGGTTCGTGGCGCGTGGGGTGAATCACTTTGTTTGCAGATCATGGGTGGTGATTCTAGCGGCCCTGTCCAACGCAGGCTGACAAGGTCGCACCCATGGGGCCGCGCACAGCCTGCGGTATGTTGGGTTCTATCATGTGAAGAGACCCATGGCCAATGACCACCATCACTTTTCAGCATCCATCCGCAGCGCCAGGAAGGCGATGAACCATGCACGCACATCACCCATCTGAGGCCACCCCATGAGGCGATTTCGCTGTCTGTGGCTGGTCTGTGTCGGGCTATTGCTGTGGGGCTGCGCCACGACGGCCAAATATGAACAGATGTTGGCCGCTTGGGTGGGCGCTTCTGAATTGGACCTTTACCGCACTTGGGGCCCGCCAAACAACCAATATGAAGCCGCTGGCAGCAAATTTGTCAGCTACATGCGACAAGGACAGATGTGGGTTCCGGCCACCGCACCTTCCTACCAAACCATCTTCACGGGCAACAGCGCATTCACCCAAACCGTGGGGGGGTCTCCTGCTTACAACATCGCCCTGACCTGCCAAACCACGTTTGAAATACGCCAAGAGACAGTGGTGGGGTCACGTTGGCAGGGCAACAACTGCACCGCCAAATGAGGGGCTGGGTGAGGGCTTGTGACAAAACGTGTGAGAAGTTGCAGGCCCACTGCATTCAAGCATGTGCCCAGTGACTCAGGGAAAGATGGCGGCTTGGGCCGGGGCATGAAGCACATGCTCGGCCAGCCCTAGGCTGCGTGCGGGGCTCAAGCTGCCTTGGCAGTTGGTGATGAATTTTTGCTTCAAGTCTGCCTCGCTCCAGGGCATGTCCGTGTCTCCCAAGACAGCTTGGCAGGTGTTTTCCAGCACCCGTCCATCCACCAAGCTCAGCTTCAGCCTGGCGCGTCGCCATTGCTTTTGGGTCCAATCGTCATCCACATGGATGGTCACTTTCTTTTCGATTTGGTGGACCCCATCGTCTTCAAACGCGGGGCTGGCGTAAACCGTTGAATCCAGGCGTCCCCAGCGGAGCATGGCGGCCACGCCAAAAGACAGTGAAAACTGAGCTTGCAACGGCGTGTGGGGTTGGCGCACACCGCAATATGTCAAGGCTTCGCGGTAGACCCAGAGGTCGATGCGGTCCAAGGCCTGCAAATCAAACTGTGGGCGCAGGTTCAACGCTGCATGTGCGCCGTAGTGGACATGGCGCACCGCCGCATACGGTTTGAAATAGCCTGACAAAATTTCAAAATCATTCGAACCCTCCCAGCCCAGGGGTGCGGTTTTTTGATAGACCACTTGCAAATGGTTTTCAATGGCATTGGCCGGTGCGCTGATGCCCGCGGCCGCGGCTTGCGCCGACATTAGCCCCAGCATCGCGGCGTGGCCCAAATAGGTGTTGCGCGCTGTGTCACCGGTTTGGATCGGCCGGTACAAAGAGGTGGGCAATTGGCAGGCCGCGATGTGGATGGCGGTCAGGGTCTGCTCGGCATGGAGCTGCAGGGCACTGGCCGCCGCTGCTGCGCTGCCCAAAGATGGCCAATTGCCGTCCACATGCATGCCCGGCGCAATGCGCAGCAAGGCACCCATGCGCGCACCCACTTCGTAGCCCAGCACCAAAGCGTTCAGCAACTGCCCCCAGTTCAATCGGTGCACCCAAGGCCAAATGGCTGCCAGGGCCGCCACGCCCGGTCTGCCGTGCGCGCGGGCATGGCCTTCGCAGGCCTCGTCCCAACAAGCGGCCATGGCAAAGGCCATGGCGGCACCTGGGCTGGGCCCAGCGGGTGCGGGGTCTGCGGTGGCAAAGGGATCGGCGCGCAGGTGCTGCCCCTCCAGCCAGGCCCGCACGGTGGGGGAGCGACCACCGGCGATGGCGCAGCCCAAGGTGTCCAACACCAGCCAGCGCGCCTGTTGATAGACCTGCGGGGGCCATTCAACCCCCGGTTGTGTCAGCCGTTGAACCAGTTGCCGCAATTCATGTTCAATCAAGGTGTGTCCTGTGGGGTGTCTTTGACAAGCTGGCATCCTAAGCCTTGGTGGTTGATCGGGCGCTTCAAGGTGCGCATTCATTTTGCGGTGAAAATGGTTCCTTTGGGCGTGCGTTGATGTGCGACCCGAGGTGGCATCAAGGAAAAATGCAAGATGATCAAGATCGGTCCAAGCTGGGGTTGGGTTTTCAAAGGCTGGGTCTGCGCTGCCTTGTGCACGGCCTTAAACCTATCGGCGCAAGGCTTCCCCACCAAAGCGATCACCATCATCGTGCCCTATGCCCCTGGCGCCACCGACCGAGAGGCCCGAAAAATCGCCGAGTTGGCCGCCAAGCACTTGGGTCAAGCGGTGCTGGTCGAAAACCGCGATGGTGCCGGTGGCACCATTGGCGCGGCCCATGTTGCCCGCGCCCAACCGGACGGCTACACCCTGTTGTATTCGGCACCCGCGGTGGTCACCGTAGCCCCCTTGGTGGGTAAGCCACCGTATGTGTATGAAGATTTGATGCCCTTGGCCCGCGCCAGCATCACGCCCCATTTTTTGGCGGCCCGCATCGATGCGCCGTTTCGCCATGCGCGTGAAATGGTCGCATATGCCAAGGCCAATCCCGGCAAGCTGACCTTTGGCAGCCCGGGCAATGGCACGGCGGTTCATTTGGCTGGCGAAGCCTTGGCCGATGCCGCCGGTTTTCAATTCACCCACGTGCCACACCGCGGTTTGGCGCCGGCCTTGACGGCGGTCATGGGTGGCTTTGTGGATGTGGTGATTGGTGCGCCCGGTGTGATCAACGCCCAGGTGGAGGCCGGCAAGTTGCGGCCCATCGCACAATTTGGGGCCACCAGGGCAGCGGCTTTGGGCAGTGTGCCGACCTTGAAAGAACAAGGCGTGGACCTGGCTTTGCGCGCCGACTTTGGATTTTTTGCCCCCAGAGGGCTGCCCACCGATGTGGTGCAGCGCCTCAATGAGGCCTTCCAAAAGGCCATTGAATCTGAAGAATTCAAAAACTTCGTCTCGGTGGCCTTGGTCGCACCGGCATTTCTCAATGCGGGCGATTACCGCGCGGTGGTCGACGCCGAGCGCGCGATCTATGCCCGGGTGGTTCCCAAGTTGGCGTTGGACAATCGGTGAACTGAACCCACAGGATTTGACATGACCCGCATGCCCGCTTTGTACATCCCCCATGGGGGTGGCCCGTCGTTCTTCATGACCGGCGAGCGCAAACAAATGTTTCAGCAGACCGAAGATTTTTTGCGGGCCATTGACCAGCACTTGCCCGCCAAGCCGAGCGCCATTTTGATCATCACGGCGCATTGGGAAGCCCGCGTGCCATCGTTCACCAGTGGCTCAAACCCGACCTTGATTTACGACTACTACGGCTTTCCGCCAGAAACCTATGCCTTGCAATACCCAGCCCCAGGCCAGCCTGCATTGGCCGCACGGGCGGCCCACTTGCTCGAGGCAGCCGGGTTCCCATCGTTCATCGACCCTGAATATGGCTGGGATCACGGGGTGTTCATCCCGCTCAAAGTGATGTACCCGCTGGCCGACATCCCGGTGGTGGCCATGTCTTTGCAAGCCAACCTGGACCCCGTGTTGCACAGCCAGCTGGGACGTGCGCTCAGCAGTTTGCGCGATGAGGGCGTTTTGATTTTGGGCTCGGGCATGAGCTATCACAACCTGCGTGATTTCGCGGGTCAAGCCCCGGCCTCGCATGCGTTTCACAACTGGCTGGACCAAGCCCTCAGCGGTGATTGGCAGACCCGCACCGACCAGTTGAGTCGCTGGCGCGCGGCCCCGGGCGGCGTGGCGTCACACCCCAGAGAAGAACATTTGTTGCCCCTGATGGTCGCCAGCGGTGCGGGGTCGGATGCGCCCGGTCGCGCCATTTGGCGCGGTGAAATTGGCCCGACCTGCGCGGGTGCTTGGGCGTTTGATTGAGGTGTTGCGTGGGTCGGCCAACCGCATGAAAACAGCGCATCCATAGGGCATTCCTTGAAACCCGGCGCAGTGATCATTTTTCAAGTCAAGCCATGAGCCATGTGTGCCGATGGCTCACCGCTGTGATGTGCATGTGGTGGACCTTGAAGGGTTTTGCCCTGGCGCAGGTGGTGTATCCCGCCAAGCCCATTCGCATCGTGGTGCCCTTCACACCCGGGGGCAGCCCGGATGTGTTGGCCAGAACCCTGGGCCAAAAAATCAGCCAAGCCTGGGGTGTGGCGGTGGTGGTGGACAACATCGCCGGTGCAGGCGGCACCATCGGTGCGGATCGGGTGGCCAAGGCGGTGCCCGACGGCTACACCTTGTTGATGGGGCACGTGGGCACATTGGCTGTGGCACCCGCTGTTTATCCCAAGCTGGCTTATGACCCGGTGGCCTCTTTTTCGCCGGTGGCCTTGGTGGCCAAAGTGCCCAATGTGATGGCGGTGCACCCTTCATTGCCGGTCAACCATGTGGCAGAGTGGGTGAGTTATTTGCAGGCCCGACCGGGGCAAGTCAACTATGGCTCTGGGGGCAATGGCAGCGCAGCCCACTTGGCCACCGAGTATTTCAAACTCGCGACCCAAACTTTGGTGGTGCATGTGCCTTACCGTGGCACCGCACCCGCCGTGGCCGACGCCGTGGCGGGGCAAATTCAAATGGTGTTCACGGGGGCGCCAGCCATCATCCCCATGGTCAAAGCGGGCAAGCTCAAGGCCATGGCGGTATCCAGTTCAAAGCGCATGGCCTCGATGCCAGACATTCCCACCTTGGCCGAGTCGGGCGTGAAAGGTTTGGAAGGCTTTGAAGCCGATCAATGGTATGGCTTGGTGGCGCCCGCGGGGACGCCGGTAGAGATCATTAAAAAACTCAACCAAATCACCAACGAGAGCTTGTCGACGCCAGAGTTGGTGGCCCGGCTCCAGTCAGAAGGCGCCAGTGCCGCGCCGGCGACACCGCAGGCCTTTGGTCAATTGATTCAAAGTGAAATCAAGCGCTGGCGGCCCGTGGTGCGCAACGCCAACATCCAGTCGGAATGATTGGCGTGGCAAGGGCCCCGGCATTGGCTTGGACGGCCATCTTGGGGCCTGACAAGCCATTCGATGGTCTGTCAAGGCTTTAAGCCAAGGCCTTGACCACCGCGTCACCCATGTGCGCAGTGCCCACCTTGGTGGTGCCTTCGCTGTAAATGTCGCCAGTGCGCAAGCCTTGGGCCAACACTTTTTTCACGGCGTCTTCAATGCGCACCGCAGCGGCTTCTTGGTTCAGGCTGAAGCG
>CANFPJ010000164.1 GCA_947448885.1 Comamonadaceae bacterium
GAACCACTCGGCATCGGCCCACGATTGCACCACCGCCTTGGCGAACGCATTGCCCTTGTCGGCTTTTTCTTTGACGTCGTGGAATTGATCGAACATCAACAGGGTTTTCTTCAAACCTTCGGCCGCGATGGGAGCGCTGGTTTTGCTGTCAAGCAAATCAATGAGGGGCGTGAGGTTGTAGCCACCCAGCATGGTGCCCAACAACTCAGTGGCCTTTTCGGGGCTGAGCAAGGCGCATTTTTCGGTGCCATGGGCCACTGCCGCCAAATAGCTGGCCTTGACCTTGGCCGCATCGTCCACACCGGCGGGCACGCGGTGGGTGATGAGGTCCACCAACATGGCATCTTCGCCCTGGGGTGGGTTTTTCAACAACTCGATGAGTTCGGCGGTTTGCTTGGCGCTCAAGGGCAAGGGGGGAATGCCCAAGGCAGCGCGTTCGGCCACATGGTCACGGTAGGTTTTCAACATGCTGAGTTCTCCAATCAAATTTCAAAAAAGAAGGTGTTCAAAACAAGGCAGCCGGCACTATTTGTTGGCCAGTTCTGCCGCAGGGAAAGCACGGCGATCGTTCAACGGCTCCAAGATATTGATGGGCGGCATTTTGGCCATGGCCTCGGCCACCACCATTTGCGCTGGGCTTTGGCATTCATCGGCCATGCGGCGACCCAGCTTTTGGTTCATGAGCATGGATTTGTTGGCCAATTGAATCCACACCGCGCCATGCACCGTGTCTTCCAAACGAACCGCCCCCGTTTGCGAGGCCACTGGGGCCATTTGGTAGCGATGCTTGCCCATGCGCAAATCAAAGTAGCCCGGTGCACTGGTGATGGGCGCAATCTTCACAGTGCTGGCTTCGCACACCATGTCCCCGGTATGGACTTGCGCGGCCACAGTCAGCAAATCCTCACCCAAAACCGCTAACGGGGCTGGTTCGTCCGCCGACTTGGGGCTGGCTTTGTCGACGCTCGGTGGGGTCGCGCGTGCCTTGGTCTGATTGGCCTTGGCTTTTTTGGCAGAAGGTGACGGGGTTTGGGCCCAGCCCCCACCCAGACCCACGCTCAGCCAAACCGCCATCATCAACTTGCTCAACTTGCCCATGGGTACCGCCTGTTCAAGGTTGAAAGAAATGAGCCAAATCCGAAGGCAAGGTCTGCCCAGTGGCATGGGCGCGTTCCAGCACTTGCCAAAAAAACCGGTAACTGGCGCGGTCGTGCAACTGGCCTTGGTGGCTGATGGGGGCCCAGTCTTGCTCCTTGCCCGCCAAAATGATCTCACACGCCTTGGCCACTTCTGCCACATCGGGGGACATGGCCGCCAAGATGGGACGGATTTGGGCGGGGTGGATGCTCCACATGCGGGTGAAGCCCAGTTCATGGCTGGCGCGGCGCGCCGCATTTTCAATCGCCGATAAGTCGCTGAATTCGGTGACCACACCATGCGAGGGCACTTTGCCATGGGCATGGCAAGCACTGGCGATCTCCAGTTTAGCCCGCACCACCAACGGATGGGTGAATTGACCTTGCGAGCCCATGCCCGCTGACGGAATGGCCCCGCCATGGGCCGAAACAAAATCCATCAAACCAAAACTGAGTGATTCCACCCTTGGATGGGCCGCGATTTCAAACGCGCGATGGACCGCAGCGGGCGACTCAATCAGCACATGCACAGGCAGGTGTGGGGCACCGGCCGCGTCGATCGCACGCACCGCCGAGATCACGTCATCCACCGACTCCACTTTGGGCACCATGATGTGGCAGAGCCGATGGCCCGCACGCCCCACAGTGGTGGCCACATCGGGCTCAAATGCAGGGTGGTCCACGGGGTGCACCCGCACTGCCACCCGCGCGCCAGGGTTGGCGCCCAGGGTCAATTCACTGACCAAGGCGGCCTGCTCTGCCTCGCCGCCCACTGGGGCTCCGTCTTCGCAGTCGAGCGTGGCGTCAAACACGCACACCCCAAACTCTTGCATCATTTCGGCCTGCAATTGCAGGCTTTTTTGCATGCGAACCAAAACGCCGCTGTAGTGGTCACACACGGGCAAGCGGTTGTGTGCCGCTTGCGCGCCGAGCAAAACCTCCCGAGGGTGTTTCATCAAATCAGATGGGCCACGCCCGCTTGCTCATCGGTGAGCTCTTTGAGGGTTTTGTCGATGCAGCTTTGGCTGAAGGCGTCAATCGGCAGGCCTTCCACCACTTTGTATTCACCACCCTCGCAAGTGACGGGGAAACCAAACATGACTTCCTTGGGAATGCCATACCAGCCATGCGAAGCCACACCCATGGTGACCCATTTGCCGTTGGTGCCCAAAGCCCAATCTCGCATGTGGTCGATGGCGGCATTCGCGGCCGAAGCGGCCGAAGACAAACCGCGCGCTTCAATGATGGCCGCACCACGCTTGCCCACGGTGGGCAAAAACACATTGGCATTCCATTCTTGGTCGTTGATCATGTCCTTGACCGACTGACCACCAATGGTGGCAAAACGGTAATCGGCATACATGGTGGGCGAGTGGTTGCCCCAAACGGCCAACTTTTCAATCTCTGCCACGGTCTTACCGGTTTTGATGGCGATTTGGCTCAATGCGCGGTTGTGGTCCAAGCGCAGCATGGCGGTGAAGTTTTTCGACGGCAAACTGGGCGCGCTCTTCATGGCGATATAGGCATTGGTGTTGGCCGGATTGCCCACCACCAGCACCTTGACATTGCGCGAGGCCACGGCATCCAAGGCCTTGCCTTGGGCGGTGAAGATCTGCGCATTGGCCGCCAACAAATCCGCCCGCTCCATGCCAGGGCCACGCGGGCGTGCGCCCACCAACAAGGCGTAATCGGTGTCTTTGAACGCGGTTTTGGCGTCGCCATGGGCCTCCATGCCGGCCAGCAAGGGAAAAGCGCAGTCATCGAGTTCCATCATCACACCCTTGAGCGCTTTTTGGGCCTTCTCGTCGGGAATTTCCAGCAGTTGCAAGATCACCGGTTGATCCGCGCCCAACATTTGCCCTGAGGCGATGCGAAACAACAAGGCGTAACCGATTTGGCCAGCGGCCCCAGTGACGGCGACGCGAACAGGCTTTTTGCTCATGGTGGAGGCTCCAGATGATGAAATAAATAATTGAAAAAAGAGTGTACCCGCAAATGCCAGGGTCACGGTTTGTCTTATGTCTTATATAAGATAAGATGGGGCCATGACACGGGGCTGACGCCCTGCCACCTCAACGCCATGCCCCCTCCCACTCAACCGACCGCCACCGCTTTTGCCAGTGAGATTCCTGGCCTGTTGGTGAGCCCTGGGCAGGCACCGGCTTTCAGCCCCCTGTACCAACAAATCAAGGGGTTGATTCTGCAAAGCCTGCAAAGCGGCGAGTGGAAGCCCGGCGAAGCCATCCCCAGCGAAATGGACCTGGCGGCCCGCTTCAAGGTCAGCCAAGGCACGGTGCGCAAAGCCATTGACGAATTGGCCACCGAAAACCTGGTGGTGCGGCGCCAAGGCAAGGGCACCTTTGTGGCCACGCATGCAGAGGAAAGGTTTCAATTTCGCTTTCTCAAGTTGCAACCCGATCACGGCAACCCCCAAAGCCAAGGGCCCGCCCAGCGCACCATCCTGGCATGCAAACGCTTGCGCGCCAGCGCCGATGTGGCGCGCGCCTTGGCCCTGCGCACGGGTGAACCGGTCATCGAAGTTCGCCGCACGCTGGGCTTTGGCGGCGTGCCCACCATCTTGGAAGAATTGTGGTTGCCCGGCGACCGCTTCAAGGGCTTGAGCGCCGAGCGCTTGGCAGCCTCTCAGGGCCCCATGTATGCCATGTTCGAAGCCGAGTTCGGCATCAGCATGGTTCGCGCCGATGAACGCTTGCGCGCGGTGTTGCCCGACGAACAACAGGCACAATGGCTGCAGGTGAACACCACCACCCCATTGCTCAGTGTGGAGCGGGTGGCCTTCACCTACAACGACCTGCCCATGGAGCTTCGCCGAGGGCTGTACCGCACCGACATGCATCACTACCGCAATCAATTGTTCTGAATCTGACATGCAATTTTCACGTCATCTTTTTGTCGTCCAATAGAATTTGTCACTTCGTTGTTGATCCCCTTCTGTTTTTCTCACCCCACGACCAGGATCCCTCCCCATGACCGAGACTGCCCCCAAACGGCCTGAGTTTCGCAATATCAATGCGTTCACCGATTTGCCCACCTATCGCCTGCCCCCTGCGGGCTGGGTGTCCATCTTGCACCGCATCAGCGGTGCTGTGATGTTCCTCTTGTTGCCCTTGATCATTTGGATGTTCGACACCTCGGTGTCGTCCGAAATTTCATTTGCCAAGTTCAAATACGCTTTCAATGTGGGCCTGGGCTTTGTCCCCGGTTGGTTCATGAAATTGGTGGCCTTGGCCCTGATCTGGGCCTATTTGCACCACCTCATCGCTGGCATTCGACACATTTACATGGATGTGCAACATGCGGTGAGCAAAGAGTTTGGCCGCTCCTCGGCCCTGGCCACCCTGGGCCTGTCCATCGCGTTGACCCTGGTGCTGGGTGCCAAGCTGTTTGGCCTGTACTGATCACAAGGAAGAAACACATGTCTGTCAATTACGGTTCCAAACGCGTGGTGGTCGGCGCCCATTACGGGCTGCGCGACTGGCTGGCCCAACGCATCACAGCAGGCTTGATGGCCTTGTTCACTGTGCTGGTGTTGGTGCAATTGGCCTGGGGCAGCGGCCCCATTGGCTACGACAAATGGGCGGGCATCTTCAGTGCTCAGTGGATGAAGGCCCTGACCTTTGCCATCATCATGGCCATGGCTTATCACGTCTGGGTTGGTGTGCGCGACATTTGGATGGACTACGTCAAACCCGTGGGCGTGCGCCTGGGTTTGCAAATTTTCACCATGGTCTGGCTGGTGTCTTGCACCGGCTGGGCAATTCAAGTTCTCTGGAGGCTGTGACCCATGTCTAGTTCAAGTTCCATCGCCCGACGCAGGTTCGATGTCGTCATTGTCGGCGCCGGTGGCTCAGGCATGCGTGCCTCGCTGCAATTGGCGCGTGCCGGCCTGAATGTGGCTGTGTTGTCCAAAGTTTTCCCGACCCGATCGCACACCGTGGCCGCTCAGGGTGGCATTGGCGCGTCCCTGGGCAACATGTCCGAAGACAACTGGCACTACCACTTCTACGACACCATCAAAGGCTCGGACTGGCTGGGCGACCAAGATGCCATCGAATACATGTGCCGTGAAGCACCCAAGGTGGTTTACGAGCTGGAACACATGGGCATGCCCTTTGACCGCAACCCCGACGGCACCATTTACCAGCGCCCATTTGGTGGGCACACCGCCAATTACGGCGAAAAACCCGTGCAACGCGCTTGCGCCGCCGCCGACCGCACGGGCCACGCCATGCTGCACACGCTGTACCAGCAAAACGTGCAAGCCAACACCACCTTCTTCGTCGAATGGATGGCCCTGGACCTGATCCGAGATGCCGAGGGCGATGCCGTGGGCGTCACCGCCTTGGAGATGGAAACCGGTGAGATGTACATCCTGGAAGCCAAAACCGTTCTCTTGGCCACCGGTGGCGCAGGCCGCATCTTTGCCGCATCGACCAATGCCTTCATCAACACCGGTGACGGTTTGGGCATGGCGGCACGTGCTGGCATTCCGCTGGAAGACATGGAGTTTTGGCAATTCCACCCCACCGGTGTGGCCGGTGCGGGTGTGCTCTTGACCGAAGGCTGCCGTGGCGAAGGCGCGATTTTGCTCAACAGCAACGGCGAGCGTTTCATGGAACGCTA
>CANFPJ010000165.1 GCA_947448885.1 Comamonadaceae bacterium
ATCCTGCAACACGACGCGCTTGAGGTGATCGAGCACAACCTGGCTCTGGCCAGCTTGGACGGCATCCATATCTTCTTCCCCGACCCTTGGCACAAGCTGCGCCACCACAAACGCCGCCTGATCCAAGCCGCGTATGTGGCGCGCCTGACTCAACGGCTCAAACCTGGCGGCTATTTGCACTGCGCCACCGACTGGCAGCCCTATGCCCAACAAATGCTGGCCGTGCTGGGTGCCGAAACTGGCTTGAAAAACACCAGCACCCAGGCCGATGGTTATGCCATCAAGCCCGATTACCGGCCCCTCACCAAATTTGAAAATCGCGGCATCAAATTGGGTCACGGGGTGTGGGACTTGGTGTTCCAGCGGGCATGACCCCTTACACGCCCAAGCCAGCGCCAGACCAGGCACCCCCTGCGGTCAGCTTTGGCCAAGCCTTTGCCTTTTGGCTCAAGCTGGGCTTCATCAGCTTTGGAGGGCCGGCAGGTCAAATTGCCATCATGCACCAGGAGTTGGTGGAGCGCCGCCGCTGGTTGTCAGAGCAGCGTTTTTTGCACGCCCTCAACTTCTGCATGGTGCTGCCCGGGCCGGAGGCGCAACAACTCGCCACCTACATCGGTTGGCTGATGCACAAAACCTGGGGCGGCATCGTGGCCGGGGTCTTGTTTGTCCTGCCGTCGCTGCTGATCTTGGTCGGCTTGTCTTGGGTCTACATCGCTTTTGGCGAACAGCCCGTCGTGGCGGGTTTGTTTTTCGGCATCAAACCCGCGGTGGTGGCCATCGTGGTTCAAGCCACCCACCGCATTGGCTCACGCGCCCTGAAAAACAACTGCCTGTGGGGCATCGCCGCCGCATCTTTCTTGGCGATTTTTGCGCTCAATCTGCCCTTTCCCGCCATCGTCGCGGCAGCTGCCGTGATGGGTTATCTGGGCGGCCGGTTGGCACCGGGTGCGTTCCAGTCAAGGGGAGGACACGGCGCTGCTCAAAAGTCCTACGGCCCCGCGCTGATGGACGATCACACACCCACGCCCGAACACGCCCAATTTCGCTGGCGCAGGCTGATGCACATCGGGTTGGTGGGTGGCGTTTTGTGGGCGCTGCCCATGGCATGGTTGACCGTTGTCCATGGCTGGGCGCACACCCTGACCCAAATGGCTTGGTTTTTCACCAAAGCAGCGCTGTTGACCTTTGGCGGCGCGTATGCGGTGTTGCCGTACGTGTACCAAGGTGCGGTGGCTGATTTCGGCTGGCTCACCCCGACCCAAATGATGGACGGTTTGGCCTTGGGCGAAACCACCCCTGGCCCGCTGATCATGGTGGTGGCATTCGTCGGCTTTGTGGGGGCTTATGCCAAGGCGGTGTTGGGCCCAGATGCCCTGTTTTTGGCCGGCGCTGTGGCGGCGTATGTGGTGACGTGGTTCACCTTTTTGCCGTCTTTTTTGTTCATTTTGGCGGGTGGCCCCTGGGTGGAGAGCCGCCACCACGCGATCCAATTCACCGCGCCACTGACCGCCATCACCGCCGCCGTGGTGGGGGTGATCCTGAATTTGGCCTTGTTTTTTGGCCACCAGGTGCTGTGGCCCATGGGTTTTTCAGGTCCTTTTGACGGCGCATCAGCGGTCTTGGCCTTGGGTGCAGCCATCGCGCTGTTGCGCTTCCAGCGAAGCGTGCTTCAAGTGATCGTGGGTTGTGCCGTGCTAGGTTTACTGGCCAAGACCCTCTTGGTTTGATGGGACCTCAACCCCCACCGAGCGGCCATCGGCCATCACCTCACCCCCATGCACTTTCGGGTCGTAGGCCTTGAGCTACTGGGCCAGCGACATATTGGGCTTGCCACCCACCGAAACCCAAAAACCTTCGGACACCACTTCCCGGGTCACAGGGTTGCCTTGCGCCACGTCCGACGCCTTGGCCAAAGGTTTGGTGAGGCGCACGGCCAGCCTCCGCTCAAGCCGCGCGTTTTTGCCACGCTGCCAAAAGTCGCTCGGGGGTGAAGGGCACGCTGCGCAAGCGCACACCCGTCGCGTCAAAGATGGCGTTGCCCAGGGCGGCAAATATGGGGGACGCCGTGGCCTCACCCGCCCCCACAGCCCGCACCGTGGGGCGATCGATCAGATCAATGTCGATGGCGCTGGGCAGGTCTGAAAAGCGCAAGATGGGGTAGCTGACCCAGTCCACACTGGTGATTTCGCGTCGGGTGGTTTGCACCTCTTCCATCAAGGCACGGCTCAGGGTTTGGATCACACTGCCCTCGATTTGGTTGCGCACGCCGTCGGGGTTGACCACCATGCCGCAATCGTGGGCCACGCAGACGCGCTCAACCTTCACCCGACCGGTTTTGTCGTCCACCCGCACCTGCATGCTCACCGCCACATAAGCGGCGTTGTTGTCGTACTGCACAAAGGCCACGCCTCGGCCCACGCCGTTGCTGCGACCGCCACTGGGGCGCTTGTCCCAGCCAGCGCGTTTTTCCACAGCCCGCAACACCGCAATGGCGCGCTCGTCTTTGAGGTGGCGCACCCGAAAATCGATCGCATCGGCGCCGGCCAGCACCGCCATCTCGTCGATGAAGGATTCGTTGGCAAAGGTGTTTTGGGGTGAGCCCAAACCGCGCAAAGACGATGAGCGCAACGGCGACTGGGTGAGCAAGTTCAGCACCACCCGGCTGTTGTCAAAGGCATAGGTGGGCTTGGCATTGCGGTCGGCACCGGCTTGCAAAAAACGCGCGGGCATGCCCAGGGCCTCGCCGGCCAGCACATTGCCGGCCATGTCATAAAAGGGCCGCAAGGCGTGGTTAGGGCTCCACACCGCGTAGTCCCAACCCATGATTTGCCCATTGGCGTCCAGACCCGCTTTGACTGTCATGGCCATGGCGGCGCCCTTGGGCTCCCATTGGTGTTCCTGGCGGCGCATCCATTGCACCCGCACCGGCTTGCCCACGAGTTGCGACAGCAAGGCGGCGTCGCCCGACACATCGTCTGAACCATTTTGGCCGTAGCAGCCCGATCCTTCGGTCCAAATCAGCCGCACCTGCGCGGGCTTCATGCCCAACATGGTGGCCAAACTGCCCCGGGTGAGGAAGGATGTTTGCGTGGCCGACCAGACGGTTGCCTTGTCGGCGCGCACATCGGCCACTGCGCATGAGGGACCGATCGAGGCGTGCAGCTGAAACGGCACAAAGTAATCGGCCTGATGGGTTTTGGCCGCTTGGGCAAAGGTATCGGCACCCCGACCGGTGCGCTGCAATTCCCGCGCGGTTGATGGGGTGCTGCGCAAGCGCTGCGGCACCTCTTGTGGGGTGGGCAAAGGCTCGGCCGCACTCCACAGCACCTTGACCGCTTGGGCGGCTTGAATGGCCATGTCTTCGGTGTCGGCCACCACCGCCAAAAAGTTACCCTTGCGCACCACTTTGGGCGCACCGGCCATGGTCTTCAGGGCGCTGTCGTCGATTTGCAAGGCAGTGGCGCCAGGCATGTCCGGGCGAATGATGCGCCCATGCAGCATGCCAGGCACGCGCACATGCTGCACATATTCATGCGTTCCGCAGACCTTGGCCGGAATTTCCACGCGGGGCACCGATTGACCAATTTGCTTGAACTGCGCTGGGGTTTTCAAGGTGGCTTTGCCGCTGATGGCACGCCCCAAAGCAGGGCCTTGGGCCAACTCGCCATAACTGACGCTGGCACCAGAGGGGGCTCTGGCCACACCTTGCGCGGTTTGGATTTGATCGGCCGGTACGCCCAAGCGCTGGGCTGCGCGCTCAACCAAAGCCAGGCGTGCCTCGGCAGCGGCTTGGCGCACCTGGGGGCCAGCGAGCATGATGGTCAAGCTGCCAAAAGTGCCAATTTGGTCCGGGCACAAATCGGTGTCCCCCATCACCAGTTGGATGCTGGAAACCGCCACATCCAGCTCTTCGGCAATCATTTGGGCCAAAGCGGTGCGCACACCCGTGCCCAACTCGACCTTGCCGGTGTGAAAGGTGACCTGGCCGTTGGGCGCGATCTTGAGCCAAGCGTCGACTTGGGCAAAGCGTGGGTCAGCGGCTTGTTGGGCCAGCACCGGTGACAAACTGAGGCTGAAGCCAACCACCACACCAGCCGAGGATTGGAGAAATGCGCGCCGTTTCATGCTGCCACCCCCGCGGCTTTGCGCACCGCCGAAATGATGCGCATGTGGGTGCCGCAACGGCACAAGTTGGCGTCCAGCGCGGCCTTGATTTGGTCGTCGGTGGGCTTGGGGGTTTTCTTCAAAAAAGCCACCGTGGTCATGACCATGCCGTTGATGCAGTAACCGCACTGGGCAGCTTGGGCATCGATGAAGGCTTTTTGCACGGGGTGGGGTTTGTCGGGCGTGCCCAATCCCTCCAAGGTGGTCACCTCGCCGCGCACCGCCCCCACCGGCATCACGCAAGAGCGCATCGCCTGGCCATTGATGTGCACGGTGCAAGCGCCGCATTGGCCCAAGCCACAACCGTATTTGGGACCTTTGAGCAGCAATTCGTTTTGCAGCACGTGCAACAAAGGGGTTTGGGAATCGGCCTGCACTTTGTGCGCTTGGCCATTGACCTGAATGGTGGACATGAACGCTCCTGGGGGTTGAGCGCCAAGGCGACCCCACGCAAACCTGCGCACGGACACCCACTGGCGATGGCGCCCATGCTAAATGGCGCCAAGAGCGCCCCAGCCCCTGGATAACCCTTGCCCAAGAGGGTGATTGAGGCCCTGCATCCGGCCATGGGCCAGGCCATATGGAACAGGTTTTCACCAGGGCTTAAAGCCCTCGCGTTTAAAGCCGCTCGCTCACCCACCCCTGCACACTGGCCAGCGCCGCATCCAAGCCAGCGGGCTGTGTGCCACCGGCCATGGCCATGTCGGGCTTGCCCCCGCCCTTGCCGCCCACTTGCTGGGCGACAAAATTCACCAATTCACCGGCTTTGACTTTGCCGAGGGTATCGGCAGTCACCCCAGCGGCGATTTGCACCTTGTCGCCGTCCACACTGGCCAAGACCACCACCGCGGTTTTGAGCTTGTCTTTGAGCTTGTCCAAGGTTTCGCGCAAGGCTTTGGCATCCGCACCGGGCAAGCGGGCCGTCATGAGCTTGACGCCTTTGACATCGACAGCTTGGCCGCTCAATTCGTCGCCTTGCGAGGAAGCCAACTTGCCTTTGAGGGCGGCGAGTTCTTTCTCCAATCCTTTGACTTGGTCCAGCACTTGGTGGATGCGTTGGTTCAACTCTGCCGTGGGCGTGCGCAAGCTGCCTGCGGCCTCTTGCACGGTGCGCTCCAAGCTTTGCACATAGGCCAAGGCATTGGCGCCGGTGACCGCTTCGATGCGGCGCACCCCTGCGGCCACGCCGCTCTCGGACACCACTTTAAAGAGACCAATATCGCCGGTGCGCTGCACATGGGTGCCGCCGCACAGCTCTCGGCTGGAGCCAATATCGAGCACCCGCACGGTTTCGCCGTATTTCTCACCAAACAGCATCATGGCGCCGGTTTTTTGTGCCGACTCGATGTCCATCACCCGCGCTTGGGTGCTGGCGTTGGCCAAAATTTCATGGTTCACCCGCGCTTCGATGTCGGCAATTTGCGCATCCGTCACCGGTGCGTTGTGGGCAAAGTCAAAGCGGGTGCGCTCATCATTCACCAGCGAGCCCTTTTGCTGCACATGCTCGCCCAGCACCTCGCGCAAGGCCTTGTGCATCAAATGGGTGGCGCTGTGGTTGCGCACGGTGGCGGCGCGAACGCC
>CANFPJ010000166.1 GCA_947448885.1 Comamonadaceae bacterium
AGTGATGCCCCAGATGTTGCGCAGCCGCGTGCAAATCCTGAACCCGGTGGGCGCGGATCGACTGCACGATGTTGGATTTGACGGTACGAAGTGGCGTGTCCATCTCCGCTGAATTCCTAAAAAAAACAATAAAAAAGATGAAATTTGACGTTTGCGAGCCCTAACTTTTGCCCCTGCACCAGTCAAACCAGTACCGGGATAACCCGAAAAAAGCTCAGCCCGAATTATGACGGAAAAGCATTCCCAAGGCAATAGCCAGGGTTTGTTTCTCCGCACAAAGGCGGAAATCAAGCAATATAAGTGAGTGCGGGCTATGTAAATAATTAAGACCTGGTGGCGTTGGCATCGGCTACGGTCAAAGCCGTCATGTTGACGATGCGGCGCACCGTGGCGCTGGCGGTGAGGATGTGCACCGGTTTGGCAGCCCCCAACAGCACCGGGCCAATGGCAATATTGCCGCCGGCGGCGGTTTTGAGCAGGTTGTAGGAGATGTTGGCCGCGTCCAGGTTGGGAAAAACCAGCAAATTGGCGTTGCCCGTCAAGCTGCTGTCGGGCATTTGCTCCGAGCGCAGGGCGCCGTCCAGGGCCACGTCGCCGTGCATTTCGCCGTCGATTTCCAGCCAAGGCGCGCGCTGTTGAACCAGCGCCAGGGTTCGGCGCATCTTGGCGGCGCTGTCGGTCAAGCTGCTGCCAAAGTTGGAATGCGACAACAAGGCCGCTTTGGGCGCAATGCCAAAGCGGCGCATTTCTTCGGCCGCCATGATGGTGATCTCGGCCAGTTGCTCGGCCGTGGGGTCCAAGTTGAGGTGGGTATCGACCAAAAACAATTGGCGATCTGGCAGCAGCAAGCCGTTCATGCAGGCATAGGTGCTCACGCCAGGGCGGTTGCCAATCACTTGATCGACATAAATCAAATGGGTGTCGGGGCGGCTCCAGGTGCCACAAATCATGCCGTCTACGTCGCCTTTGTGCAGCAGCATGGTGCCGATCAGCGACAAACGCCGGCGCATATCGATCTTGGCCAACTCGGCCGTGACGCCCTTGCGCGCGGTCATGCGGTGGTAGGTTTGCCAAAAGTCGCGGTAGCGCGGGTCGTTCTCGACGTTGACCACTTGGTAGTCCACACCTTCGCGCAAGCGCAGGCCAAAACGCTCGATGCGTTGGGCGATGACGGCGGGGCGACCAATCAGCGTGGGCTTGGCCAAGCCTTCGTCGACCACAATTTGCACCGCCCGCAACACGCGTTCGTCTTCGCCCTCGGCGTAGGCCACGCGCTTTTTGCTGGCGCGTTTGGCCGCCGCAAAAATGGGCCGCATGGTGGTGCCCGACGCGTAAACAAAACTTTGCAAGCGCTCGCGGTAAGCGTCCATGTCGGCAATCGGGCGCAGGGCCACGCCGCTGTCGGCCGCGGCTTGGGCCACGGCGGGCGCGATCTTCATCATCAAGCGCGGGTCAAAGGGCTTGGGGATCAGGTACTCCGGGCCAAACGCCAACTGCTCGCCCGAATAGGCCGCAGCCACCACATCGCTTTGCTCGGCCTGGGCCAACTCGGCAATGGCGTGAACGGCGGCAATCTCCATCTCGTCGGTGATGGTGGATGCACCCGCATCCAAGGCACCGCGAAAAATGTAGGGGAAGCACAGAACGTTGTTGACTTGGTTGTGATAGTCGGTGCGACCAGTGGCCATGATGGCATCGTCGCGCACGGCTTTGACTTCTTCGGGTGAGATTTCGGGCGTGGGGTTGGCCAGCGCCAAGATCAGCGGCTTGGCCGCCATGGCTTTGACCATCTCCGGCTTGAGCACCCCCCCAGCCGACAAGCCCAAAAAGATGTCGGCGCCTTGCATCACGTCTCCCAGCGTGCGGGCGCTGGTGTCTTGAGAAAAGCCAATCTTGTCTTCATCCATCAACTCGGTGCGACCGGTGTAGACCACGCCGGCCAGGTCGGTGACAAAAATGTTCTTTTTGGGCAAACCCAGCTTGACCAACAAATTCAAGCACGCCAAGGCCGCCGCGCCCGCGCCCGAGGTGACCAGCTTGACGTGTTGCAAGTCTTTGCCCACCACGCGCAAGCCGTTCATGATGGCCGCGCCCACCACAATCGCGGTGCCATGTTGGTCGTCGTGAAAGACCGGGATCTTCATGCGTTCGCGCAACTTGCGCTCGACATAAAAACAATCCGGCGCTTTGATGTCTTCTAAATTGATGCCGCCAAACGTGGGTTCCAGGGCGGCAATGGTGTCGACCAATTTGTCCAGGTTTTTCTCGTTGATCTCGATGTCGAACACATCGATGCCCGCAAACTTTTTGAACAAAACCGCCTTGCCCTCCATCACCGGCTTGGAAGCCAAGGGGCCAATGTCGCCCAAGCCCAGCACGGCCGTGCCATTGGTGATCACCGCCACCAGGTTGCCCCGGTTGGTGTAGCGAAACGCGGCATTCGGGTCTTTGGCGATTTCTTCGCAAGGGGCCGCCACGCCGGGTGAATAAGCCAGCGCCAAATCGCGCTGGTTCATCAGCTGCTTGGTGGCATGGATGGCCACTTTGCCCGGGGTGGGAAACTCGTGGTACTCCAGCGCCGCGCGCCGCAACTCTTTGCGTGCCTCGTCTTGTGAAACGGGGGGGTGGGCGGGTGTGTGGTGGGGCATGCGGTTCTCCGTGGTGGCTGCGCTTGACCCCCTTGCGTCAGGGGGTTGTGGGCAGGGAGGTCGATTGTAGGTGGCAGGGCGGGCAGCCATGCCAGACTGACAAGCAAACGCTGTGGGTGATGTTCCTCATTCATCCGCAACGGAATTCTGATGGGGCCAGCGCACGGCGCTCGTTGAGAGCGCGGGATCAACGCATCAACGCTTCAATCTCATTCGCCTTCACCGGCACCCCTCGGCTGATCAACTCGCAACCCGTGGCGGTGACGATGGCATCGTCTTCGATGCGGATGCCGATGTTCCAAAACGCCTCGGGCACTTCGGGGCTGGGGCGCACGTACAAGCCTGGCTCGATGGTCAGCACCATGCCGGGGTGCAAGATGCGCCCGGGCGGTTGCGCGCTGGGTACGCTGGTGTCCGCAGGGGGCGTGTGGCCGGGCTCGACGTAGCTGCCGCAGTCGTGCACGTCCATGCCCAGCCAGTGGCTGGTGCGGTGCATGTAAAACGCAACATAGGCTTTCTTCGCGATCACGTCATCTGCGGTGCCGTGTTGCTGCTTGGATAACAGGGCCAGGTCCAGCAGGCCTTGTGACAGCACGCGCAGCGTGGCGTCGTGCGGGTCAGTGAAGCGCGCGCCGGCGCGGGTGGCGGCGACGGCCGCGTCTTGGCTGGCGAGCACCAGGTTGTAGAGGTCGCGCTGCGGGCCGGTAAAGCGCCCATTGGCCGGAAAGGTGCGGGTGATGTCGCTGGCGTAACCGTCGAGCTCACACCCAGCGTCAATCAACACCAACTCGCCGTCGCGCAGGGGCGCGGTGTCGGCGCGGTAGTGCAGCACACAAGCATTGGCGCCAGCGGCCACGATGGAGGTGTAGGCCGGGAACTGTGCGCCATGGCGGCGAAACTCGTGCAGCAACTCGGCCTCGAGGTGGTACTCGCGCGCATCTTCGCCCGCGCGCAACATGCGGGCGCTGGTTTGCATGGCGCGCACATGGGCGGCGGCGCTGATGGCGGCGGCGCGGCGCATCGTGGCTTGCTCGCTGGCGTCTTTGACCAAGCGCATCTCGTCCAACACCACGCACAGGTCGCGTTGTTGCGAAGGGCACACCACACCCGTGCGTACTTTGGCGCGCACCTTGCCCAGCCACTCATCGACGCGCGTCTCCAGGCCTTTGTGGGTGGCAAACGGGTACCACACACAGCTTTGGTTTTCCAGCAAAGGCGGCAGCAAGCTGTCCAGCGCTAGCACCGAATGCGCGGCGTCCACCCCCAAGGTGGTGGTGGCGGCATCTGGTCCCAAGCGGATGCCATCCCAAATCTCGCGCTCCACGTCTTTGGGTTCGCAAAATAAGGTGCTGTGACCGTTGGCCGAAATGACCAGCCAAGCGTTGGGCTCGGTAAAGCCGGTCAGGTAATAAAAGTAGCTGTCGTGGCGGTAAGGGAAATCGCTGTCGCGGTTGCGAGCACGCTCAGGTGCGGTGGGGATGATGGCCACACCGCCAGCGCCCAATTGGGCGGCCAAAGCAGCGCGGCGTTGCGCGTAAATAGAAGTCATGGCGGGATTGTAGGAGGGGTGTTGCGTTTGAATGGCCTGTTCAATGCTTATGGGTTTGCCACTTGCGCACGCAACTCCAAACCCAATGCGTTCATGACTTTCAAGATGGTGTCAAAGCTGGGTGAACGTTCACCCGACAGCGCTTTGTAAAGGCTTTCGCGTGAAAGCCCTGCATCCTTGGCCACTTGGCTCATACCCTTGGCGCGGGCAATATCTCCCAAGGCTTTGGCAATGATGGCCGCGTCGCCATGGGCCTCTGCCAAGCAAGCTTCCATGTAGGCTGCCATTTCTTCGCGGGTGCGCAGATGGTCCGCGACATCGTAAGGGGTGGTGAGGGTTGAGGCCATCTTTTACTTTCTCGAGGCCAGTCTTTCCACGCGCACCAAAATCCGTGCACGCCCTTGCAGATCGCGCAAGTTGTCGATCCATTCGGCATAGACAAGGGTTTTGCGTATGTGCAGCACGCAATAAATGTAGCCAGCAGGCTACGGACTGTCAAGCGGATGGCGTTTTGTTCAACTGCGCCAATCGCTCAGGCGTGCCCACATCCACCCACAGGCCTTCGTATAGAGATGCGCTGACCAAGCCCTGATCCATGGCCGCCCTGAGCATGGCAGCAAGCGGTGCTTTCACGCCCTCTGGGTTGCCAGCAGGTATGGGGCACCAAGCAGCTTCAAAGAAAGCGCGTTTGTAAAGCGCAATGGTGCTGAAGGTGTAGCGCAGTGAATGCGCCGCGTGGGGTGCTGGATGGGGGTCAAGGACTTGGCGTGCGGGGCTATTTGGTGCGGCTTGCTCAGGCGCCGCAACAGATTTGGGCAGATTCAAAGCCAGCCCAGCTGCCGACAAACCAAAGTCACCCCCGGGGTTGTGCGCAGGGTTGGGCACCAGCCAGATGTGCGCCAACTGTGGGCTGGCGGTAAAGCGCTCGTAAGCCTCAGCAGAAAACGCAAACGCTGGCGCAAACACGTCTCCTGCCGCTACCCAAAACACATCGGCCAAATGGGGTAAGGCCCGCACGATGCCGCCCGCTGTCTCCAATGCGCCGCCAAAGTCGCGGCCCTCATCAGAGTAGCTAAGCCGCATGGGTGGCAAGCCCGAAGCGGCAAAGGCATCACCAAAATGCGCCGGAATTTGTTCGCCCAACCACGCCGTGTTGATCACCACGCTTTGCACCCCACCACGCGCCAAGCCCTCCAAGGGCCATTGCATCAGTGGCTTGCCGCGCACGGGCAGCAAAGGTTTGGGTGCGGTGTCGGTGAGTGGGCGCATGCGCTCGCCCCGGCCCGCGGCGAGCAACATGGCGCTGGCTTGGCGGGGGGCCTTGGCTAGGTGATTGGGCGGGTGGCTGGTGGTCATGGGCAAGGCTCAAATATAGGTGCAAGCGCGCCCCTTTTTGGCTGCAGCTCAACGCAAGGGCAGCGGGGCGTTCATGGTTTGTCACGGCATTTATGCGCACGCCATGCGCATAAAATG
>CANFPJ010000167.1 GCA_947448885.1 Comamonadaceae bacterium
CGAAGAACTTATCATTTGGATGAGCCAAAACTTTGCCTTCATTCAACTGGCCGACCGCTTCACCACCGGTTCATCCATCATGCCGCAGAAGAAAAACCCCGATGTGCCCGAATTGGCACGCGGCAAAACCGGCCGAGTGGTGGGTCATTTGATGGGTTTGATCACCTTGATGAAAGGCCAGCCGCTGGCCTACAACAAAGACAACCAAGAAGACAAAGAGCCGCTGTTTGACACGGTGGACACCTTGAAAGACACCTTGCGCATCTTTGCCGAGATGATCGGTGGCCAAAGCAACGCAACAGGCACCAAAGAAGGCGGCCTCTCCGTCAACGCCGCCCACATGGAAGCCGCCGCCAAAAAAGGCCACGCCACCGCCACCGACCTCGCCGACTATTTGGTGAAAAAAGGCCTGCCGTTTCGCGATGCCCATGAAACCGTGGCGCACGCTGTGAAAGCTGCGACCAGCCACAACTGCGACCTGTCCGAATTGCCGCTGAATGTGCTGCAAGGCTTTCACGCCGCCATCGAGAAAGATGTTTACGAGGTGTTGAGCCTGCACGGCTCTTTGAACGCCCGCAACACCGTGGGCGGCACCGCTCCTGCGCAGGTGCAAGCGCAAATTGCGCGGCACCAGCAGCGTTTGGCTTGATCACACGGTTGCCGGGTCATCGGCAAAGGGCATCACAGCCGCTTGCAACAAGTCCAGATCGACGGGCTTGAACAGCACCGCATCCATGCCACTCTCGATGCATTCTTGTTCGATGTCGGGCCCAGAGCCCGCGGTCAAGCCCAAGATGGGGATGCGTTTGGCTTGCGCACCCAACTCCCAGGCTCTGATCGCTTGGGTCGCCTCCAAGCCGTTCATGATCGGCATTTGCATGTCCATCAAGATGACGTGTGGCTGAAGCCCCTGGGTCACCGCGTTCACAGCCTCTTGGCCATTGCTCAGGCAAACCGCTTGCATGCCGACCCGGGCCAAGGCAGCTTCGACAATTTTTTGATTGATGGGGTTGTCTTCAACCACCATGGCCATGCCCCGGTGGCGGGCTTGGCCTGGCTGGGTGGTTTCAGCCTTGGCTGGTGACGCAACGGCAGCCGAGGCATTTTCACGGGCCGATGGGTTCGAAACAGCCGTGGCAGCACCCCCCCACACATGGCCCGACGCGTCCAAAACCACCACTTGGATGCGAAACCAAAACCGGGACCCCACACCCATTTGGCTTTCCACCCCCACACCACCACCCATGCGCTTGGCCAAACCTTCGATGATGGACAGGCCCAGCCCCGTGCCTTCAAAGCTGCGCGTGTGAGAGGCATCGACTTGGGAAAATCGCTTGAACAACAAATCCAGTTTGTCGGCAGCAATGCCAATGCCGCTGTCGCTGACTGAAAACTCCAAAATGGCTTCAGCCCCATTGCGTTCGACTTCTTGACCGACGATGCGCACAAATCCGGTCTCGGTGAATTTGATGGCGTTGCTGACCAAGTTGGACAACATCTGGCGCAATCGAATCGGATCGGTTCTGAACAAGCCATCTGGCTGCCCCAACCACTGCGATTCGATGGTCAGGTTTTTTTGCTGGGCCGATCGGAAGAACAAGGTGGTGACATCGTGTGTCAGCGCGACCACATCACAGGGTTCAGAGCGCAGCACCAATTTGTTGGCCTCGATTTGCGAAATATCCAGCAAATCTTTGATCAACGTATCCAAAGACTTGCCCGAGTCCAAAATGATTTGCGCGTACTCCATGCGTTGCGCTGGGGTGATGTCCACGTGTTTGAGCAATTGGGCCATGCCCAAAATACCGTTCAAAGGTGTTTTGAGCTCATGCGAAATGGTGGCCAAGAATTGTGATTTCGCCAAATTGGCGACCTGGGATTTTTGGTTCGCCAGCAGCAGTTTTTCTTGCTGCGCCGTGCGTTCGGTCACCAACGCATTCAAGTCATCAATGTGGCGCTGCAAGCTGTTTTGCAACTGTGCAAATGCCCTGGCCAACAGGTCAATTTCATCCTCACGGGCATTCGAGCGCGGATCCAATTGCAAGGTATGGATCAAGTTTTCAGAGGTGAGCTCTGACGCAAACTGAGCGATGTTTTGAAGGGGTCGTTGCAAATCGTGCTTGAGCATGTAAACGATCAACAAGCAAATGACGGCCGTGAGAAGGCAATAAGCCAAGGCCGCCTGCCAAGCCATGTTGAAGAAATTGCGCCAAAAATAGCTGGGGTTCACCACCAGGGTTAACTCCCCCAACGTCAGATTGCCTTGGGGAGAGGGAATCCCCAAGCGGTGCACGTTCTCGCTGCCCAACAAAGACGCGGCCCCTTTTTCGAAAACCTGACCGGTGGTGGCTTTGAGTTGGACATATCCGATTTCAGGACGTTTGGCCAAAAAATCAATTTGTGCCCGAAGTGCATCGGGCTCGATGTCCCACAAAGCCAAGGCCATCATGGGCACATTGGTATCGCTGACCTCTTGGATCAACTCCTGAAAATGCTGCTCGTTTTGCGCCTGCGCCCACCACGCTTGCAGGCCCAGAGCGATCAACAACACCACCACGGCGAGCACAAAGATACGCCCGATCAGCACCTGAACAATCGATCGAAAAGGGCGCATGGGCCTGTCCACTTCGCGGTTACTTGAGCAGTTGCTCAAAGCCAAAGGCATAGCGTTGCACACGGGGGTTCAACACTTTGCTGTACCTTTGAAAGTCAATCGGCTTTTTTCCATTGAAGACCGCTTGAAACCGGTCGGCCAGTTGCGGTGTGAACAAGGCAAACATCGGCATTTCCAACTCCAAGCCCTGATCGACAAAGTCTTTCCCACGGTGATGGTCGTGAATCATGACCATGGCCCATGCACCCGTGACAAAGTGTCCACCGGCCAACGCACTCAAACGCCCACGGCGCAACGCATCCAAGGCTTCGTCTGAGGTGTTGACGCCACTGAACAAGACCGTCTTACCGACCACACCCCCGCGCTGCTCGAGGGTTTGCATGGCGCCAAACGCCATCAAATCATTGCCTGCCCATAAAAGCCTGGCTTGCGGGTATCGCTGAAACAACCACTGGGCTTGTTCTGCGGCTTTGTCACGGGTCCAATCGCCATACACTTCTTGGTCCAACACCACATCGCCGGCTTCCTTCACGGCTTGCCGCATGCCCGCATTGCGCAAGATGGACGAGTTGGTCGAGCGATCGCCCGCAATGGCCAGCAGGTGCAAGCGCCCATCTGGCGCATAGGCTTTCAGGGCCCGCCCTTTGCGGATCAAAGCTTGGGCCGTCAGGTAACCCGCGTCTTGGGCTTTGGGTTCCAACGAGCCAATCCAGTTTTTAAATTTTTGTCGAGGCTGCCCCGTTTGGGCGCGCTCTTGTGGGCTGGGTTTGCTATAGGCCAAGAAGCTTTTGATGCCACTGGGTTCAAACAAGCGCAACAACTCCGGACTGACCGCATGGTCGTTGGAGAACACGACGTAATCGGGTCGGCTGTCAGCAGGTCTGGCGATCAATTCACGGGCGATGTCAAATGAGCGCAGATGTTCTCTTTCGGCATAGCGGACCTCTAAATTCATTTTCAAGCTCTCAGCGGCCAGCGCCATGCTCTGAGAGGCCCCCACCCAGTAAGCTTCGTCACTTTTGCCCGGGTTGATAAAAACAACCTTTTGCGCCCCGACCCAAGTCGGTAAAAGCAAAAACACAACGAACCAGCCAATTTTCATGGTCTATCCTGAATGGGGCCATGGAGTAACCCTTTGTATTTCATTCTAGTGCGCGCCATACGGGGTGGCCGAGGGGCCCTTTGACCAACCCCCATGGTCGCAGCCCAAGTGCGCCAGGATCAGGGGCAACCCGAGGACGCCTGTGTATGCCTTAGTTTTAGAATGGCCCACACATTTCGATGGTGGTGCACAGGTCCCGAACTTGTTATCCACCACTGCCCCCTGTACCCATCGCACTCACGCACACCATGCCCAAATCCACCTTGCTAGACCACGTCTATGCCCACGAAAAAACCTTGGCCCAGCAGGTTTTTTTGACCCAACCCACCGGTGGGGGGCAGGTGGCCACCTATACCTGGGCCCAAACCATGGACCAAGCGCGGCGCATGGCCACGCATTTGCAAAGCCAGGGCTTGCCACCTGGCGCCAAAGTGGGCATCTTGTCGAAAAACTGCGCCCACTTTTTCATGGCCGAATTGGCCATTTGGATGGCCGGTTACACCACGGTGGCGATCTTCCCCACTGAAAACGCCGACACCATTCGTTATGTGCTCGAACACAGTGAATCCAGCCTGTTGTTTGTTGGCAAGCTCGACACCTGGCCCGATCAAGCCCCTGGTGTGCCTGAAGGGGTGCCATGCATCGCCATGCCATTGGCGCCCGCCACCGCCTTCCAGCGCTGGGACGACATCGTGGCCAAAACCAGCCCCATGCCCGGCGAACCCCATCGTTCGGCCAACGATTTGGCCATGTTGATGTACACCTCTGGCTCCACCGGTCAGCCCAAAGGGGTGATGCACAACTTTGGCCGCATCGCAGACGTGGCCCAAGGCATTTTTGATTTTTTGGAAAAAGACCAGGGCGCCGGCAAATCCCACCGCATGCTCTCTTACTTGCCGCTGGCCCACGTGTTTGAGCGCGCATTTGTCGAAAGCGTGGCTTTGTACAGCGGTCATATCCAGGTGTTTTTTGCCGAAGCACTCGACACCTTTGTCATCGACTTGCAGCGGGCGCGACCGACCATCTTCATTTCGGTGCCGCGCTTGTGGCTCAAGTTTCAGCAAGGCGTGTACGCCAAGATGCCACCCAAAAAGCTGGGGGTTTTATTGGGCATTCCCATCCTGGGCAACATCGTTCGCCGCAAAGTATTGGCGGGTTTGGGGCTGGACCAAACCACCTTGGCCGGCAGCGGATCTGCGCCCTTACCGGCCGAGTTGGTGCGTTGGTACCGCCAATTGGGTTTGCGCTTGGTCGAAGGTTATGCCATGACCGAGGACTTTGCCTATTCGCACACCGGCACCGAGCAGTTCAATGAGCCCGGCTATGTGGGCATCCCCTACCCTGGCGTTGAAGTCAGGCTCAGCCCTGAGGGCGAAATCCTGATCAAGTCGCCCGGCCAAATGGTGGGCTACTACAAACGGCCCGATTTGGATGCCGAGTCGTTCACCGCCGATGGCTACTTTCGCACCGGCGACTTGGGCGAGCGCCGCTCCGATGGGCAACTCAAAATCACCGGGCGGGTCAAGGAGTTGTTCAAAACCTCCAAAGGC
>CANFPJ010000168.1 GCA_947448885.1 Comamonadaceae bacterium
ACCTGGGCCAAGGTGGTTCGGGACAACAACATCAAGTCGGATTGATCTGGCCTTTGGGGTGCGCTGAACTCCCCCTCTAAAACCGCCATCTCGGGGTGCGCGCTCTTCCTCCGGTCGCTGCGCTCCGACGTCGTCGGGCCCGCACACCCACTCGTGTCGGTTTTGGGGTGGTTGTGTGGTGTGCGTGGCCGTGGACTCCCCCACATAAACCGCCATCTCGGGGTATGCGTGCCTCCTCCGGTCGCTTCGCTCCAACGTCGTCGGCCCGCACACCCACTCGTGTCGATTTTGGGGTGGCGTTTGTTAGCAAACTGATGGTGTGCATACGTCTCATCCGCAGCACCGATGGTGGGTGCGTCGCCCGACAACATCTGAGCGAAGCGACTGGCGGAGGGCGGCGTGCCCGCCAGCGGTGCGGGCTCAGCAAAAGTTTCACCGATCCCAATGACCCGACGCCAATGATGCTGCCCCATCGATGCGACCCCAATGACGCCCGGCCTAAGTGACCGAGACCTTCATATCACTGGGACCGACCCCGCATGAACCATCACTGTTAAGCTTGGCGCGAATTTTTCAACCACAGGACACACCACCATGCGCATCCCCGATTGGACCCCCGAAGCCCATCCCCAACCCGCTGCTTTGGTCGACGGCATCATGGCGCGCCGTGGTGGCAAGTTGATCAACCTGGACAAAGCCTTGCTTTGGAGCGAGCCCGTGGCCAGTGGTTGGAATGTGTACTTGCGCAATGTGCGCACCGGCTTGTCGGCCAGCCGCAAGCTGTGCGAGTTGGGCATATGCACCGTGGCCTTGATCACCGGCGCCGAGTATGAATACCACCACCACGCCCCCGACTTCATCACCGCGGGCGGCACCCAGGCCGAGTTGGACGCCTTGCAAGCTGTCCTCAAGGGCGACGCACGCCAAGCCATCCACCATCCCGCCTTGGCCCCGCTAGAGAGTTTGGTGCTGCAGTACGCCGCCCAAATGACCATCGATGTGAAGGTCGATGAGGCGTTGTTCAAGCAACTGGCCAGCCATTTTTCGACCACTGAAATGTTGGAGCTGACCACCGCTATCGCCACCTACAACATGGTCGCCCGCATCCTGGTGGCGTTGCAAATCACGCCAGAAGCGCATTGAGCATTTCAGAGGCTCGCATTTCATGCGGGTCATTAATGGGGGTCAGATTCCAATTCTTTTGCGCTGACTTTGGGTGTCGCTCCATCTGACCCCCTGAGCTTTTTCTGAACCCGCCCCGCTGGCGGGTACGCCGACCTCTGCCAGTCGCTGAGCTCCGATGTTGTCGGGCGACGCACCCACCATCGGTGCTGCGAAAGAGATGGAGGCACGCCAACAATTGGCAAACCAACACCACTTAGAAACCGACACGAGCGGGTGTGCGGGCCGACGACGTTGGAGCGCAGCGACCGAAGGAGGGCTGCATACCCCGAGATGGCGGTTTAGAGGGGGAGCTCACCCTCAGCACGCAACAATGCAACTTAGAAACCGACACGAGTGGGTGTGCGGGCCGACGACGTTGGAGCGCAGCGACCGGAGGAGGGATGCATACCCCGAGATGGCGGTTTAGAGGGGGAGCCCACCCTCAGCAAGCAACCAAAGCAACTTAGAAACCGGCACGAGTGGGTGTGCGGGCCGACGACGTCGGAGCGAAGCGACCGGAGGAGGCATGCATACCCCGAGATGGCGGTTTGTGAGGGGGAGTCAAGACCTAGGCCAGCAAGGCGTGCGTTTCCGAGAGGGAGTTCCAGAAGTCCTCGCAGATAATCCACAAATGCACATCCGCTTCACCAAAATGCAAGGCGCCGGCAACGACTTTGTCGTGTTGGACGAAACCCAACAGCGATTGAACTTGAGCCCCGCCCAATACCGATGGCTGGCCGATCGCCACTTTGGTGTGGGGGCCGATCAAATTTTGAGTGTGCGCGCCGCCCCCAGCCCGGACGTTGATTTTGAATACGTGATCCACAACGCCGACGGCGGCGAGGTGGAGCATTGCGGCAATGGCGCGCGCTGTTTTGTGCGCTACGTGCGTGAGCAAGGTTTGACCGATCAGCGCAGTGTGCGCGTCAAAGTTCATGGCGGTGTGATCACCTTGACCGAGCGCCCCGATGGCTTGGTCAGCGTCGATATGGGCGCCCCCATTTGGGACTTGCCCCGCATCCCCTTTGATCCCCAACATGCGCTGGCCTTGCCCGCAGACGCTGGCCACCAAACAGGCCGCTGGCGCATTGAGTGGCCGGGCCACAGTGCCGACATCACACCGGTGTCGATGGGCAACCCGCATGCGGTGCTGTGGGTCGACGATGTCGACACCGCGCCGGTGCTCAGCTGGGGGCCGGTGCTGGAGCACCACCCAGCCTTTCCCAAGCGCGTGAATGTGGGCTTTGCCCAGATCGTCTCGCGCCGCGAAATTCGCTTGCGCGTGTTTGAGCGCGGTGCGGGCGAAACCTTGGCTTGTGGCACGGGCGCTTGCGCGGCAGTGGTGGCCGGTCAGGCCTTGGGCTGGCTCGACGCCGATGTGGCGGTGCATGCCCGCGGTGGTACGCTCGAGATTTCTTGGTCCGGGGATGCTTCGTCGGTGCGCATGACCGGTGCAGCGACCACGGTCTTCCACGGTGAAACAGAACTGCCCGACATCGCATGAAATCAGCCGCACTCAACCCCATCACCGAAGACGACATCGCCCAATTTCTGGTTCACACGCCGGACTTTTTTGACCGCCACGCTGAGTTATTGGCCACCGTTCGCCTGGGCAGCCCCCATGGCGGGCGCGCGGTCAGCTTGCAAGAGCGCCAGGCCGAGATGTTGCGCGAAAAAATCCGCGCGCTCGAAGCGCGCATGATGGAGATGATTCGCCATGGCAACGACAACGCGGTGCTGGCCCAGCGCTTGCAACGCTGGTCACAGGCCTTGTTTTTGGTGCCCCAGGCCAGCGATTTGCCGCGCGTGTTGGCCGAGCAAATCGAGCACCAGTTCATGGTGCCGCAAGTGGCCCTGCGCTTGTGGGGCGTCGCTCAAGCCCACCAGGGTGAGCCTTTTGCCCAGGGCGTGAGCGAAGACATCCAGTTGTTTGCCGAGTCACTCAGCCAACCGTATTGCGGCATCAACAATGGGTTTGAAGCCGCTCAATGGTTGGCCAACCCTGAAGCGGCCCAATCCTTGGCGCTGGTGACCCTGCGCGTGCCCAGCCAGGGCGATGCGCCCGCGTCGGCCATGGGCTTGTTGGTGTTGGCCTCCCCCGACAGCCAGCGCTATCACGCCGGCATGGGCACCGAATTCTTGGACAGCTTGAGCACTTTGGCCAGTGCCGCTTTGCAGCGCCTGCGCTGAGGCGTGACCTTGGCGCGGTGTGACTGGCCACGCACCCCATGACAACGCCCGCTGGCATGACACCTGACCCACAAGACGCCGCGCGCGACGTGCGCGTTCAGCGTTACCTCGACCATGTGCAGTTTGAAAAGCGCTTGGCCCAACGCACACTGATTTTGTACGGCCTGGATTTGGAGCGCTTGGCGGCACTGGCGCGCGCGGTGCCCGTGGACCTGGCCCAGGTGCACAGTGCTCATGTGCGGCGCTGGGTGGCGCAGATGCACGCCCAAGGCCGCAGCGCCCGCGGCATTGCCTTGATCTTGTCGGGTTGGCGCGGCTTTTATGCATGGCTGGCGCGAGAGGGCTTGGTCGCCACCAACCCTGTTCAAGGCGTGCGACCGCCCAAGGGCGCCAAGCCCTTGCCCAAGGCCTTGAATGTGGACCAGGCCGTCCAGTTGGCCGATCATGTGGTGAGCGAAGACGACCCATGGCTCGAAGCGCGTGATGCGGCCATGGTGGAGTTGCTTTATGGCAGCGGCTTGCGCGTGGCGGAGTTGGTCGGATTGGATGTCCGCGACAGTGGCCAGGCTTTGGGCTGGCTTGACTTGGCCGCGGGCTTGGCCCATGTGCTGGGCAAAGGCAGCAAGCGGCGCAGCGTGCCAGTCGGGTTGGTGGCATTGAAAGCCGTGCAAGCGTGGATGGCCGTGCGTCAAGCCCATGTGCGCGACCCCGCCCAAGCGGCCTTGTTTGTGGGCCGACACGGCACCCGTTTGAGCGCCGACGCGGTGCGCCAGCGCTTGAAGCGCCGCGCCGCTTTGGCTGGTGTGGCCACACCCGTGCACCCGCACATGCTTCGCCACTCGTTTGCCAGCCATTTGCTGCAGTCCAGCGGTGACATGCGGGCGGTGCAAGAGTTGCTGGGCCACGCCAGCATCAGCACCACCCAGGTTTATACGCGCTTGGATTTCAGCCACCTGGCCCAGGTTTATGACGCGGCCCACCCCCGGGCGCATAAAAAATGAAACGGTCTGTCCCATGAAAACATTGCGCCTGCGTGAGGGCAAAGAGCGCGCCGCCTTGCGGCGCCACCCCTGGATTTACGACAACGCCATTGCCAAAGGCAGTGGCGACAGCGGCGAGACGGTGCGGGTGGAGTCGGCCACCGGGCAATTTTTGGGTTGGGCGGCGTTCAGCCCCAGCTCCAAAATTCGCGCCCGCATTTGGAGTTTTGATGAGACCGAGCGCATTGACGATGCTTTCTTTGCCCGCCGCTTGCACACTGCCATCGCCGCGCGGGCGCGCATGGACATCGACAGCGACGGTGTGCGCTTGGTGCACGGCGAGGCCGACGGCTTGCCCGGCCTGATCGTCGACCGCTATGGGGAAACCTTGGTGGCGCAGTTTCTCTCCAGCGGCAGCGAGCGCTGGAAGTCCGCCATTGCCGACGCCTTGTGCAGCGCCACGGGCGTGGGCCGCTTGTTTGAGCGTTCTGACTCCGGCGTGCGCGCCTTGGAGGGCTTGCAGCCGCACAGCGGATGGCTGCGCCAACCGGTGGGTGACGCAGGTCACACCGACATTGGCTTGCGCGAACACGCTTGGCAGTTGAGCTTGGATGTGGCAGAAGGCCACAAAACCGGCTTTTACCTCGATCAGCGCGACAGCCGACACAAATTTGCCCAATACGCCCAGCGCTTGGGGTTCACACAAGTGCTCAATTGCTACTGCTACACGGGCGGCTTCAGCGTGGCTGCTTTGAGCGGCATGCGCGCAGCCGGTGTGCTGGGCGCCGGGGCTTTGGTGACTTCCATCGACTCGTCCGGGCCGGCCATTGCCCGCGCCCAGCGGCATGTGCAACTCAA
>CANFPJ010000169.1 GCA_947448885.1 Comamonadaceae bacterium
CATGAAAATTGACCAGTCCAGATTTAAACCGACGGCGAATCACTTCCTCCGCGATGTGGTGGCCCCCTTGCAGAACTCGGCGGGCAACCCTGGAAACGGCAATGTCTTCATTGGGCAAGGACAAGAACCACAGCTTCACTTGATAGCCAAGGCGTTGCCAGACCCTTATCTTGCGCATGTAGGACAAGCCAGACAGGGTGGTTTCAAAAGCAAAGCTGCGGCCAGCATCCACACATTCGTCAATTTCTTCAAGCATCAGGCGGCCAGCTTTGAAAGAAGCAGACTCCGGATTGAATGGCGCCAAGCCCGCTGCAATCAAGTCGGCGTTGATGAACCTAAGCGTTTGGGCTTCTGCAGGCAAAAAGTCACGGGCAAAGGTGGTTTTGCCAGCGCCATTGGGTCCTGCAATGATGATGATTTTTTTCAAGTTCTGAATGTCACCTTAAATTTGATGACGCATTTTGGCTCGGCCGCAATACTTTATCCATCAACAGCCACTTTGCGCCTCACCGCACCCGCAACAACCACTCGCGCTGCAGCAACCAGTCTTGCGGTTGCCACAGGTTGTCGAGGCGAACTTCACCCGGGGTGTGGCGGCCCTTCAAGTCCCAGCGTTGGTCCAAGCGTTCACAACGCGCAGGCCAGCATGCAGGGGTGGCATCGGGCGTGGGCGCGATCCAAATGAACACACCAGCGCTGTCAGGTGCCTCGCCCCGGCCCCAGGCTTGGCTGAGGGCGTTATCGGGCCGGTAACGGTGGCCGGGCAGGAAAAACGCATAGGCCTCATACGTGGCATTGAAGTCGCTGGGCACCACCACCGTGGTGGGGGCCAGGGCACGGGCCGCGTCGGACCGGTACTGGCCATTGGCACCATTGAGGGGTGCAAACACCGCCGCCAAGCTGGCATAGGTGAACAACACCGCCGCCAGCGCAGCCGCCGGGCTGTGGCCACGGCGCCAGCCCAGCCACAGAACGGCGCCCAGGCCGGACAACACCGCCAGTGCCACCGCGCACAAATCAAGGGCATTGGCCACGCCCAAGTCGCCGAGCACCCAGCCCACCCGGCCCAACCACAGCAAGGCGGGCAGCAGCAGCAACGCCACGACCACATGCGCCCAACGCCCCAAGCGCGGCAACACCAAAGCCACACAGATGGCCAAGGCAGGCAAGGTGGGAATCAGGTAGCGCGCCGACCGCTGGCTGGGCAACAAAAACACGCACCACCACACCAACATCCACAACACCAAAGCCCCCACCACGCTGCCGCGCCGCCAAGGTGCACGGGCGCCCCACCACAGCGCGGCCAGCACCCAGGGCGCCAAAAACCCGGCATTCAGCAGAGGCGACAAGGCATAACTGCCCAAGCCCGAAAAGCTGAACAGGCTTTGCCAATAGCCTTGGGCGCTGGCCATCTTGCCGGCGTTTTCGCCCAGTACAAATTCTTGCCACACGGCTTGCGGATCGGGGTCGAGCCACAACCAACTGGCGATCACGGCCAGCGCCACCATCGACATCAGCGCGGTGCGCCAAGCAGCCGACCACCAGGCAGCGGCATGCAGCGTGGGCGACCACCACAAGCGCCACACGGCCACGCTGGCGGCCACGGGCGCGATGAGGGCAAACGATTTGTAGGCCAAGCCCAAACCCACGGCCAAACCCAACAACACCCACACCGCCACCGAACCCGGTTGGCGCAACACCCAAGCCTGCTCCAAACGAGGAGCCCCGGGCTGGGCGGGTTGGATGTGCCACAGCAACCACCACATGGGCAAGCCAAACCAAAAGGTTTCGGCCGCGCTGGTCAGGTAGGGGCGGCCGTAGCGAAAGGTGCCGATGAAGGCCAGATAAATCAGCACCGCCCACAGCGTGGTGGCGGCGCTGACACGCAAACGGCGCAGGGTGGCGGCCATCAGGGCGCACACCGCCAAGGTGTAGATCACGCTGGGCAAGCGCAGTTGCCACAAGCTCCAGTCGCGGCCCCAGTCGCCCGCCACCAAGGCCTGCCAAAACAACAACGGCGGCTTGGTGTTGCGCATGCCCGGCAACTCAGACTGCAAGGGCAGCCACTGCCCGGCTTCGGCGGTGATGCGGGCGATGTGGGCGTAAACCATTTCATCGCCATTGCGCATCATGTGGTTGCCACCCAAACCCCACAGGTAGACGCCCACGGCCAACACCAACAGCGCCCACAGCCAAGGCATGGGGGTGGGGCGTGGCAAAGCTTTCACGGCGGTGGGCGGCGGCGGAAGGTCCACCGGTCGTTGGCCACAAAGTTGCTGATGCTGGCCACCACAATGGCGATCAGGTTGGCCAACAGGTAATACATGTGGCCCGACAACCACAACGTCAGCCCATACTGAATGCCAATGCCCAACCACGAGGCCAAGGCATAGGTGACAAAGCGCGTGGCGGTGGCGCGGTCCAGTGCCAACACGGCTTGGTCTGCGGCCAAACGGTCAGACCACGTCCACCAGCTGTTCCAGCAAAAGTTGTTCACCGTGGCCAAGGCAATCGCGCCGGCCAGCGACAAATACAAACGTTGTTGAGCGGGCTCGATGCCGCGCAGCAACCACTCTTGCAGCAGGTACAACACCAACATATTGACCACCGTGCCGCTGGCCCCGACCACCGCGAAGCGGGCATAGCGCCAGCGCAAAAACCACATCACCAAGGGCCACAAGCGATCGGCCAAGGGCCCGATCAGCGGCCAGTGAGAAAAGGGTGAAGCCTGCATGCTCAGGGGCCAGGGCTGGCCGCCAGCGCCAGTTGGGTTTGGGTCAGGCGCAGCACCTGGGCCACGTCAATTTGCTTCAAGCACTGGTTGTCGCCGTTGCACGGGGTATCGCGGTGGTTGTACGCGCTCAAGCACGGGGAGCAAGGCAAGCCCAGTTCGATCACCGTGGCGCGGGGCGTCAAAGGGCCATACAAGCGGCTGGTTTCGGGGCCAAAAAACATCAGGGTGCGGATGGGGGTCAAGCTGGCAAAGTGGCCCGGCCCGCCGTCGTTGGTGACCAGCACATCACAGTGGTGAAACAGCATCAGCAACTCTTGCAAGCTGCCGGTGTAGCCCACCAGGCTGTGGCACAGCGGGTGGTCGCACATGCGCAAGATGTCTTGCGCCAGCGGCTGGTCTTCGGGCAGGCCAATCACCGCCACGGCGTGGCCTTGGTCGCACAAAGCGCGGGCCAATTCGGCGTAATGCGCCGCCGGCCAAGCGCGGATGGGCAGCAAGCCGCCACCGGCGTACATCAGCACCCGCTGCGGCGCGGCCATCAAGGCCGGGTGGTCGCGGCGCAGGGCTTGGGCATAGTCGCTCAACTGGCTGGGCGCAAACACCAGCGACAAACCGCTGTCGGTGGCCATCGGGTGCATGGGCACGCGTTTGCTGCGCGGCGCGTCGGCCGCGCCAATGGCATCGACCAAGGCCAAAAACTGCTGGCTGATGTGGCGATACGGGTTGTAGGGAATGGCCGCGTTCATGAACGAGCCCCGGTACAAGCCCTCTTGGGTGTGCGGCGTGAAGCCCGCGCGCCAACGCGCCCCACAGGCATAGGCCAGCAAGGCGCTGATGCGCGAGAACAGTTCGCAGTCGATGACGGCGTCCAAGCGCAGTTGGCGCAACTGGCGCATCACCCGCCAGATGTCGGCCAGCAAGCTGAACATCGAGCTGTCGTCCAAGCCGTGCAAATGGGTGTCGGGGGCGAGTTGCAGCATGCGCGCCACCTGTTGGTTGCGGGCCAACTGCAAGATGTGGATTTGCGCTTGCGGGTGTTGCTGGCGGATGCGGGCAAACATCGGGCCGGCCAGCACCATCGAGCCCATTTCTGAGAGCATGATGACCAGCACCTGGCGCAGCGGTTGCTCGGACAATGGCGGCAGCGGCCGCGCCCAGCAGCGCGCCCACAGCGACAGCACAGCGCACAAGGCCTGGCCGACCACGGCGTCGATCAGGCGTTGGGTGCGGATGTTCATGGGGAGTGTGGCGGTTGGGCTGAGACGTGGCGAACCGCGTGCGTGGCGGCGATTTTAGCGGGCCAGATGCCCCTCACACGCGCGCCAGCACGGGGGCCAATGCGCGCCCGGTGTGGGTGCCTTGGCGCACCAAGGCCTCGGGGGTGCTGGCGGCCACCACCTGGCCACCGCCGTCGCCGCCGTCCGGCCCCAGGTCGATCACCCAATCGGCCTCAGCGATGACGTCCAAATCGTGCTCGATCACCACCACGCTGTGCCCGGCATCGACCAAGCGGTGCAACACGCTGATGAGCTTGTCCACATCGGCCATGTGCAAGCCCACCGTGGGTTCGTCCAGCACATACAAGGTGTGTGGCGCTTTGTTGCCGCGGCGGGTGACGTCGTCGCGCACCTTGGACAGCTCGGTGACCAGCTTGATGCGCTGCGCCTCGCCGCCACTCAGCGTGGGCGAAGGTTGGCCCAAGGTCAAATAACCCAGGCCCACGTCTTTGAGCAGTTGCAAGGGGTGGCTGATGGTGGGCATGGCGGCGAAGAAGTCCACCGCCTCGTCCACCTCCATGTGCAGCACCTCGCCAATGTGTTTGCCGCGCCAGCTCACCGCCTGCGTCTCGGGGTTGAAGCGGCTGCCGTGGCAGACTTCGCACAACACTTTCACGTCAGGCAAAAAGTTCATCTCGATGGTGCGCATGCCTTGGCCTTCGCAACCGGGGCAGCGGCCCTCGCCGGTGTTGAAACTAAAACGCCCCGGGCCGTAGCCGCGCGCCTTGGCCTCCAAGGTGTCGGCAAACAGTTTGCGGATGGTGTCCCAAAAACCAATATAAGTGGCTGGGCAACTGCGCGGGGTTTTGCCAATCGGGGTTTGGTCCACCTCCAGCACCCGGTCGATGCTGGCATAGCCTTGCACGCCCACACAACCGACCCAGGCCGGGTGTTTTCCAGCTTCGTCGGCCTTGCGCCCGGCCTGGCTGGATCGTTGACCCACCGCTGCCGCCACGTTGTGCAGCAGCACGTCGCGCGCCAAAGTGGATTTGCCCGAACCGCTGACGCCGGTGATGGCCACCAAGCGGCGCAAGGGGACTTGCACATCGACCTGGCGCAGGTTGTGCAAAAACGCGCCGTGCACATG
>CANFPJ010000170.1 GCA_947448885.1 Comamonadaceae bacterium
ATCGATTTGGGCCAACTCAAGCGCAGCAAAAAATACACCTTCTTCAAGCCGAAATACATTTTTTATGCGACGTATTTGTCCGAAAAAATTGGCTATGCGCGCTACATCACCATCTTTCGCCAGCTCGAAAAGAACCCCGACAAGCGCTTTCACCCCATCTTTCGCTGGTTTGAGCGTTGGTGCAACGACGAGTTCCGCCACGGCGAGTCCTTCGCCCTGATCATGCGCGCTGACCCCAAACTGCTGCAAGGTGTCAACCGCTGGTGGATTCGCTTTTTCATCCTGGCGGTGTACGCCACCATGTATGTGCGCGACCACATGCGCCCCTTGTTGCACGAGGCCATGGGCTTGCATTCCACCGAGTACGACTACGAGGTGTTTCGCATCACCTCCGAAATTTGCCGCCAGGTGTTCCCGATTGAGGTCGACAGCGATGACCCGCGCTTTCGCGCCTGCATGGAGCGCTTGCTCGTGTGCGCCGTGGCGCAAGCCCGGGCCAAAGAGCGCGGCGGCTTGTCCGGGTTGTGGGGCCAAGCCACGGCGGTCATCTCCGCCGGCCTGACCTTTGCCCGCTTGTACTTCCTGCCGGTCAAAGAAAACGCCTTGCCCGCACAAGTGCGCATGGTTCCCGCTTGGTGATCCCGCGCAAGCGCCTCACGCTGTCCACACCATGCACGACCTGTCGAACTCACTGATCTTTGCCGCTGTTTTTGCGCTGCTGTGCTGGTGGCTGGGCACGGGCGTGATTTTGTGGCTGGTGCGCCGGCCCGCCCACACCTTTGGCACCAGCTTGGGGTTTTTGGGCGTGTTGTTGATACTGGGCCTGTGGGGCAGTTGGGTCAGCATGCAATCCCAAAGCGTGGCCAATGCCTATTTGGGTTTTGGCAGCGTGATCGTGATGTGGGCCTGGCACGAGATGGCCTTTTTGTCGGGTCGCCTCACCGGCTCCCGGCGGGTGCCGCTGGACGCATCGGCAACGGGCTGGCAGCGCTTGCAGCAATCGGTGCAAGTGGTGTTGCACCATGAGCTGGCCCTGCTGCTCAATTTCGGGCTGCTGTGGTGGATGCAAATCGATCAGCCCAACCATGTGGCGCTGTGCACCTTTGCGCTGCTGTGGTGCATGCGGGTGAGCGCCAAGCTGAATTTGTTTTTTGGCGTGCCTGAAGTGGGTTTGCAGTACCTGCCCAGCCACTTGACCTACCTGGGCAGCTACTTCAAGCAAGGCCGGGTGAGCCTGTTTTTTTACGCCACGGTGGCTGTCTCCAGCGGTACTTGGTTGTGGCTGGTGTGGCAGGCCCAACAAGGGGTGGTGGCGCTGACCGCTGGCTGGGTGTTGCTGGCGTCCCTGCTGGGTTTGGCCATTTTGGAGCATGTGTTGATGATGTTCCCTGTGCCGCTGCAAAAGTTGTGGGGTTGGGCCATGTCGCACCGCCAAGAAAGCAGCTTTGCCCCACCCTTGCACGCCATGGCGCCCAGCGCCACGCTGGCACCCGTGAACCTGGTCGTGCAAGGCGATAAACCATGAACGCACCCACCCCGCCACTTTGGCTGCAACCCGCGGTGGTCGACGGCCGTGCAGACACGCGGCCCCGCGCTGTCATCATTGGCAGTGGCTTTGGTGGCTTGGCGGCTGCCATTCGGCTCAGCGTCAAGGGCTATCAGGTGCAGGTGTTTGAAAAGCTCGACATGGCCGGGGGCCGTGCCTATGTGCACCGGCAAGACGGTTTCACTTTTGATGCCGGCCCAACCATCATCACCTTGCCGCACTTGATCGAAGAGCTGTTCACCCTGTGCGGCAAGCACATGAAGGACCATGTGGACTTGCGCTTGATGGCGCCCTTCTACCGCATTCGCTTTGACGACGGCACGCACTTCGATTACAGCAACGACGATGCGGCCATGCACGCACAAATCGCCGCCTTGAACCCAGCCGATGTGCAAGGCTTTCAAAACCTGATGCAGGCCTCCGAGCGCTGCTTTGAACTGGGTTTTCAAGAGCTGGGCATGGTTCCTTTTGAGTCCATCACCGATGTCATCAAGGCCTTGCCCAACTTGGCCCGCATGCAAGCCTGGCGCTCCATCCACAGCCTGGTGGCCCAACACATTCAACACCCCAAGTTGCGCATCGTCATGAGCTTTCACCCCTTGCTCATTGGTGGTAACCCGTTTTCCGTCACCTGCATTTACTCGCTGATCCACATCTTGGAGCGGCGTTGGGGTGTGCACTCGGCCATGGGTGGCACCGGCGCCATCGTGCAAGCTTTGGTGAATTTGCTGCAAGAGCGCCGCATCCCCATCCGCTACAACACCGCTGTCACGCGCATCCAAGTGGACCAGGGCACCGCCACCGGCGTGGTGTTGTCCAGCGGCGAGGTGGTGCCCGCCGACATCGTGGTCAGCAATGGCGATGCGGCCTGGACCTACCAACACCTGATCGAGCCCCAGCACCGGCGCCACTGGAGCGACCAGCGCATTGCCAAGGGCAACTATTCGTCGGGCTTGTTCGTTTGGTACTTTGGCACCAACCGCCAATACACCGACGTGCCGCACCACATGATGGTGCTGGGCCCGCGCTACAAAGGCTTGCTGCAAGACATCTTTAAAAACCACAAGCTGTCCAAAGACTTCAGCCTGTACCTGTACCGACCCACCGCCACGGATCCGTCTTTGGCCCCGACAGGTTGCGACACGTTTTACGCCTTGTCGGTGGTGCCCAATTTGAGCAGCGGCACCGACTGGGCAGCCATCAGCGAGGCCTACCGCGATGCCATTGCCACCGTGCTGCAAGACAGCGTGCTGCCCGACTTGAAGCAACACGTGGTCAGCTCCAAGGTGAGCACGCCACAAGATTTTCAAGACCGCTTGTGGTCTTACAAGGGCGCCGGCTTTGGGCTCGAACCCATCTTGCTGCAAAGCGCTTGGTTTCGGCCGCACAACCGCAGCGAAGATGTGAAAAACCTGTTCATGGTGGGTGCCAGCAGCCAGCCCGGCGCGGGTGTGCCCAGTGTGTTGATGTCGGCCAAGATGCTGCAAGAGGTGGTGCCCCATGTTGATGCGTTCCACTGAAACCGCCCCACCCTACGACCTCGACGCCTGCGTGGCGCTGATGCGCGGCGGCTCCAAATCGTTTTTCGCTGCCAGCCGCTTGTTGCCCCAGCGCATGCGCTCGGCATCCGTGGCGCTGTATGCCTTTTGCCGGGTGGCCGATGATGTGGTCGACGACGGCGAGTCCCCAGAGCTGGGCCTGCAAGAGTTGCGGCACCGGCTGAACAAAATTTACCAAGGCCAACCCCTGGCCAACTTGGAAGACCAAGCCCTGGCCTTGGTGGTGCACCAGCACCAACTGCCCCGCGCCTTGCTGGACGCCTTGCTCGATGGCTTTGCTTGGGATGCGCAAGGCCGCCATTACGAAACCATTGCCGACACCCACGCCTATGGCGCCCGGGTGGCGGGCGCCGTGGGCGCCATGATGTGCTGGATCATGGGTGTGCGCCACCCACAAGCCTTGGCCCGCGCCTGCGAGCTGGGTGTGGCCATGCAACTGACCAACATTTGCCGCGATGTGGGCGAAGACGCCCGCAATGGCCGCTTGTACCTGCCCCGCGCTTGGCTGCGCGAAGCGGGCATTGACCCCACGGCCTTCCTGGCCCAACCGGAGTGCACCCCTGCTTTGCAAAACGTGATCACGCGCGTCTTGGACGAAGCCGACCGTTTGTACAACCTGTCCAGCCAAGGCATTGGCTATTTGCCGCGCGATTGCCGCGCCGCCATTTGGGCCGCGCGTTTGATTTATGCCGAAATCGGCCACCAACTGCGCCGCGATGGCCTCAACCCCGTGGCCCATCGGGCCGTGGTGGGCAGCACCCGCAAGCTGGCTTTGTTGGGACAAGCCCAGTGCATGGCCAGCTGGCCTGCGGCCCTGAGCCAGCGCGCACCCGATGTGCCACCCCTGCCCGCGATCGCCTATTTGGTGCAGGCCTGCGAAGCGGCACAACCGCTGAGCGAATCGCTGCCCGATGGCTACCCCAACCGCAACCTGGTAGACCGCATCGAATGGATGCTGGCCTTGTTCGAGCGCCTCGAGCGCGAACGCAAAGCCGCCCCACCGACCACCTTGGCGCGCCACAGCTGATCCGCGCAACAACGCCGTGCGCCAGCGCCACAGCACTCAGGGCCCACCAAGGACCCCGAGTGCTGTGAATCCTGCGGGTCGCCATATACTGGTGCACCGCACTGATCACCCCGTGCCCACCATGACCACCCACACCCCCGCCATCGCCCCTCTGCCGCAACGCGCCGCGGCCATTGAAGCGGCCCTGCAAGCCCATGGCCTGGACGCCAAAACCGGCATTGAGCAAGGTGTGCACAACGCCGAAGACGTGTGGTTGCCCGAGCGTGGTGCGCGCGTGGTGGCCAAGGCCTGGGTGGACGCGGCTTATCGCCAGCGCTTGCTGGCCAACGGCAAGGCCGCGGTGGCCGAATGGGGCATCGAGTTGCCACCCCACCACCGCCACTTGGTGGTGCTGGAGAACACGGCCACGGTGCACAACGTGATTTGCTGCACTTTGTGCTCGTGCACCGCCTTCACCGTCATTGGCCTGCCGCCCGATTGGTACAAAGACCTGAACTACCGCGCCCGCATCGTGCGCGAGTCGCGCAGCGTGTTGCGCGAAATGGGCCTGGACTTGCCCGACACCATGGAACTGCGGGTGTGGGACACCACCGCCGACACCCGCTACATGGTGTTGCCCCACCGACCAGCCCACACCCAGGGTTGGAGCGAGGCCCAACTGGCCGCCATCGTCAGCAAAGACGCCATGATTGGCGTGGCCCGGCTGTAAACCATGGACGGCGTGCACGACCTCGGTGGCCAACAAGGCTTTGGGCCCGTGGCGCACAGCGCCGATGCGGCGGTGTTCCATGAGGACTGGGAAAAACGCATCAATGCCTTGTACGGCGTGGCGGTGCGTGCAGGCATCTTCAACATGGACGAATACCGACACGCCATCGAACGCATGGAGCCGCGCCACTATATGAGCGCGGGCTATTACGAGCGCACC
>CANFPJ010000171.1 GCA_947448885.1 Comamonadaceae bacterium
AAAACCGCCAACGACTTTGTCACCGAGGTGGACCAGGCCAGCGAGCAGGCCATCATCGACACCTTGCTCATCGCCTACCCTGACCACGGCATCTTGGCCGAAGAGTCTGGCCAAACGCGGGGCAACCCACGCAGCGATTTTCAGTGGATCATCGATCCGCTGGACGGCACCACCAACTTCATCCACGGCTTTCCGGTGTACTGCGTGAGCATTGCGCTGGCGGTGAAAGACCGCGTCGAGCAAGCCGTGGTTTACGACCCCACGCGCAACGACTTGTTCACCGCCACCCGAGGGCGCGGCGCCTTCATGAACGAGCGCCGCATCCGGGTGAGCAAACGGTTTCGCCTCAACGAATGCTTGGTTTCCACCGGTTTTCCATTTCGCCCCGGCGACGACTTCACCCAATACCTGCAAATGATGAACGAGGTGATGCAACGCACCGCCGGCATCCGACGCCCCGGTGCGGCAGCGCTGGACATGGCCTATGTGGCTGCGGGTTACTGCGACGGTTTTTTTGAAAAGGGCTTGCACCCCTGGGACATGGCCGCTGGCTCGCTGCTCATCACCGAGGCCGGTGGCTTGGTGGGCAACCTCTCTGGCGAGTCCGACTTTTTGCACCAAAAAGAATGCCTGGCTGGCAACCCCAAGGTGTATGCACAGCTGGTGCACATTCTGGGCAAATATTCCAAATTTGCCGGTGTGGACGACAAAATGGCCGCCGCCGAGGCCACGACCAGCACCCTGCAAGGGCCCCACGCCGCGGCCGATAAACCGAGCCACACCTGACACCACACCTGACACCACACCGGTCACCGCCATGGAGACGGCCAACCACACCCCCATGATGCAGCAGTACTTGGCCATCAAGGCCGAGTACCCGCACACGCTGGTCTTCTACCGCATGGGCGATTTTTACGAGCTGTTTTTTGCCGACGCCGAAAAGGCCGTGCGCTTGCTCGACATCACCCTGACCCAGCGTGGCCAATCGGGCGGGCAACCGGTGGTGATGGCCGGTGTGCCCTACCACTCGGCAGAAACCTATTTGGCACGCTTGCTCAAGCTGGGTGAATCGGTGGCCATTTGCGAGCAAGTCGGCGAAGTGGGCGGCAAAGGCCCGGTCGAGCGCCAAGTGGTGCGCGTGGTCACCCCCGGCACCTTGACCGACAGCGCTTTGCTGGCCGACAAACAAGAAGCTGTTTTGTTGGCCGTGCACCAAGGCCCACGCGCCGGCCAAGCCCAGGGTTGCGGCCTGGCCTGGCTGAGCGTGACCCAAGGGGTGCTGCACTTGGCCGAATGTGCCAGCACCGATGTGGTGGCGTGGATCGAGCGCATCGCGCCCACCGAAATGATCCACAGCAACGAGCTCACCCCGGCCTTTGAAGCCGCGCTCAAAACCATTTCCACGGTGCGCACCCCGCGCCAAGCGGCGCAGTTTGACGCCCCCAACGGCCAGCGCAAATTGCTGGCCCAGTTGGGCGTGGCCAGCTTGACCACTTGGCAAGCGCAAGACATGGTGCAAGCCCATGCCGCCGCAGCCGCCCTGCTGGCCTATGCCGAACACACCCAAGGCCGCGCCTTGAGCCATGTGCGCGAGATGGAAGTGGCCCGCGACCACAGCTTGATCGAGTTGCCCGTCACCACCCGGCGCAACTTGGAACTGGTGCAAACCTTGCGCGGTGAAGATTCGCCCACCTTGTTTTCTTTGCTCGATACCTGCCAAACCAGCATGGGGAGCCGCCAACTCAAACGCTGGCTGCTCGAGCCGCCGCGTGAACGCAGCGTGGCCCAACAACGCCTGGATGCGGTGGCCGCTTTGCAAGGCCCCAACGGGGTGGGTACCTGGAAGGCTTTGCGCGAGGCCTTCAAAGGGGTGACCGATGTGGGCCGCGTGGGTGCGCGCATTGCCCTGCGCCAAGTGCGCCCACGCGAGCTGGTTGCATTGGGCCACAGCTTGCAGCAAGCCCAGCAGTGGCCCAGTCTGTTGCCCACCACCGACATGTTGCAGCGCATTGGGGCTGATTTACAAATGGACCCGGCCTGCGCCGCTTTGATTGCGTCCAGCTTGCTGCCCGACCCCGCGGCTTTGGTGCGCGACGGCGGTGTGATGGCCCATGGCCACGACGCCGAGTTGGACGAGCTGCGCGCCATCCAAACCAATTGCGATGGCTTCTTGCTCGATTTGGAAACCCGCGAACGCACCCGCAGCGGCATTGCCAATTTGCGCGTGCAGTTCAACAAGGTGCATGGCTTTTTCATCGAGGTCACCCAAGGCCAACTGGACAAAGTACCCAGCGACTACCGGCGCCGCCAAACCCTGAAAAACGCCGAGCGCTTCATCACCCCCGAGTTGAAAGCCTTTGAAGACAAAGCCCTGAGCGCCCAAGAGCGCGCCTTGGCACGCGAAAAATGGCTTTACGAGCAACTGCTCGACGCCTTGCAGCCCTTTGTGCCGGCCTTGATGCGCTTGGCCCAGGCCAGCGCGCAGCTGGACGTGCTGTGCACCTTTGCCGAGCGCGCCTTGAGCCTGGATTGGCGCGCCCCACAGTTTGTCAAAACACCTTGCATCGACATTGAAGGCGGTCGCCACCCAGTAGTACAAGCGCGTTTGGCCCAGGCCAGCAGTGGCGGTTTCATTCCCAACGACACCCACCTGGGACCGCACCAGCGCATGCAAGTCATCACCGGCCCCAACATGGGCGGCAAATCCACCTATATGCGCCAAGTGGCGATCATCGTGTTGCTGGCCAGCATGGGTTGCCCGGTGCCTGCCACGGCCTGTCGGCTGGGGCCCATCGATGCCATCCACACCCGCATCGGTGCGGCTGACGACCTGGCCAATGCGCAGTCCACCTTCATGCTGGAAATGACCGAGGCGGCGCAAATTCTGCACGCCGCCACCCCCCACAGCCTGGTGCTGATGGACGAAATTGGGCGCGGCACCTCCACTTACGACGGCTTGTCACTGGCCGCGGCCATCGCCAGCCACTTGCACGACAAAGCCCAGTGCTTCACCTTGTTCGCCACCCATTACTTTGAGCTCACCAGCTTCCCCACCGAACACCGGGGGGCCACCAATGTGCACGTGAGCGCAGCGGCAGGCACGGGCAAGGGGGCGGGCATTGTGTTTTTGCACCACATCGAGCCTGGGCCGGCCAACCGCAGCTACGGCATCCAAGTGGCCCGTTTGGCCGGCATGCCCGCTGCTGTGCTCAACCAGGCCCAACACACCTTGAGCGCCTTGGAAGCCCATGGCGAGCAAGGCCAGTTGCAAGTGGACTTGTTTGCCCTAGCCCAAACCCCTGAAGCCCCTGCGCCCAGCCCGGTGGAGGCGCACTTGGCACACATCGACCCAGATGCCATGAGCCCGCGCGAAGCGCTCGACGCTTTGTACGCTTTGAAACGCTTGCTGTGAATCAAGCCGCATGACACCGCACCTGGTTTTCAGCCACGGCAACAGCTTTCCTGCCAGCACCTACCGCCTGCTTCACGACGAATGGCGCGCCAGGGGTTGGCAGGTGCATGCCATCGAAAAGTTTGGCCACGACCCAGCCTACCCGGTCAGCGACAACTGGCCCCACCTGGTGCAACAACTACAAGACTTCACCCAGTCCATCGCGGCGCAACACGCCACCCAGGTGTATTTGGTCGGCCACTCACTCGGCGGCTTTTTGAGCGCCATGGCCGGGGTTCGCATCCCCCACTTGGTGCGCGGTGTGTTGTTGCTCGATGCCCCTTTGATTGGGGGTTGGCGCGCCCAATTGCTGCGCTGGGCCAAGCGCAGCGGCCGTATGCACGCCTACTCGCCCGGCGCCATCAGCCAGCGCCGGCGCGTGCTGTGGGACAGCGAAGACGATGCCATGGCCCATTTTTTGGACAAAGGCAAATTTGCCCGCTGGCACCCCGAGGTGCTGCGCGACTACGTGACTCTCGGTACCCACGCGGTTGGCGAAGGTGGCCAGCGCGCGCTCAGTTTTGACCGGGACATTGAAACGGCCATTTACAACCACCTGCCCCATGTCATGCCCCAACTGCTGGGGTCAGGCCCCTTGCCTTTCCCCGTGGGATTCATCGGCGGAGAGCAATCCAAGGAGGTGCGCAAAGTGGGTTTGGGTCTGACCCGCCGCATCACCCAAGGCCGCATTCAGATGGTCAAGGGGAGCCACTTGTTTCCCATGGAGTCCCCCCTGGAAACAGCGGCCTTGGTGGACGAATGGCTGAAAGCAGACCTCGGACCGATCAGGCCTTCCACTCCACCCAGCCGCCCCAAGCGCTGAGCAGCACCAGGCAACCAAAGCCAATGCGGTACCACGCAAAGGGCACAAAGCTGTGGCTGGCGATGTAGCGCAACAACCAGCGCACACAGGCCCAGGCACTTAAAAAAGAAAACAGCAATCCGACACCAAACATGGGCGCATCGGCCCAGCTGAGCAAGGCCCGCTCTTTGTACAAGCTGTACACACCAGCGCCCACCAGGGTGGGAATGGCCAAATAAAACGAGAAGTCTGTCGCCGCTTTGCGCGACAAGCCCAGCAACATGCCGCCAATGATGGTCGCCCCACTGCGGCTGGTGCCCGGCACCATGGCCAGGCATTGCACCAACCCCACTTTTAAAGCGTCCAGAGGAGACATGGACTCCACATTCAAGATGCGGGCACCGTCATCGGGGTGTGCACCCGGTTCACGGGCGCGGCCCCAGCCCTCGGCCCACAAAATGATGAAACCGCCCACGATAAAGGTGGTGGCCACCACGGTTGGCGTGAACAAATGCGCTTTGATGGCCTTGCCCAACAGCAGCCCGAGCACCACGGCGGGTACAAAGGCGATCAACACATTCAGCGCAAAACGCCGCGCCAAACGCTGGCTGGGCAAAGCTACGATGGTGCTTTGGATTTTTTGCCAATAAACAATGATCACCGCCAGGATGGCCCCGGTTTGGATGGCGATGTCAAACACCTTGGCTTTTTCATCGTCAAAGCCCAGCAAGGCGCCAGCCAGGATCAGGTGGCCGGTAGAAGAAATCGGCAGGAATTCGGTCAAACCTTCCACCAC
>CANFPJ010000172.1 GCA_947448885.1 Comamonadaceae bacterium
AAATGGCCTTGGATGTCCACCAAGGCACCCCCCGAGTTGCCAGGGTTGATGGCCGCATCGGTTTGAATGAAGTTTTCAAAGGTATTGATGCCCAAGCGGCTGCGCCCCAATGCCGACACAATGCCGCTGGTCACTGTTTGGCCAACGCCAAACGGGTTGCCAATGGCCAGCAGGCGGTCGCCCACTTGCAACTCATCAGAATTGCCCCAAACGATGACAGGCAATCTGTCGAGCTTGATTTTGAGCACGGCCAAATCGGTATCGGGGTCGGTGCCGATCACTTGGGCCTGGGTGCGGCGGCCATCGTGCAAGACGATTTCAATTTGGTCGGCCCCCTCCACCACATGGTTGTTGGTCAACACATAGCCCTCGGGGCTGACGATCACCCCGCTGCCCATGCCCCCTTGGGGCGCTTCATCTTGGTCGCCGTAAAAAAATTTGAACCAAGGGTCTTGGGCATGCGGATTGGGGCCCGCTGCGCGGGTGGTGCTGATGCTGACCACGGCGGGCGCTGCTTGCTTCGCGGCGGGACTGAAACTGCCCACCGCCACCGCCCCTGGGGTGCCTGCAGGCGCTTGCAGCAAATGCACCGCACCCGACCAATTGCCCCCCGCGCCCACCCACTGGGGTTTGAGCGTGACCAACACAAACCACATGGCCAACAACACCGTGACCACCTGAGAGAAGATGAGCCAATAGCGCTTCATGGGGTGTCAAGCCGCTGGTGGCTTCTCGGCGTCAGGGGCTTGGGTGTGACGAATGAACAGCTGGGCCGCCCAAATGCCCACTTCGTACAGCAAGCACATGGGAATGGCCAAGGCCAGTTGCGACACCACATCGGGCGGGGTCACGATGGCCGCAATGACAAAGGCCAACACCACAAAATAAGAGCGAAATGCTTTGAGCTTTTCGATCGACACCACATTCATGCGGGCCAACACAATCACCACGATGGGCACTTCAAAAGCCATGCCAAAGGCCAAAAACATGGTCAGCACAAAGCTGAGATAGGCCTCAATATCTGGTGCCGCCGTGATGCTTTTGGGCGCAAAGCTTTGGATGAAGGCAAACACCTGGCCAAAGACAAAAAAGTAGCAAAACGCCACACCCATAAAGAACAGCAAGGTGCTCGACACCACCAAGGGCAACACCAACTTTTTTTCGTGGGAATACAAACCCGGCGCCACAAAAGCCCACATTTGGTACAGCACCACCGGTAAGGCCAGCAAAAAGGCGGCCATCAGCAAAATCTTGAGGGGCACCAAAAACGGCGAGATCACCGAGGTGGCGATCATGGTGGCGCCCACCGGCAACTGGGCCACCAGCGGAGCGGCCAAGATGTCATACAAAGGGCCGGGGCCCGGGTAAAGGGACAAGGCAATGGCAAAAACCGCAATGGCAATCACCGCCTTGATCAAGCGGTCGCGCAGCTCAATGAGGTGCTGCACAAAGGGCTGCTCGGAGCCGGCCAGTTCGTCTTCCGGTTTGGTGGTGGGGTCTGACATCGCGGGCCTTTAGCCTAAGCGCTGCGGGCGAAACCGCGCCACCCGTGCTGCGCCCGACAAAGCCTTGCTGCGAATGCCGTGGCGGGCTTTGTACCACTGCGGGGCAGCCCCTTGCTTGATGCGCCACTTTTTCTTGGGGTGGGCGTATTCGGGGTAAACCACTTCCGGGGTGTAAGACACGGTATCCAACCCTGCAGTGGCCGATTGCCAATCTTTTTCGAAGTCGGCGCTGGCGGTGTGAACCTGGGTTTCCACGTCACGGGCGGCCGACTCGACGGTTTCCTTCATCTTCTTGAGCTCTTCCAGGTCCATCGAGCGATTGACCTCGGCCTTCACATCGGCCACATAGCGCTGGGCTTTGCCCACCAAAGCGCCCAGGGTGCGGGCCACCTTGGGCAACTTTTCAGGGCCAATGACGATCAAAGCCACAGCGCCGATCAGCGCAATTTTGGAAACACCCAGGTCGATCACGGCATTCGATCAGTGCTTGGGACGGGCTTCGACGTCAATGGTGTTTTTGTCAGCAGCTGGGCTGGCGGCAGCCACTTGGGCCGCAGGCGCAGCGGTTTTGTCATCAGCGGGTGCAGCGCCTGGTTGGCCATCTTTCATGCCATCTTTGAAGCCTTTGACGGCGCCGCCCAGGTCTGAGCCAATGTTTTTGAGCTTTTTGGTGCCAAACACCAGCACCACGATCAACAACACGATCAACCAGTGCCAAACGGAAAACGATCCCATGGATATCTCCTCAACAATTCGGCGATTCTAGTGGGGTGGGCAGATCACCCTGACGCCGAGGGCTTATCCCCGCAACCAAGGGCGCGGGCCGCCCATCACATGAAAGTGCAGGTGATGAACCTCTTGCCCGCCTTCAGCCCCGGTGTTGGTGACGATGCGAAAGCCCCCCTCGGGGTAGGGACGGGCCCCTTGCTCCAAGGCCAGCTTGGGCGCCAGCAACAAAATGCGCCCCAAAAGGGCCTGGTGCTCGGGCTCCACCTGCGCCATGGAGGGGATGTGTGCCTTGGGGATGATCAAAAAATGCACCGGCGCCCACGGGTTGATGTCGTGGAAGGCGAAAATCTCTTCGTCTTCGTAAACCTTTTTGCTCGGTATCTGGCCGGCAACGATTTTGCAAAAAATGCAGTTGGGGTCGGTATGCATAGTGGTATTTAACAAGTTTAATCTTCGCCGGCTTCACGGGCCTGCGCTTTGCGCAAGGCTTTTTCTTCCAAGCCGCTCAAGCCTTCGCGGCGCGACAACTCTTGCAGCACATCCTCGGGGGTCAGGCCGTAGTGGGACAGCGCCACCAAGCTGTGGAACCACAAGTCGGCCATTTCGCCCACCAACTTGTACGTGTCGCCGCCGTGGTCCAAGTCTTTGGCGGCCATCACCACCTCGGTGGCCTCTTCGCCAATTTTCTTCAAAAACGCGTCGGGGCCTTTGTGCAGCAAACGCGCCACATAGCTGGTGTCGGGGTTACCGCCGTTGGCCGCTTTGCGGCTTTCAATCACGGCGGCCAAGCGGGCCAAGGTGTCATCAGAGCTCATGGTTTGGCCTTGTAGATGGTGGCGGGGTCTTGCAACACCGGCTCAACGCTCAACCACTGGCCGCCGTCGGGGCTGGCTTGCCAGCGTTGGTAAAAGCAGCTGTGGCGGCCGGTGTGGCAGGCAATGCTCGGGTCGTGGCCGGTTTGGGTGACGCTGAGCAAAATCACGTCGTTGTCGCAATCCAGGCGGATGTCGTGCACGGTTTGCACATGGCCAGACTCTTCGCCCTTGAACCACAGCTTGCCCCTTGAGCGGCTGAAATACACGGCGCGACCGAGTTCGGCGGTTTTTTGCAGCGCCTCGCGGTTCATCCAGGCGAACATCAGCACGTCTTTGCTGCCCTGCTCTTGGGCGATGACAGGCACCAGGCCTTGGGCGTCCCATTTGATCGTGTCTAGCCAATTCATAGGGGGAGATGTTAAGGGCTGTCTCAATAGTGGTAGCGAAGCTGGGCGATTTGAAGCTGATCTGCTTCAACCCGGTAAGCCATGCGGTGCTCGTCATTGATGCGCCTGGATCAGTAACCTGCAAATGCATGCTTCAAGGGTTCGGGCTTGCCAACACCTGCATAGGGATCGCGCTTGGTGGCTTCGATGAGACTAACTGTCTTTTTGCGCTTTGAGATTTAACTGGACATTTTGTCCATCAAGACACCACACCACCGCTCGGAGAGCTCTGTCTCAAGTTCAACCGTCCCGTTGCTGGACGCTGTGGACCTCGAATTGCTCTGCCCTCTCCAATCACCTGTCGGTTCAAACCGACACTTTGAGGCCTGGGGCTGACCACCAACTTGACTGAACAACCCACCCGATGCTGGACACTTAACTGCGGTGTTACCCAACACCCTATCAACGCCAATCACGCTGACGCCAGACGGCAGCGCTCATTTGAACCAACTCGCCAGAGAACGTCAATAAAGCATTCGGACTTCGTTGTCACTCATTTAGCCTGCATGATTTTTTTATCAATTACAGTCGATGGAGACGACTGTCAGGCTCTCATAATTAAGTTATTGATTTCATAAATTTTTTGAAAGTTTTGTATGAAAAAACTAATTTTTGGTCTTCTTTCGTTTTCGATTCTTCTTGCCAACGCTCAACAACCCATTTTTTTTGAGTATCGCGATGCAAGTAAACCGAATGAAGTTCTTAAATTGGAAGGCTACCTCTACGAACCTATTAATTACAACGGCAAAACAATTCTCATGAGCCATGGATCAACTGGCGGAAAGAAAGAGAACATCTCCGAATCAATCAAATACCTGCGAATAGGAAAGATGGTCACACAAGAGGGCTATCGCATGGTGACCTACATGCGCAAAGGCCGCGGACAGTCAGAGGGTCAGTTCATTGAAGAGTCAGGGAAATGTGACCGCACAAGTTTGAATACCGAAGTAGGGGATGCCTACCCGCAGATGCAGCAAGTGATAGAGCAAGTTCGCAGTCGTTTTTCAGCAGAGAAGCTGATATTGATGGGCCATTCCCGCGGGGGCTTTTTATCAACCCACTTCGCAGCAAAAAACCCTGACAAAGTGCTTGCATCCATCAATTTCGCAGGCGTTTGGAGTGCATTCTGTGAAAACAGAAACAACGGCTTCTCTCACGATGCACTTAACGAGGCTGCCAGCAAATTTAAGAATAACTATTGGGCTTACTTTGAAAACGACAGCTATTTTGCAATTAACACATTCAATGATCCCCATTATGAGTGGATTAGCATGACGGCTGCAAAGCATGGCATCACCTTTAAAAAATTCCCGCAAAATGGAATGCCCGATGGCCACAGCACACCAACCTGGAAGCCGGAAACTTGGCAAGCTGATGTGGTAATCCTCCCCTTTTGCAAGGGTGCCGGAAGTAGAAACGTTAAGCAGCCATGACCAACCGCTGCTTGGGTGTGAACCCGCCCAAGGCCATGTTTGGGCGGTCATGGTTGTAAGACCACATCCACTTCGTTGCAAAGTCTTGAACCT
>CANFPJ010000173.1 GCA_947448885.1 Comamonadaceae bacterium
ATGCCTTGCACGATGGGGTGGGTGAAACGCTCCATTTTGTTGGTCACCACGCCCCAGCCGCGCTGGTGGCGCAACAAGGCTTGCACCAACTCGGGCACGCCTTCAAAGGGATGGGTCAGCACGGTGAGGGCGGCTTCGTAGTTGGCAAAAAACTCATCGCGCAAATCGTTGTAGGACGCGTCTTCGGGGGTGATGCCAAAGGCCAGTTGCAACATGCCGCGCGCACCGGCACCTGCCATGGGCCGGTAATGCACCAAGGGCAACGATGGCAGCCCGCGGTCGGTGCGCATTTTGTCGGCGGCGGCACCCAGGTCGGGGGCGCTGTCGATCAAGGTGCCGTCCAGGTCGAGCAGCACCGCTTGAATGGGGCGGGGCGGCGTCATGCGCTAACCGGTGGCTTGCGGCAGGCCACCATGTAGTTGACGCTGGTGTCGCCGTTCAACCAGTAACGACGGGTCAGTGGGTTGTATTGCAGGCCGCGTTGGCTGTGCCAGTCCAAACCGGCTTGGCGGCAGGCCTGGGCCAATTCGCTTGGGCGGATGAATTTGGCAAATTCGTGGGTGCCTTTGGGCAACAGGTTGAGGATGTACTCGGCCCCCACAATGGCAAATAAAAACGACTTGGGGTTGCGGTTCAAGGTGGAGAAGAACACCCAGCCCCCCGGCTTGACCAAACTGGCGCAGGCCCGCACCACCGAGCCGGGGTCGGGCACGTGTTCCAGCATTTCCATGCAGGTGACCACATCAAAAGCGCCGGGTTGCTCGGCAGCCATGTCTTCGGCGCTGATTTCACGGTATTGGACCCCTTGGGTCTGGGCCTCCATGGCGTGGAGTTGCGCCACTTTCAAGGCCTTGGTGGAGAGGTCAATTCCGGTGACCTGCGCTCCCTGGCGCGCCATGGCGTCGGACAAAATGCCGCCGCCGCAACCCACATCCAGCGCCTTGGCACCAGCCACAGGGGACAGCTTGGCGATCCAGTCCAGGCGCAGGGGGTTGATTTGGTGCAGGGGCCGAAATTCGCTCTCTGGGTCCCACCAGCGGTGGGCCAAATCTGAAAATTTCGCCAGCTCGGCGGGGTCGGCATTGATGGTGGTCATTGAAGGATTGTCTTAGAAGTGATGGGCCAGCCCACCATGGGCGAAAAAAAACCCCGCCGAGGCGGGGTTGGTTGCCAAACCCGAAGGTTTATTTGTTGGCGCGGGTGCCGACCACTTCGATTTCGACGCGGCGGTTTTTGGCGCGACCTTCAGGGGTCTTGTTGTCAGCCACTGGCTGCTTCTCGCCTTTGCCTTCGGTGTAGACACGGTTTTTCTCGATGCCTTTGGTCACCAAGTAGGCCTTGACGGCTTCAGAGCGGCGCACCGACAGTTTTTGGTTGTAAGCATCAGCGCCGACCGAGTCGGTGTGGCCCACAGCGATGATCACTTCCAAATTGATCGCTTTGATCTTGCTGACCAGGTCGTCCAGCTTGGCTTTGCCTTCGGGCTTGAGCACGGCTTTGTCAAAGTCAAAGAACGCGTCGGCAGCGTAAGTCACCTTGGTGGCGGCAGCAGGTGCGGGAGCTGGGGCAGCCGCGGCAGGAGCCGGTGCGGGTGCAGCAGCAGGTGCGGGAGCGGGTGCGGCAGCAGGTGCTGGGGCGGGGGCCGGTGCAGGAGCGGGGGCCAAAGCGCCGTCACAACCTTGGGCGGCAGTAGCGGGTGTCCATGCCGAGTTTCTCCAGCATTGGCCAGCGGAGTTTTTCCAAACTTCGCCAGAAGCGTTGCGCCAATTGTTGATTTCTTGCGCAACCGCGGTGGTTGCCAGGGCGGCGGTGGCGACCAACATCGCCAATTGGTTCAATTTTTTCATGGTTCTCCTCATCAGGGAAAAGACCGCAGTGACACTGCGAAACGTGGCTTGAGGTGACCATCACCTTCAATGCTGCAGACATTGTGCCATACAGATATCGGCCTCCAACTGACAGCGCTGCTCAAGGCCGCCAGGGCGACAGAGGGCACCCAGATTGTTGCGCCTGCACCACAAACCGGTCAATTAAACGCTTTTGGGGGGACTGAAGTAATTCAATTCAACTCAAAAGCCACGTGCCAGAGCGAGCGGGCGCTGGGCCTAAAATGGGCGGTTTACCTGTCCGAGACGCTCCCCCATGACCCAGTTCGCCAAAGAGACCCTGCCCATCAGCCTAGAAGATGAGATGCGGCGAAGCTATTTGGACTACGCCATGAGCGTCATCGTCGGGCGCGCCCTGCCCGACGCGCGCGATGGTTTGAAGCCCGTGCACCGGCGCGTGTTGTTCGCCATGCACGAGTTGAACAACGACTGGAACCGCCCCTATAAAAAGTCAGCCCGCATCGTGGGTGACGTGATCGGCAAATACCACCCCCACGGCGACAGCGCGGTGTACGACACGATTGTGCGGATGGCGCAGGATTTTTCCCTGCGCCACATGCTGGTGGACGGCCAGGGCAACTTCGGCTCGGTCGACGGCGACAACGCCGCCGCCATGCGTTACACGGAAATCCGCTTGTCCAAGATCGCCCACGAGATGCTCGGCGACATTGACAAAGAGACCGTTGACTTTGGCCCCAACTACGACGGCAGCGAAAAAGAGCCCCTGGTGCTGCCCTCCAAACTGCCCAATTTGCTCATCAACGGCTCAGCCGGCATTGCCGTGGGCATGGCCACCAACATCCCGCCGCACAACTTGAACGAAGTGGTGGATGCTTGCTTGCACATGCTGCGCCACACCGAGGCCAGCATCGATGATTTGATGGAAATCGTCCCCGCCCCCGACTTCCCCACCGCCGGCATCATTTATGGCATGCAAGGCGTCAAAGACGGATACCGCACCGGGCGCGGTCGCGTGGTGATGCGCGCCAAGTGCCACTTTGAAGACATCGACAAAGGCCAACGCCAGGCCATCATCGTCGACGAGCTGCCCTACCAGGTGAACAAAAAGACGCTGCAAGAGCGCATGGCCGAGCTGGTGCACGAGAAAAAAATCGAAGGCATCAGCCACATCCAAGACGAGTCGGACAAGTCCGGTATGCGCTTGGTCATTGAGCTCAAACGCGGCGAAGTGCCCGAGGTGGTGCTCAACAACTTGTACAAACAAACCCAGTTGCAAGACACCTTTGGCATCAACATGGTGGCCTTGATCGACGGGCAGCCGCGCTTGTGCAATTTGAAAGACCTGATCAGCGTCTTCTTGGAGCACCGCCGCGAAGTGGTCACCCGCCGCACGGTTTACACCTTGCGCAAAGCGCGAGAGCGCGGCCATGTGCTGGAAGGCCTGGCCGTGGCCCTGGCCAACATTGATGAGTTCATTGCCATCATCCGCAACGCCCCCACCCCGCCGGTGGCCAAGGCCGAACTGATGACCCGATCCTGGGACAGCCAGTTGGTGCGCACCATGCTCACCCGTGCCCGCGCTGACGGCGGCGTGGTCAATGCAGACGACTACCGCCCCGATGGTTTGGAAAAAGAATTTGGCATGGGGGCCGACGGCCTGTACCGCCTGAGCGACACCCAAGCGCAAGAAATTTTGCAAATGCGCTTGCAGCGCCTGACGGGCTTGGAGCAAGACAAGATCGTCAACGAATACAAAGAGGTGATGGCCGAGATCGACGATTTGCTCGACATCTTGGCCCGCCCCGAGCGCGTGTCGGCCATCATTGGCGACGAGCTGACCCAATTGCGCCAAGAGTTTGGCCAAACCAAACTGGGCGCGCGGCGCAGTGTGATCGAGCACAACGCGCAAGACCTGGCCACCGAAGACCTGATCACGCCCACCGACATGGTGGTCACGCTCTCGCACCTGGGCTACATCAAAAGCCAGCCGCTGTCGGAATACCGCGCCCAAAAACGCGGCGGTCGCGGCAAACAAGCCACGACCACCAAAGAGGACGATTGGATCGACCAACTCTTCATCGCCAACACGCACGACTACATCTTGTGCTTTTCCAACCGGGGGCGTTTGTATTGGCTCAAGGTGTGGGAAGTGCCCGAGGGTTCACGCGGTTCGCGCGGTCGCCCCATTGTCAATATGTTCCCCTTGCAAGAAGGCGAAAAAATCAATGTGGTGTTGCCCCTCACGGGCCCAGCGCGCACCTTCCCGGCCGATCAGTTTGTGTTCATGGCCACCTCGATGGGCACGGTTAAAAAGACGTCGCTGGATGAATTCAACAACCCGCGCAAAGGCGGCATCATCGCGGTCAACTTGGACGACAACGACTTTTTGATCGGCGCGGCCCTGACCGACGGCCAGCACGATGTGATGCTCTTCAGCGATGGCGGCAAAGCCGTGCGCTTTGACGAAAACGATGTGCGCCCCCTGGGCCGCAGCGCGCGTGGCGTGCGCGGCATGATGCTCGACGACACCCAAAGCGTGATCGCCATGTTGGTGGCCGCACAAGAAACCAACGCTGCTGAAGCCCCCACAGATGGCGTGGTGCGCAACAGCGTGCTCACCGCCACCGAAAAAGGCTACGGCAAGCGCACACCGATCGACGAATACACCCGCCATGGGCGCGGCACCAAGGGCATGATCGCCATCCAGCAATCCGAGCGAAATGGCAAAGTGGTGGCCGCCACCTTGGTGCGGGCCGAAGACGAAATCATGCTCATCACCGACCGGGGCGTGCTGGTGCGCACCCGGGTGAGCGAAATCCGCGAACTCGGCCGCGCCACCCAAGGCGTGACCCTCATTGCTTTAGACGAAGGCGCCAAGCTCAATGGCTTGCAACGCATTGTGGAAAACGACGCCCAAGGCCAAGATACAGAGAGCGAGTCGGGCGATGAAGACGACGCCAATGCGGCGCCCAGCGAGCCCACCCCCTGAATCGGCATGACCCGGCCTTACAACTTTTCTGCCGGCCCAGCGGCCATGCCGCTGGAGGTGTTGCAACAAGCCGCTGCCG
>CANFPJ010000174.1 GCA_947448885.1 Comamonadaceae bacterium
CCTGTCCACCACCCAAGCCGACTTTGAAACCCAGTTTCAACAGCGCTTGCATTGGTCGGCCGACACCGATGCGGCCATCGAGCAGCGCGTGGCCGACATCTTGGCCGATGTGAAGCAGCGTGGCGACGCGGCGGTGTTGGAGTACACCGAGCGTTTTGATGGTTTGAAGGCCACCAATATGGCGGCGCTGGAGTTGACCCAAGCCGAATTGAAAGCCGCTTTTGAGGGCTTGCCCCAAGTGCAGCAACAAGCTTTGCAAGATGCCGCTGCCCGTGTGCGGTCTTACCACGAGGCACAGAAAAAAGCCTCGGGCGAGAGCTGGCAATACCGCGACGCCGATGGCACCTTGCTGGGCCAAAAAGTCACGCCCTTGGACCGCGTGGGTATTTATGTCCCCGGTGGCAAAGCAGCTTATCCCTCCAGTGTCTTGATGAACGCCATCCCAGCCCATGTGGCAGGGGTGGGTGAAATCATCATGGTCGTGCCCACCCCGGCCAAAGACCGCAGCGCCGCCGGTGCCGCACGGGGCGAAAAAAATCCCTTGGTGCTGGCCGCTGCTTATGTGGCGGGTGTCACCCGCGCCTTCACCATCGGTGGCGCGCAAGCCGTAGCTGCCTTGGCCTACGGCACGGCCACCGTGCCGCGGGTCGACAAAATCACGGGTCCTGGCAACGCCTATGTGGCTGCGGCCAAGCGCCGCGTGTTTGGCACGGTGGGCATCGACATGATCGCCGGGCCTTCTGAGATTTTGGTCTTGGCCGATGGCAGCACACCCGCCGACTGGGTGGCGATGGACCTCTTTTCACAAGCCGAACACGACGAATTGGCGCAAAGCATTTTGCTGTGTCCCGATGCCGCTTACATCGATGCCGTGCAAGCGTCCATCGACAAGTTGCTGCCTGAGATGCCGCGCAAAGACATCATCGCCGCGTCCCTGAATGGCCGTGGTGCCTTGATCCACACCCGCAGCATGCAAGAGGCATGCGACATCAGCAACCGCATCGCCCCCGAACACTTAGAGGTCAGTAGCCAAGCGCCCCACCAGTGGGAGCCGCTGCTCAAGCACGCGGGCGCCATCTTTTTGGGCGCTTACACGAGCGAGAGCTTGGGCGACTATTGCGCCGGCCCCAACCATGTGCTGCCCACCTCGGGCACCGCACGGTTTTCATCGCCGCTGGGTGTGTACGACTTCCAAAAGCGCTCCAGCCTCATCGAGGTGAGTGAGCAAGGCGCACAGGTGCTGGGCCACATCGCTTCGGTGCTGGCGCATGGCGAGGGCTTGCAAGCCCATGCGCGGGCGGCAGAAATGCGCTTGAAAAACCATTGAACCCAAAGGACCCCACCATGTCAGAAAACACCCCCGCCGTTGGTCAATTGCAAACTTTCAAACAAGGCCATGTGGGCCATGTGGTGTTCAGCAACCCAAGCAAGTTCAATGCGGTCAACTACCAAATGTGGTGCGATCTGCCTGTGGCCATGGGCCAGTTTGCCCAGGACCCCGATGTGCGCTTGATCGTTTTGTCGGGTGCGGGCGAAAAGGCGTTTGTCTCAGGTGCGGACATCTCCCAGTTCGACACCCAGCGCACCGGTGGTGACGCGGCCAACACCTACAACCAAGCGTCAGAGGCGGGCTATGCCGCCGTGCTTGACTGCCCCAAACCCACCTTGGCCAAGATCCGAGGCGTGTGCATGGGCGGTGGCCTGGGCTTGGCCTTGAACTGTGATGTGCGCATTTGTGCCGACGATGTGCGCTTTCGCATGCCCGCTGGCCGCTTGGGGCTGGGCTATGCGTTTGACGGCGTCAAGCGCTTCACCGAAGTGGTGGGCGTGGCCAACACGGCAGACTTGTTTTACAGCGCCCGCATCTTCGGTGCGGCTGACGCCTTGCACATGGGCTTGGTCAAGCAGGTCACCACCGTGGCTGAGTTGGACGCCGTGGTCGAGGCCTACGCCGCCAATGTGTGTGAAAACGCGCCGCTGACCTTGGCCGCTGCCAAACGTGCATTGATGGAATTGCGCAAAAACCCCGAAGAGCGCGACCTGGCCCGCGTCAAAGCCATGGTCGAGGCTTGCTTCATGAGCGAAGACTACAAGGAAGGCCGCAAGGCCTTTGCCGAAAAGCGCCCACCGCAATTCAAAGCCCAATAAAACCCTTGGCCGCTATGGCCTCGGTGTTTCCAACGGCTCGTTTCCATCTGCTGGTCTGACCCAGCGCCGTCCGCGCTAGGCAACAGGCTGGCTGGCGCGCAACGCTGCCTCTGCCGCCAAGCGTGGCGTCCATTGGGTTTGCCACAAATCCCACGACCTGGCATAGGCCTGCCAGGACAAGGCCTGCACCTCTTCGTCGTCCAAATACACCACTTCATCGGGGTCATTGGCCAGCTGCAAGGTTTGCGCTTGCATGCGGGCGTTGTGGTCGAGGTAAATGGTGCGGCCCAGCGCGATGGGCAAGGTAGCCCCCACCACCACCGAGCCGTGGCCGCGCATCAGCGCCGCCGGGTGGGGGCCCAGTTTGCGTGCCAGTGACTGACCCAGCATGGCATTGCGCACCAGCATGTCCGAGCCACGTTGGGCTTCGCGGATGTCCCAGGTCGGCACCCCCTGGCCAATGAAGGCGGCCAAATGGAACAAGGGGCGCAAGCGGCAATTGGAGCAACTGAAGGGGATGACCGCGTGTGAGTGGTTGTGCACGATGGCGTTCACATCGGGGCGCAGTTTGTAAATTTCGCCGTGGATAAAGCGCTCGTTGTACAGCGCAGGCGGCTTGTCCATGATGGCGTTGCTGTCCAGGTCGAGTTCGACCAAATCGGCCTCGGTGATCAGCTCTGGGGCCACAGCCCGCGACATCCAATAGCGGTCGGGGCAATCAGCGCTGCGCACGCTCACATGGCCATAGGCGTCGATCACGCCATGGTCGGCGCAAACGCGCGAGGCAATCACCAGGTCTTGGAGCAAGTTCATGGGGGGTCAATCGGCTTGGATGTGGGCACTGGCCACCACTTGGCGCCAGCGTTGGACTTCTCGGCTCAGCAATTGGGCCAGCCGATCAGGCTTGCCGCCGATGGCGGTCAGGCCTTGTTTGGCCAAGGCCTCGCGCACATCGGGCAACAACAGCAATTGGTTGATTTCGGCATTGATTTTGGCCACCACCTCGGGCGGTGTGCCAGCGGGCGCAAACACGCCATACCAAGTATCGACCACCATGTTGGGCCAGCCCAGCTCTTTAAGGGTGGGCACTTTGGGAAAGGCTGCCGATCGTTCTTCACCCATCACCGCCAACATTTGCAACTGACCGCTGTGAATCGCCTGGCTGGAGGTGTGGACCGACACAATGCTGGCTTGCACATGGCCGCCCATCAAGTCGGTCATGGCACCGGCCGCGCCTTTGTAAGGCACATGGGTGAGGCGGGCGCCGGTTTCTTGCATCAGCCACTCCATGGCCAGGTGTTGCACCACGCCGTTGCCGGGCGACGCATAGTGCATTTGCCCCGACTTTGCACGGGCGCTGGCCAGCCAGTCGGCAAAGGTTTTCATCCCTAAGCTGGGCGGCACCACCAAGCCCAAGGCGCTGTTGCCCAACAATACGACCGGCTCAAAGCCCTTGATCGGGTCAAACGGCAACTTGGGCCTCAGGGCCGGCACGGTGCCGTGCGAGGTGGCGGTGAACAACAGGGTGTGCCCCGTGGGCGCGGCTTTGGACACGGCCTCGGCCCCTATGGCGCCTGACGCACCGGGGCGGTTTTCGGTCACCACCGCCACGCTCCAGCGTTCATTCAATTTGGCCCCCAGCATGCGCGCCAGCGCATCTGCCGTGGTGCCTGGGGTGAAAGGCACCACAAAAGTCAGGTTTCGGTTGGGAAAGGGGCTGGCGGGTGTTTGCGCCCAAGCCGCGAGGCTGCTCAGCAAGCCCAACACCCCCCAGCCAAGGGCACGCAACCAGGGGCGCGGGTGATGGCGTTTTTCAAATGCGTGGGCAAAGGGCATGGTGGCGTGTGTGGGGTGGTCTGATGGCGGGCCATTTTGGCCCAAGTCAGGGCCGCGCCCAGTGCAGCCTGGTTGGGCCCGGATGGCGCTGAGCAGGGGTGGCCACAGCCTTTAGAATTCACCACTTCTCATGCCTGCCAACCCCCTTCGCTTCATTCGCCAAGACATCCAGTCGATGCATGCCTATGCCATCCAACCCTCTGATGGGATGGTCAAGCTCGATGCGATGGAAAACCCCTTCACCTTGCCCGCGCCTTTGCAGGCTGCGCTGGGGCAACGCTTGGGTGCGGTGGCCGTCAACCGCTACCCCGGTCAGCGCATCGAAGACCTGAAACAAGCCCTCGCAGCCCACATAGATTTGCCCCCCGGTTACGCCTTGATGCTGGGCAACGGTTCAGACGAACTCATTGCTTTGCTGGCCATGGCTTGCGACATGCCCGGTGCCACCATCTTGGCCCCCGAGCCCGGCTTTGTGATGTACGCCATGAGCGCGCGCTTGCAAGGCCTGCAATTTGTTGGCGTGCCATTGGCGGCCAATTTCGCGCTGGACGAAGCCGCTATGCAAGCGGCCATTGCCCAGCACCAACCCGCACTGGTTTATTTGGCTTACCCCAACAACCCCACCGCCAATTTGTGGGACGCGCAGGTGATGCACCGCCTGATTGCCCAGGTGGGTGCCTATGGTGGCTTGGTGGTGGTCGATGAGGCCTACCAGCCTTTTTCCAGCGGCACCTGGTTGGATGAAATCCGCCGCAACCCCAGCGCCCACAGCCATGTGTTGTTGATGCGCACCTTGTCCAAATTTGGTTTGGCCGGCGTGCGCTTGGGCTATATGTTGGCGCCCCAGGCCTTGCTGCACGAGGTGGACAAACTGCGCCCGCCCTACAACATCAG
>CANFPJ010000175.1 GCA_947448885.1 Comamonadaceae bacterium
GCTTGGCAATTTCGTCGCGAAAGCGCATGTCGTCCCAAACACCTTCGGCTTTGGCGATGCGCTTCAAGCGCTCCAACTCTCGCTTGGCGCGGTTGACGTCGGCGATGTTGGTGCGCTCATGCGCCAGCAGGTATTTGGCGTAATTCCAGCCCTTGTTTTCTTCACCAATCAGGTTCTCGGCGGGCACTTCCACGTTGTCAAACCAGACTTCGTTGACCTCGCATTCACCGTCCAGCAGTTTGATGGGACGCACACTCACGCCCTTGGACTTCATGTCAATCAGCAAAAACGAAATGCCCGTTTGCGGTTTGCCCTCATTGCTGGTGCGCACCAAGCAAAAAATCCATTCACCAAACTGCGCCAAGGTGGTCCAGGTTTTTTGGCCGTTGACGATGAATTTGTCGCCCACCCTCTCGGCGCGGGTTTTGAGCGATGCGAGGTCTGAGCCCGAGCCTGGCTCGCTGTAGCCTTGGCTCCACCACACCTCGCCGCTGGCAATGCCCGGCAAAAAACGCTGCTGTTGCTCGGGCGAGCCAAAGGCCATGATGACGGGGGCCACCATCACCGGGCCAAACGGCACCACACGGGGCGCACCGGCCAAAGCGCACTCTTCTTCAAACAAATGTTTTTGTACGGCGTTCCAACCCGGGCCGCCAAACTGGGTGGGCCAGCCGTAGCCCAGCCAGCCTTTTTTGCCCAAAATCTTGGCCCAAGACTGCATGTCTTCACGGCTCAGGCGCAAGGCGTTGTGCACCTTGTGGGATATGTGAGCGGGCAAAGCGGCATGCACCCAAGCGCGAATGTCTTCGCGGAAGGCTTGCTCTTCGGGGGTGAATTTCAGGTCCATGTCATCTCTCCATGAAGCGCTTTGGTCGGCGCTGGTGTTCGTGCATTTTTTAGCACGATCGTGCGATTTTGCCGCAAAGCCAGCCTGGGCTGTGGCCATTCGTGATAATCAAAGGCATGCGCAACATCGTGATTTTGATTTCTGGCAGCGGCTCCAACATGGCGGCCATCGCCCAAGCGGCCCAGCGAGAAGATTGGCACCAAAAATTCCAAGCGCGTGTGTGTGCCGTGATCAGCAGCCGACCGGATGCCAAAGGTTTGCAGATGGCCACTGAACTGGGTTTGCCGACCCAAGTGGTGGACCATCGGGATTTTGCCGACCAAGCGGATCCGCGCGCGGCGTTCGACCACGCTTTGATGCAGGCCATCGATGAGCACCAACCCGCCCTGGTGGTGTTGGCCGGTTTCATGCGCATCTTGACGCCGGCTTTTGTGGCGCACTACGCAGGCCGCTTGATCAATGTTCACCCCTCTTTGCTGCCCGCATTCCCGGGGCTCAACACCCACCAAAGGGCCATCGATGCCGGGTGTCGCTTTGCCGGGGCCACGGTGCACCAAGTGACCGCCGATTTGGACCATGGGCCCATCCTGACGCAAGCCGTGGTGCCGGTCTTGCCCGAAGATACCGCAGACAGCTTGGCCGCCAGGGTGCTGACACAAGAACATTTGATGTACCCCCAAGCAGTGGCGGAAATACTTGGGTCTTTGCGCAAATCATTTTGACGTCCATCGCTCTTGGTCAAAGCGAAATGAATTGACTTGGCGTACATCATTCCTTCTCACGCGATGTTCACCAACGCCGCAGTGAAAGCCCTTGTCCGAAACCTCGGCTGTTACGCCGCCAACCTGGAATTGCGCGGCAAATGGGCCATCAAGAACTCCATTTGGTCGTCCAGGATGCGGCGGTTGCGCAAAATAAAGTCTTCCCACAAGGTGGGCACATACGGCGTGTAGAGCAAGGGCATTTTGGCTTGCTCAGGGGTGCGGCTGCTCTTGCGGTGGTTGCAAGCGCGGCATGCGGTGACCACATTCATCCAGTGGTCCACCCCGTTTTGGGCAAACGGAATGATGTGCTCTCGGGTGAGTTCAGTTTCGTGAAAATGATCGCCACAATAAGCGCAGATATTGCGGTCGCGGGCAAACAATTTGGCGTTGGTCAAGCCAGGGCGCAAATCAAAGGGGTTGATGGATGGCACGCCTCGGGTGCCAATGATGCTGTTGACCGCAATGATGGACTGCTGGCCCGTGATGGCATTGTGGCCACCCCGAAAAACGGCGATTTCACCCCCCGACTCCCAACGAACTTCGTTGGCAGCGTAATGGATCACTGCCTGTTCCAGCGAGATCCACGACTGGGGCAAGCCCTGGGCCGAGAGTTTCAAGACCTTCAATCCACACCTCCATGCTGGTTTAAAACCGGATGCGCTTTCTGATTGCGCCCACCTGTGGCCAACGCAATGTCTCAATGCGAGACAATATAACCTGTTTCAATGGCGCCTCTATGACGCCGCACTGGCCCCATGCGCATTCTTCACGGATTCCAACCCCAGCAACGATTTCCACACTGTGCCCTGACCATAGGCAACTTTGACGGCGTGCACCGTGGCCACCAAGCCATGCTGGCTTTGCTGCGCTCTGAAGCCGATCACCGGGGCCTGCCCAGTTGTGTGCTGACCTTTGAGCCCCATCCCCGAGACCACTTTGCGCGCAAAGCCCACAACCCCAACTTGGCACCAGCCCGGATTGCCACCCTGCGCGACAAGTTGAGCGAGCTGGCCGCTTGCGGCATCGACCAGTGTGTGGTCTTGCCCTTCCATGAGACATTGGCCAGCACCACACCCGAGGACTTTGTGCGCCACGGCTTGGTGGCCGGGCTGGGTGCGCGCTATGTGCTGGTTGGCGACGACTTTCGCTACGGTGCCAAACGCCAAGGCGATTACGCCAGCCTGGACGAAGCAGGTGCCCGGCATGGCTTTGATGTGGCGCGCATGAACAGCTATGAAGTGCGCGGCCAAAGGGTGTCGAGCTCTGCGGTGCGTGCTGCACTCAAAGATGGCGATATGGGCCGTGCAGCCCAGTTGCTCGGGCGTGCCTACGCCATATCCGGCCATGTGGTGCATGGGCGCAAATTGGGCCGCACGTTGCAATGCCCCACCTTGAATTTGCGCTTCAGCCATTGGAAACCCGCGGCCAGCGGCATTTTTGTGGTTCAAGTGCACGGCTTGGGCGACACCGCTTTGCCAGGGGTGGCCAATTTGGGGGTGCGCCCCTCCATCGACCCCAACGATGTCAATGGCGGTCGCGTCTTGCTGGAAACCCATTGCTTGCAGTGGCCCAGCCCGCTGGGGCCAGAGGGGGGCTACGGTAAAATCATTCGCGTGGACTTGTTACATAAATTGCACGACGAATTGAAATACGACAGCTTGGACGCTTTGCAGCAAGGCATTGCCCAAGATTGTGTGGACGCCCGTCTGTGGTTCGAGCAACACGCACCCAGCCCCGCCAATACCCGCCGCCAGACCACCCGCGACCGAATTTGAAGCGCCCGGGGCCCGCACTCACCCTGCACCGCCCTTGCCGCCCTGTCCTGGCATTGGCCATGCCGCTTTTGTTTGAGCTTCAAAATGACCGAATCCACATCCGATTACAGATCCACCCTGAACCTGCCCGACACGCCCTTTCCCATGCGGGGCGACTTGCCCAAGCGCGAACCGGCGTGGGCCAAGGCTTGGTCGGATCAAGGGCTTTACAAACAACTTCGCATGGCCCGCCACGGTCAGCCGCTGTTTGTGCTGCACGATGGCCCACCCTATGCCAACGGCAAATTGCACATTGGTCACGCGCTGAACAAGGTGTTGAAAGACATGATCGTCAAAAGCCGCCAATTGGCCGGCTTTGATGCGCAATACATCCCCGGCTGGGACTGCCACGGTTTGCCGATTGAAAACGCCATTGAAAAACTGCATGGCCGCAAACTCAGTCGTGACGATATGCAGGCCAAAAGCCGCGCCTTTGCCACCGAGCAAATTGATCAACAACGCGAAGACTTCAAACGCTTAGGGGTGCTGGGCGACTGGGAGCGGCCTTACCGCACCATGGACCCCGCCAATGAGGCGGGGCAAATCCGCGCTTTCAAGCGGGTGATCGAGCGCGGTTTTGTGTACCGCGGCTTGAAGCCGGTGTACTGGTGTTTCGATTGCGGATCGTCCTTGGCCGAGTTTGAAATTGAATACGCCGACAAAAAAAGTGACACCTTGGATGTGGCTTTTTTGTGCGCCCAACCCGACAAACTGGCCACGGCCTTTGGTTTGCCCAAGCTGGACAAACAAGCCTTTGCGGTCATTTGGACCACCACCGCTTGGACCATTCCCGCCAACCAAGCGCTGAACCTCAACCCCGCGTTGATCTATGCACTGGTCGACACCGCCCAGGGCTTGTACATCTGCGCTGAAAGCTTGGTGGACAAATGTTTGGAGCGCTGGCAACTCAGCGGCCAAGTGGTCGCCACCTGCAAGGGTCAAGCGCTGGACTTGATTGAATTTCATCATCCGCTCTCGCATGTGGACGCCGGCTACCAACGTGTCGCCCCCGTGTACTTGGCCGACTACGCCACTGCCGATGATGGCACCGGCATCGTGCACAGCGCCCCCGCTTACGGTGTGGATGACTTCAACTCCTGCGTCTCTCACGGCATGGCTTACACCAACATCTTGAACCCCGTTCAAGGCAACGGTGCGTATGCCCCCGACTTCCCTTTGTTTGCTGGCCAACACATTTGGAAAGCGGTGCCCGTCATTTTGGAAGCGCTGAAAAATGCCAACCGTTTGATGGCCACACACCCCATCACCCACAGCTACCCGCATTGCTGGCGGCACAAAACACCGGTCATCTACCGCGCAGCAGCCCAGTGGTTTGTTCGCATGGATGAAGGTGTGGGCGTGTTCATCAGCGAGAAAGCGCCCAAAACGCTGCGCCAATTGGAGTTGGACGCCATTGAGCAC
>CANFPJ010000176.1 GCA_947448885.1 Comamonadaceae bacterium
ATGGCGCAGGTCTTGCCCAAGAAAATCGTGCCCAAATCGGGCGGTTGCAAATCTGCCAACACCCGGGGGGCTAACTTGACCAAGGCCAAGTCAGCGGTATTCGTCGAAGCCGCCGTTTCTTGCCCGGCAGCGCCATCGATGTAATCAAACACCATTCGCGGCAGGCGCTTCTGCGCCCAGCGACGGGCATCAAGGTGGTGGTTCACTGGGGTGAACATGGATGGAGAACGCATTTCCAAGTGATTGGTTTAGTCGGGTCTTTGTATAAAAAAAAGGCATTGGCTTGAGAAGGAGTTTCAACCTCTGAGCAGACCATATGGTTATTGCTAATTTTGAAGCACGTAGAAGACACCGCAGCCAGTCGAAACTATCGAGCTAGATCTTTGCCGTTTTCAAAAAGCCACAAACCACTTAAGGGCAAGCGTGACGGGGAGTCTCTTGCGAAACGGCATATTCTCTAAAAATGTCAAATTTGAGATATAATTAAATTTTGAATATAGGAAACGAAATGAAAAAAATTCTTCTTGGTATGCTGGCAATCTCTGCTTGCTTTGCATCTTATGCCCAAACAACTAACTTTACCGGGACCAATTTAGGTGCTAATTTTGCATTTCAAGCATCATCCGTTACAGTGCCTTTGGGGACTTCCAGCATTGACGGTATTGGTCAACAAAATATGGGCATGACTATTTCAGCCTCTCAAGGGTTAGAAATGTCCAAAACCTCTGTCCTTCTTTTTGGGTTTGACTATTCTTTATCAGAAGCAAAAGTCGGGGAAATTAGAAGCACTGGCACTGCAACTCTAAAGGCTAAAAACATATGGACCCTCTCCGTTGCACCTGGTTTCCTTTTGTCTGACGAAACTTTGGCTTATTTGAAAGTTGGTTATGAAGGTGCTCAGACCGTTGCAAGTAGTACCGGCTCAACTGAACTTACTAAAAACATTACGGGAACAAGTTTAGGTTTCGGCATTAGAACTATGATTAACAAAACGTCATATTTGCAATTTGAAGCCAAGCAAACTTCATATGGCGCCGCCCGCTTTGATGGTGATACATCGGACTTCACAGCTCGAGCTACAAGCGCGTCAATTGGTGTTGGCTTTAAGTTCTAATTTAAAAGAGATTAGCCATTTGTAGTAAGGTCCATCGATTGTTTCCCTGTTTCCTCACAAGCTTTTGACAGTTATTCTCTGAGGATTAGTGTTTTACAACAACCCTGTTACGCTTGATAAAAAAGCCCACCTCGGTGGGCTTTTTTCATGGCTGAGCGCTTTGTGGCGGCGTCGGTTTGGACTTTTCGCGTTCTTTTTGGTATTGGTCGTACGGCGGCAGTATGGGCGGATTGGGGATGTTCGGGTCGGCGTTGATCTTTTGCTGGTTTCTGATGCCCTCGTAGACCGACGCAGGGGTGATGACGCCACAGCCAGCCAAGCAAACGAACACTGCCCCGCAAAAGATGTACTTCATGAACGGATTCTTTCTTCATTGAATATGCGGATGAACAAGTACCGATTTTCGCAAGTTCATTGCAGTGGGTTTATGTACCGACCGTTATGGTGCTTGAGATCCATGACAAGTCGGGAATGTGACTCGTCAATGGCGTTTGATCAAACCATTTAATGCCCATACAATAAATTTATTCATGCAATTCACATTTGACCCGCGCAAAGATACCGCCAACCTCATCAAGCACGGACTTTCCTTGTCAGACGCACCGCTGGTTTTCAATGCGCCCAACAAGCTGACGATCCAGAGCGCACGGGGCGATGAAGCCCGCCTGATGGACGTGGCGATGGTTGAACTTGCAGGGGTGGTGCTGGTGCTGTGTATGTGATGCGTGAACCCAACGAAGTGCGGTCCATATCTCTGCGCCGCGCATCCAAACAAGAAAGGACGCTGTATGCCCAAAACACCCACTAAGCCCTCCGCAACTGATTGGGCACGTGTCAAGCGTGACGCCACTCAAGACGCGCCCATTGCACACAACCCCACTGATGGCCCCTACAACCCCAACGATGCTGATGCCGTGGCCGCTTATTGGCAACAGGCCAGCGTCAAGCGAGGGAGAGGCAGGCCTGCTGCCGCCGTCAAGCGACCTACCCTGAACATGCGAGTAGATGCCGATGTTTTGGAAGCCTTCAAGGCCACCGGACAAGGGTGGCAAACCCGCATCAATGCCGCGCTGCGAGAAGCTGTGGCGCATGGGCTGCCCAAGGCGTGAGTTCCTCTCTGTCTCTATAGGCCTGCAACCCCAAAAAGCAAAAAGCCCAAGCGGTGAGGCTTGGGCTAAGTGCTTGATTTACTTGGGGTGGCTGATGGGGCTCGAACCCACGACAACAGGAATCACAATCCTGGACTCTACCAACTGAGCTACAGCCACCGTGTTCACAGATTATAAACGCAGGTGCAGGCGAACAAAGCCCTGCCCCTGCGGCGCCCACCAATGGTCTTATGGTTTTGGTTCCGGCACCAGGATTTTGACTTTGAGTTTTTCCTTCAAATCGTTGTAGTAGGCCAGGCTTTCTGCGGCGGCCATCCAGCGGGTGATTTGGGCCATTTCGTCTTTGCGCGCAGGCGCAGTTGCGCTGCTGTCGCGGGCCACGATCTTGTTGATTTTCACCAGCACGTGGCCGTTGTTGCCCAGGCCCATGTCAACCCAAGCGGGCAAAGTTTGCGCAGGCGCACGCATCACCGCCTCGACCACCTCCGCGGGCAGTTGCAGGTTTTGTTCACGCGACAAGGTTTGCACCGCGCCCAGGTTGGCCACAGGCTTATCGGCCTTGCCATCGGCGAGTTTGACCAGGGCTTCTTCTTTGGCCAATTTGAGGGCTTGCTCTGCCTTCCAAAGGGCCGTGACCCGCTCGGTGACCTGGTCCAAGGGGAGTGTTTTTTCGGGATAGTGTTTGACCACCCGCACCGAAACGAGTTGGTTGGGGCCAAATTCAACCGCTTCGGTGTTGCGCATTTTTTCGGTGGCATCGGCAGAGAACAAGGCGGCCAGCACTTTGGCATTGGCCAAGGGCCCTTTGTCCCCCGCCACAGGCGTGCGGCCCACGCCCTGAGCGCTGAGGATGTCGAGCTTGAGCTTGTCGGCAGCAGGCTTCAAGCTGTCGGATTGCTCATACACCAGGTTGGTGAATTGTTCGGCCGCTTCAGCAAACTTTTTGCGCGCTTGTTCGCGGCGCAAATCGGCTTCCAAACCGGCCCGGGCCTGGGCAAAGCTTTGCAACTGCGGGGCTTTGATGTCGGTCAATTGGATGATGTGGTAGCCAAATTCGGTTTCCACCAAGGGGCTGATCTCGCCCTTTTTCAGGGAGAAAGCGGCATCTTCAAAAGCTTTGACCATGGCCCCTCGGCCAAAAAAGTCCAAGTCACCGCCCTTGGCCGCAGAGCCCGGGTCTTGGGAGTTCTTTTTGGCCAACTCCGCAAATTGCTGGGGGGACTTTTGCAAGGTGTCGCGCAAGCCTTGGGCCACGGCTTTGGCCTTGTCGCGCTCGGCTGCCGGAGCGTCTTTGGCCGCCGCAATCAAGATGTGGCTGGCCCGGCGCTCAACGTTGTTGCTCAAGCGCTCTTGGTTTTGCTCAAAATAGGTTTTGACATCTTGCTCATTGAGCGAAATGGTTTTTTCAATGGCCGACAAGTCCAACACGGCATATTGCACATCGGCCTTTTCCAGAGACTTGAACTTGGCGGTATTGGCGTTGTAATAGGCCAGCAAAGCCGCTTCGTCGGGTTTCACTTTGGCCAATAAATCCGAGACCAAAAATCGGGCCACTTGGATTTCACGTTTTTCGTAAAACGCATCCAAGGTGATGTTGGCCATGCTTTGACCCACCAAACTGCTGGCACCCAATGCCGACACGACCTGGCGCGAGGCCAGATCGGCACGCACATTGGCTTCGAACATTTCGGGCGACAAGCCCTGGGCCGAGAGCAGTTGGCGGTAGCGGTCTTTGTCGATGCTGCCATCGGGTCGGCGCAACGAAGCGATGGTGGGGTTTTGCATCAATTCTTCGGCCACGCGTTGGTCGCTGGCCGAGAGCATTTGCTTTTGGGCCGCAGCCACCAGCACGCGGTCTCGCACCATCCGCTCCAAGGTGCCGTAGCGGGCCTGGGGGGAGTCTAACAATTTCGGGTCCAGGCCAGGGGCTTGGGCGCGAAAGCGCTCGGCCTCGGCGCGGTGAGCGTTGTCCCATTCGGGTTGGGTGATGTCCACCCCATTGACCGACGCGACCACGGCTCCTTTGTCCATGAACTTGTTGTAGCCGTCAATGCCCACCAGTGCAAACGCTGGAAAAATGAGCAGCACCAACAAGAACTGCATGATTTTTTTATGGTTGCGAACGAAATCAAACATGCAAGCTTTCTCACGGGGTCAAGAAAAAAGGCGAACACCGTTCGCCTTTGCTGGTGTGGGTGGTGGTGGGTGCTGACGGTCTCGAACCGCCGACCTACGCCTTGTAAGGGCGCCGCTCTACCAACTGAGCTAAGCACCCCACCTGTTCTTCAGTTCAAAGCGTCTTTCAACGCCTTGCCCGGCCGAAACTTCGGCACCTTGGCAGGCGCGATTTTAATCTCAGCGCCAGTGCGCGGGTTGCGGCCGATTCTGGCTTCGCGATGACCAACCTCAAACGTCCCGAAGCCCACCAAGGAGACCGAATCGCCTTTTTGCAAAGCTTCCTGCACCGCAGCCAAGGCGGATTCCAGGGCCCGGGTGGCGCTGGCTTTGGAAATATCGGCTTTGAGGGCGATGTGGTCGATGAGGTCGGATTTGTTCACAGGGTCTTCCTTATGGGTGGTCTATGCCATGGTGGCGAATTCATGCC
>CANFPJ010000177.1 GCA_947448885.1 Comamonadaceae bacterium
ATGGGCAGCATCATTTTGTGCGGCTTGATCTCCAGCATCAACCCCAAGTTTTGCAAATCTTGGTTCACTGCTTTGCGAGCGGCAAAACGGTCCAAGCCTTGGTAGGCGGCGGGGCCGTTCTCGTTGACCTTGGCGTCCAAGGTGAAGATGGTGATCAGCGGCAAGTTGTGTCGCTGTGCACAAGCGTAGTCGTTGAAGTCGTGCGCGCCGGTGATCTTGACGCAACCCGAGCCGAATTCGCGGTCCACAAAGTCATCGGCAATGATGGGGATTTGGCGGTCGCACAAGGGCAGGTCCACCATTTGACCGACCAGGTGTTGGTAGCGCTCATCCTCGGGGTGGACCGCTAAAGCGCCATCGGCCATCATGGTCTCGGGGCGGGTGGTGGCAATCGTCATGCCTTTTTGCATCACGCCGTCAATCAACTGCTGTCCCTTAGCAAACGGGTAGCAGATGTAGTGCATCTGCCCATCCGACTCGGTGGCTTCGACTTCCAAGTCCGACACCGCGCTCATCAGCACCGGGTCCCAATTGACCAAGCGCTTGCCACGGTAAATCAAACCTTGTTGGTACAACTTGACGAAGGTGTCGGTGACCACGGGTGACAACTTGTCGTCCATGGTGAAGTACTCGCGGCTCCAGTCCACGCTGTCGCCCATGCGGCGCATTTGTTGGGTGATGGTGTTGCCCGATTGCTCTTTCCATTCCCACACTTTGGCAATGAAATTTTTCCGCGCCACATCGGGGGTGGGCCCCATGTCGTGGCGGCTGATGCCTTGGGCTTGCAATTGGCGCTCCACCACGATTTGGGTGGCAATGCCCGCATGGTCGGTGCCGGGCACCCACACGGTGTTGAAGCCCTTCATGCGGTGGTAGCGCGTCAAGCTGTCCATGATGGTTTGGTTGAACGCGTGGCCCATGTGCAGCGTGCCGGTCACGTTCGGTGGCGGCAGTTGAATGGCAAAGGCCGGTTGCTCTGCTTGGGGCTGGCCTGTTCCACGAAAACCCGCCACGCCATAACCGCGCTTTTCCCACTCAGGCCCCCAATGGGCCTCAAGTGCGGCGGGTTCAAAAGATTTGGACAGGCTGTCTAAGCCGGGTTGCGCGGGGGGGGTGCTCATAGGGGGCTGGAGTGTTCATCGCCCAGGATGGGCGCAGGTGCAGGCTGGAGAGGTGCCCATTTTAGGGGCAGGCAAGCGCGTTGGGCTCTCAGCGAGTGGGGTCCACGCTGGACCCCCTTGCCGGATGTGTCAGGCCTTGGCTTCTTGTTGGGCGATCTGGCGTAACGCTTGCTCAAAAACATCGGTGGGTTGCCCCCCAGAGATGAGGTGTTTTTCGTTGATGATGATGGCTGGCACCGAGCGAATGCCAGCTTGCATGTAGTACTGCTCGGCGTCTCTGACCTCTTGTGCATAGGTGTCGCTGTCCAAAATGGCCTTTGCTTGGGCCACGTCCAAGCCTGCTTCTTGGACGGCGGCGAGCATCACCTCGTGCTGTTCGATCGCTTCTGCACGGCCTTGGTAGGACGCCAAAAAGGCTTTTTTCAAGGCATGTTGTGCGCCGGTTTTGTCGCTCAAACCGGCCCAATGCAGCAAACGATGCGCATCAAAGGTGTTGTAGACCCGCCCGCGACCGCCCGGGTGAAAATCAAAGCCGACTTCTTTACCGCGTTGGCCGATCATGTCGCGCATTTGCGCTTGCTTTTCGGGGGTGGAGCCGTACTTTTCGGTCAGGTGTTCGCCCAAGTCTTGACCGCCGGGCCACATCTGGGGGTTGAGTTCAAACGGTTGAAAGCGCCATTCAACCGACACCTCGCCCGCCAAGCGTTTCACCGCTTGTTCCAATGCACCCAGCCCCACGGCGCACCAAGGGCAGGCAATGTCGGAGACGAAATCAATGGTCAGTGGGGTGGTCATGGCAATGGGTGTTTGGGTTGGAAAGGCGAGATCATCTCTGAAAACTGGCGTTTTGTCTTGGCACATTCAATCGGACATCGCCCAGGCCTTGGCCACGGCGTGAATCCAGTGGCCATTCAAAGACGGGCCGGTGCCGGCCAAATACGCATCGGGTCGCAACAAGGCCCATTGGGCCCGACCCGCTTGGCAGGCTTGGCGCAGGTGCTGTGATGCGTCGATCACGTGCTCCAAGGCTTGAGCAGTGCCTTTGGCGGAGATCACTTGAACCGCGCGCAGTGGCGCATGTGGCGTGAGCTGCCGCACCCGTTTCAAATCAGCCGGGGTCAAATCGCCAAACAACAGCAACAGCAAACGGCCGTCGGCCCAACGCAGCAAGTCGTTGAGGCACAGGTGCTGGCCTGGTCGTGCTTGCAAGCCCACGTTTTGCACGGACACGCCACCCGTTGCCAAACAAACGGGGGAGTGGTGATAGGTATTGGCCACCGCCATGCGGCCGGTGTTGACCAGGGGCCTGGCAAAAGCATGGCGCTTGGCCAAGGCAATGGCGGCCTCGCGATAAAGGCGTTCAATGCCGTCGGCAGGTCGCAAAAAACGCGCCGTGCGTTGTGTCACCTTGACATTCACCTGGGCGGCTTCTAAGCGTTCCTCGTTGTAGCTGTTCAACAAGGACTCTGGCGCCTGACCTTTGACCACTGCCGCGATTTTCCAAGCCAAGTTGTCGGCGTCGGCAATGCCTGTGTTGCCACCCCGGGCCCCAAACGGGCTGACCACTTTGGCGGTGTCACCCGCAAAAAAGACCCGCCCTGATCGCAACCGGTGCAGGCATTGGGACTTGTAGGCGTATGGCCCCACCCAAACGATTTCGCAGTCGATGTCGGCACCGAATTGCCGTTGCAATCGTTCGCGGACCACGTCTTCGCGGCTGGCGTATGCGGGGTCGGTGTTGGGGGCCATTTGGTAGTCGATGCGCCATACCTCGTCGCCCATCAGGTGTTGCCACACCGCTCGGTTTTCGTTGAACGGGGCTTCAATCCAGGTATGGCGTTCCAGTGGCGGCGTGTGCTTGAAACGCACATCGGCGATGCACCAGCGGTCATCGCCCCGCTTGGCGTCCATGCTGGCCTGGCACCAGGCATGAAACGGCGTGTGCGAACCCGTGGCATCGATCACGAGCTCGGCTTCGATGCGGTAGCGCCCGGCCGGTGTTTCCACCTCCAAGGTGGCGACTTCGTTGTTTTGGGAAAACCCCACCACCCGGGATTGCCAGCGCAAGTCCACGCACGCTTTGGCATGATTGAGTTCTTGAATGCGCTCGACCAAAAAGCCTTCGATATAAAACTGCTGGATATTGATGAAGGGGGGTTGTTCACTCAAGTTGAAGTGGCTTTGTTGGCCCAGGTCAAAAGAGAACACCTCGTCATGCCCGGCAAAAGTGCGCCCCACACGCCACTCAACGCCTTTGGCTTGGATGCGCTCGTAAATGCCCAGCCGCTGAAAAATTTCCAGCGATTTTTGGGTGTAGCAAATACCCCTGGACGAGGCCCCTTTGACGCCCACGGTGTTGTCTTCATCGAGCACCACAGCGGCCACGCCTTGTTGCGCCAACCCGCAAGCCAAAGTCAGCCCGGTCATGCCCGCTCCCACCACCACCACTGGGTGCCGAATCACCGTGTCGGCGCTGAGTTCCGGTGGGGCGACAAAGGGGTATTCGGGCAGGTGGTATCCCAGACCTTGGGTGAACTCATACCCATTGGTGTGTGCCACCGGGGCCATGCTGCTGCGGGCGTTCATGCGGGGGTGGGTCGGTTGAATTCTGGGCGGTCGTTGTGTTGTGGCTTCAACACCTGCGGGGCTTTGCCCTGGGCGCGGTCCAGGCGCCATTGTGCTTTTCTCGCATTCCACGCCTGAAGCCGGGCATGGGCGGTGGTGCTTTCTTGCAGCATTTGAAACTCATCGGCCAATTGAGCGGTCAGCTCCAACCTGATGCCGTTGGGGTCAAAGAAGTAAATGCTTTTGAAAATGTGGTGGTCGGTCACCCCAATCACATCCACACCATGGGCTTTGAGCCGGGCCATGGTGTCTTCCAATTCCCGCACATGGTTGACGCGAAAGGCAATGTGGTTGACCCACGCTGGTGTGTTGGCTGAAGGGGCGGCCGCTTGGTCGTCACCCAGGTCAAAAAATGCAATGAACGAACCATCTTGCAAGCGGAAAAAAATATGGGTGTACGGGCAGTACTCGCCGGTGCTGGGCACATGGTCACTTTGGATGATGTGGTAGAGCGGCAAACCCAAAATGTCCTCGTAAAAATGCCGCGTTTCTTCGGCATCGCGTGCGCGGTAAGCGCTGTGGTGAAGCTGCTGAATCCCCACGGGGGCTGGCAAGGTGGACGGCGATGGATGCAAAGCATGTGTGGCTGTCATGTTGTCTCCTGAAGGGGGGGCTGGTCTGAGACCGCCAGTGGTGCATCCTAATTCAAGCGGCGTGGTTCACCCTTCTCCGCCGAGGCTGTCCGAAAGGTTGGCGCCGTGGTGCCATCCTGGGGCAGGATGGGTGCCAGACCTTTTGAAATGAATTATTTATGATTATTGATCGAAGTTGTTGCTATTTTGTGGTTTTTCAATAGCCGACATCAATTGAGTGGATTGAAATAAGCCATTAGACGGCCCGGTCTCAATGCCTGTACCCTCTGCCCACTTCGATGCACAAGCGTCGAAGCTTTTCATCAACCCAAGGAGATTTCTCATGGCAGCACTCAAAGGCTCCAAAACGGAAGAAAACCTGAAAGCCGCCTTCGCAGGCGAGTCACAGGCCAACCGCCGTTACCTGTATTTCGCGAACAAGGCCGACATTGAAGGCCAAAACGATGTGGCAG
>CANFPJ010000178.1 GCA_947448885.1 Comamonadaceae bacterium
CCGAGCCTTCGTGGATGGCCTCGAACTCTTCAATCAGCGATTGCGCCTGGGCCATGTCGCCAATGAAGTCAAACCCCGGGACCGGGCTGCGCTCGTTCAAGGCCACCACGGCCACGCGCTGCTGGGTCATGCCAAACACAAACAACTCCAGGCCGCCTTGGCTCCACTGGTGGGCCAAGTGCAGGGCCGCTGAGTGCATGGGCTTGCGCGCCTGTGCAATGGCGCTGCAGGTGCCCACAAAGTTTTGCAAACCGCTGGACGCATACCACTGCATGCCCTCGCGGCGCAGTTGGGCCAAGGTGCTGCGCACCAGTTTTTCGGCCGGTTGCAGTGGGCGCCACTCCATGCCCAGCACAAAGTGGTGCTGGTCAAACTTCACCCATAAAGCGCTTTGGTTCATGGCGTCACTGGTCGATCAAACGGGGGGTGATCAGCACCACCGTGGTGGTGCGCTCGTTGCTGCCTTTGCGCGAGCCCGGCAGTTTTTGCACCAAGGGGTCGACTTGCTCGCTGTTCAAGGCCTCAGCGTCAAAGCCGCTCAGAACGATGGTCTCGCCGCCACGCGCCACCAAGCGCTGCAACACCCCAAAGTTGGCGATGCTGGGCTGTTGGATGGTTTGCAAGCTCGCGCCGCTGCCCGAGTTGAACGAGGTCAAAGATTTGAGTGAGCTCAGCGACAAACCGCACTCGATCAGCACATGGTTGGAGTCGAGCAAGATGGGCAGCAGCGTGAGCGAAAACCCCGTGGTGATCTCTCCCGGCGTCAAGGTGGCGCCACCATAGGTGGTGCCAGTGCTGCCCACGGTGTTGATGATGGTCGGGGTGACCGACTTCAAATAGCTTTGCGTGGTTTGGCTGCCCACCGGCACGGGTTGGCGGTTGACGGTGGTGACCACGGTGGAATAGGCCGAGCTGACGCGGCCAAACTTTTCCAGCGCCTGGAACAACAGCTGGTTGGTGCTGCCCGAGCTGTTGTTCAACACCAAGCCAATGTTGGTGGCCGTGTCGGCACTGGTCACAGGCGTGGGCCCTTTGAGCTGCAATTGGCCCAGGCGCATGGACTGCGACACATAGCTCCAGTCAATGCCCGACTGAAACTCACTTTTCAGGTTGACCTGCAACACCTCGACCGTCATCGCCACTTGGCGCATGAGGGTTTGGTTCAGGCCTTGGATGTATTTTTCAATCGCCTCCACATTGCGAAAGGCGTCGCGCACCGTCACCGTGCCGGTGTTGGGGTCGATCACCAACTTGCCGCTGACCGACACCATGTTGGCCAGGTTTTTCTCGATGCCGGTCCAAATGTTGATGTCGCTGGAGCTGGACGATGACGCCGTGCCTCCACCGGTGGATGTCAGGCTCAAAGCGGACGACAGCTTCAAGCCACCGGGCAGGGTTTTGACCGCGATGTTGCGGGTGACCACCCGGTAAAACAAAATCCGCCCCGCTTCAAAGGACCAACGCAAGTCGGCGCGCAGCGCCACTTGATTCAGCAAGCCCGCCAAGCTGCCTGAGTAGTTGATTTCGATGTCGTTTTGCTTGGTCGGGTCGGTCTCGGGGTTCAGTCGCGTGCCACCGGCGCGCTCGGCGCTGTCCAAAATTTGCTTGTCGCTCAGCACCGGCAAACCCGTCGCGCCAGCGGTCACCACCGGCGCCGCCACCGGTGTGGCAAAGCTCATGCCGATGGGCACAAACTGGCTGGCGGGCATGGTGGCGTCGCTGGACACGTTGACCGGGATGTCGGTCGCGCGCTCGATCAGCGTGGCAATGGTTTTGACACTGTGGCGACCGGGCAGGCGCAGCGTCACCGAGGCGATGTGGCTGGGCAGCATTTCGCTGCGGTCGATGGGGATGGACTGGGTGGTGAAGCGTGCCCGCTGGGTGGTGACCACGGCGGGTGTGGGCCCTGGGTAGCTGCGCAACAAGGCGTTGGCTTGCTCGGTGCGCTGGGCCATGTCGCCATGCCCGCTGCTGATTTGTTTTTCGAAGCGCGACAAGCTGCAACCACTGAGCAACAGCGCCATCGCCAGCCCCATGTGTGCCAACCCAGGGCGCGAACCGACCAACAAAGCATTCAATGGTTTCATGGGACTTTCAACTGTCATTGCGCTGCTGATGGCGCACGATGCTCATCACACGGGTGGCTTCGTTCATCACCGCTTGCAAGGGGTGGTCGGTGTTGCTCAAGGCATTCATCACCAACTGCACGGCGGCGCTGAAGCTGCCCTCGATGCTGATTTGCGCCTGGATCGGAAAGTCACGCTCGGCCTCCCACATCAGTTGCCATTGGGCCGCCTGTGCCCAGCGGCTGAGGCTGTGATAAAGGGTTTTGTCTTGCGTTTGCAAGGTCCACACGGCGTCGGGTTCGGGGCTTGGCAGGCGCACCGGGTCGGCGCTGCCTGAGGGGTTGGGCAAGGTGGGTTTGGGCGGCTTGGCCCATTCCACGGTGATTTCAAATGCAGACGCCGCCCCTGGGTGGGTGGGCGTTGGCGCGCCAGCGCTGATGCTGGGCGTTTTGCTGGGGACGCTGGGTGGTGGGCTGGGCTCTGCGGCCACGGCTTTGTCTTGCGGGGTGATCAAATACAGGCCTTGGGTGGCCACCAGGCGCCACCCCCGCTGGTGCAGGGCTTGTTGAAACAGGTCCCAAGCTTGGGCCGGCGGCACAGCTTGGGTGCTTTGCAAACTCAGCTGGCCTTGCACCCGGGTGTCCACCACCACCTGGCGGCCCGTGACGGCCCCCAGGCTGCGGGCCACGCTGGCAATGTCGGTGTTGACAAATTGCAGCCACACCCCATCACTGCCAGCCACCGCCCCCCAACCCGCGCTGGGCGGGGCTGAAGTAGGCTTGTAACTGCCAACTGTGGGGCGGAACTGGGCCGCGTAGCTGGTGTGGGCTGTGCCGGTGGGCACAGCCGCCGGGCTTTGCAGCCCCGCCGTTGTGGTGGTGCGCAAGGGCAAAACCTCGGCCCAGGTCTTGGGCGCGGTTTGCGCCAAAGCCACACCGCAACCAGCCGCCAGCAGGGCTGGCCAAACCAGCGCTTGCTGAATGGAAACGCGGTGCATGGGGTTAGGGCTTCAGTCCGATTTGGAAATCTAAAGTGCTTCCAGCGTCACAGCTGGTGGCCAAATTGGCTGTGTTCAAGCCAGTAGCAGATGACACTTTGACAACCTTAGTGTTTGTGCTAGCCCATTCGGTAATAGCGGCCCCATTTGTTGTCACACCTATGGCATAAACAAGTCCACTTAGTCCATTAGCCAAATCTGCACAGGCCGACTTTGGGACTGCTTTGATGGTGTAAATGAAGCCGGTGTTGGCTGCGATATCACCAATGACAGTCGAGCCATTGGAAGCAATGGTTTCAGTGGTCCCAAATGAGGACGTGATAGTTGCTGTTGCTGTTGCGCCGGACCCACTTGTAGTGTACTTGCCCGTATCCCAACCACCATTTCTCGCCACCTCAGCAGCGGTCACGCCAGATGTGCCACCAGCATAAAAACTGCTGACTTTGGAACTTAGCTTGGCCACGGTTTTGATTTGGTCATTGACTTTGCCTGATGTCAAAATGCTTTGTACGCCGGACAGGCCGGCAACAATAAGAACCGCCAAAATGGCGATGGCGATGGCCAATTCGACTAGGGTATAGCCGCCTTGACGGTTGGTTTCGGTGGAAGCGGGGATGGGTTGCATGATTAACTCCTTTGGGTTGATAAAACTAAAAATCAATAAATTAGTGAAAACCAATCTATTAATTAATGGAAAATGTACATCAAAAAGTCTGATATTTCATCCATTTAGAGCGCTTTGTTGTTATAAAAAAACAATTTGTAACTTCTTGTTTGAGATGAGTGGCACTTTGATCAGAATTGGCGGGTCCTGATTGACGTTTACGTCAACGTCAACTAAAGTCGCCGCTTTGACTTTGACGGCCCGCCATGCCAGTTCTCACCTCTGCCTTGTCCCCCCGTGCTGCTGACTTTGTGGCCAATGCCCAGGCCATGCAGGCGGCGGTGGCCGATTTGCGTGTGCAGTTGCAGACCAGCGCCTTGGGCGGTGGCGAGGCGGCGCGGGCCAAGCAGCTGGCGCGGGGCAAGCTGCCGCCGCGTGAGCGGGTGGCTTTGTTGCTCGATCCGGGCACGCCTTTTCTGGAGTTGTCGCCCCTGGCCGCACTGGCCATGTACCCGGACCGCGACGGCAGCGACAGCGCACCCTGCGCTGGCCTGATCGCCGGCATTGGCCGCGTGAGCGGCGTGGACTGCATGGTGGTGTGCAACGACGCCACGGTCAAGGGCGGCACCTACTACCCGATGACGGTGAAAAAACACCTGCGTGCCCAAGAGGTGGCCCAGCAAAACAACCTGCCCTGTATTTATTTGGTCGACTCGGGCGGCGCCAACCTGCCCAACCAAGACGATGTGTTTCCCGACAAAGAGCACTTTGGCCGCATCTTTTACAACCAAGCCAATATGAGCGCCCAAGGCATTGCGCAAATCGCGGTGGTCATGGGGAGTTGCACCGCGGGTGGCGCTTATGTGCCGGCCATGAGCGACGAGACCATCATCGTGAAAAACCAAGGCACCATCTTTTTGGGCGGCCCGCCTTTGGTGAAGGCC
>CANFPJ010000179.1 GCA_947448885.1 Comamonadaceae bacterium
GTTGATTCAGCGCGGCATCACCGGGCGTGGCCAAGAGGTGCAATCGGCCTTGTTTGAAAACAATGTGTTTTTGGTCGGCCAGCACATGCTGCAATACGCCATCACCGGCCAAGCGGCGTCGCCCATGCCCGATCGCATTTCCGCTTGGGCGGTGTACGACGTGTTCACCGTCAAAGATGGCGAGCAAATCTTTTTGGCTGCGGTGAGTGATGCGCAGTGGAAGGTCTTTTGCGAGCGACTGGGCTTTGCCGACTTGTTCGCGCGGCCTGAATACGCCACCAACAACGACCGGGTGCGCTTGCGCGCGCAACTGCTGCCAGAGTTGCGCAGGCGTTTGGCCGCGTGGAGCGCCAAGGAGTTGTCTGAACTCTTTGAAAGCGCAGGACTGCCCTATGCGCCGATTGCCAAGCCGGAGGATTTGTTTGACGACCCGCACTTAAAAGCCACCGGTGGCTTGGCAGATGTTCGCTTGACCGATGGTCCCAGGGCCGGGCACATGGCGCGCGCTGCCTTGCTGCCTTTGACCATGGACGGCCAACGCCTGGGTGTGCGCCAACACCCACCCCAGCAGGGCGAGCACACCGACGAGGTGTTGACCGCTTTGGGCTTGTCTGCGGCCGAATTGGCGGCACTCAAAGCCCAAGGCGCGGTGGCCTGACTCACTGGGTGGGCTTGATGCCGTTCTTGCCCACTTGCACCCGCACCGCCGTGTAGCTTTGCGCCTCATTGCGGCGCGAGGCCACATAAACGGCCTCGCCCACCACCAAGTCACTTCGCGCACCCGGCACGGCCCGTGACATGGGCGTGCCAGGTGGCACCAATACTTTGACCGTGCCGGTTTTGTAGTTCAGCAGCAACTCGTGTGCGTTGGCGCTGGCCACGGCCGCCTCGAGCACGGCATTGGTCATGGTCGACTGGGGCTGCAAATCGTAAGCCGACAAGCCTTGTGGTGCGGTGGCTGGGATGGGTCGCACATCGATGGCCACCGTGCTGCCATCGGCGCGTTGCAGCGTGGTCACCCCGAGCACCATGCCCGGCTTGACGTCAGCCAGTGTGAAAGCTGCGGTGGCTGATATCGGCAAACTTTCTGGCACGTCGACCACCACGACAGAGCCGTCGCGCAAACTCACGCCCAGGGCTTTGCCATCAAAAGAGGCAATGGTGCCGCGCCAGTTGATGTTTTGGGCCCCAGCCATGGGGGCGAGGTGGCACAAGATCAGTGCGCAAAAGAGAGTGCGAAGGGTGTTCACGGTGTGCATCTTTCCAGAGTTGGGTTCAGTGTAAGCCTTCATCTTTTGCGCGGCCCTCTAGGCTCAATAGCCGATCAAAAGGGGAAGTGCCAAGCAGACTGTGCTGCAGCCCATACAAATCCATGGCCTTTGAGCCAAGTGACCAAATCAGGATTGCCTTGGCCGTGCTCGCGTTCGACATGGATCCACAAAAAGCCATTGGGCTGGCTGCGCAAGTCTTCAATCCGCGCATGGGAGAACTTGCGAATGGTCTCCACCAAATGTCGGTAGGTCAATTTGGCCGAGACATCTTTACCCGCTGCCGACTCGGGTTTGGCCGTGGGTGCGGGTGGCGCGCTGTGCACCGCAGAGGGCGCGGGTGGTACCCCCAATACTTGCACCAACAGGTCGACGGCTTGCGGACAAAACAGGCTGCCACGGTTTTTGATGATGGTGCGCATCGCGGTGGCGTGGCTGGATGGCTTGCCGTCGTAATCGCCAGACATGAGTTCTTCATACACCTCGACCACGGCCAAATACCTGGCGCCCACGGGGATGGCTTCGCCCGACAAACGATCGGGGTAGCCACTGCCGTCAAAATTTTCATGGTGCGCGCGAATCATTTGCGACACGGCGTCCATGCCCTCTAAGCCTTTGAGGCAGGTGGCGCCCATGGCCGCATGGGATTCGAACAACACAAAATCGCTTTGCGGCAGGTTGTCGATGAAGGTGTTCAACACCCGGTCGCTCAGGCCGATCTTGCCCAAATCATGCAACAAACCGGCAATGAAAATATCTTGCGCCAGGGCATCGTCAAGGCCCGCCCGCTTGGCCATTTTCATGGCGGTGCTGGCCACGCGCGTGGAGTGCTCGAGCAGTTTTGGGTTGCGCAAACCCAGCAGCCCAGAAAAGGCCTTGATCGACGCCATATAGGCTTGGCGCAGTGACGCGGTGCGCGCCTGAACCTTTTCTTCCAAGGTCTCGACCATTTCTTCCAACGCTTTGTTTTGGTCTTGCGTGAGTTCGAACAGACGGTCGCGCTCTTGGGCCAGGCTGGCAAATGCCACCGCCCCTTTCACCACGCCCAGCAGTTCTTCGTCATTCCAGGGCTTGGCGATGTAGCGGTAAATCTCACCTTCATTGATCGCGGCCACGGCGTTGGCCAAGTCGGCCGTGCCGGTCAGCAAAATGCGCATGGTGTGGGGCCATTGCTGACGCACTTGTTGCAGCAACTGCGCCCCATTCATCTCCGGCATTTGCATGTCAGAGATGATCACATCAAAGCGCTCGTCCGCCAGGGCTAGCAGGGCTGCGGCCCCGCTGTCAGCAACGCTGATGGTGCAGCCTTCGAGTGTGAACATGCGCCGCAGGGCCGACAACACATTGGGTTCGTCGTCGACGCACAAAATTCTGACCGCCGAAGGGTCCCAAGGCGCAGGTGCAGATGCTTCTTCCACGCTCACGGGGGGTGTGTCGTTCATGCGCTCACTCCAGAAGGGTTGGTCAATGCTTGCGGCTGGCGCAGGGGCAATTCGATTTTGAAAGTGGTCCCCACCCCAGGGGTGCTGTGCACCAGGATTTGGCCACCATGGCGTTTCACAATGCCCAAAGAGACCGACAGGCCCAAGCCCGTGCCGGTGCCCACATCTTTGGTGGTGAAGAACGGGTCAAAAATGCGCGCAATCGTCGCTGCTTCCATGCCAACGCCATTGTCTTCAAACTCAAACCAAACCGTGTCTGGTGCCACGCCGCAGCGGATGGTGATTTTGCCTTTGTGGTCCTTGGGCATGGCCTGGGCCGCGTTGACCACCATGTTCAAAAAAACCTGGTTGATTTGCGAGGGCACGCACTCCACATCGGGCAGTGGCGACAGCTGCAAGTCCAATTCGGCACGGGGCTTGACCTCGCCCGCCACGATGTTCAGGGTGGAGCGAAGCCCTTGCTGCAAATTGGCCAAGGTGAAGTTTTGGGCTGCATTCGAGCGCGAAAAATCTTTCAAGTCTTGGATGATGTTTTTAACCCGGGTGATGCCCTCTTGGGTTTCGCGCAGCAGGTCTTGAACGTCTTGCCGAATGGCCTGGTGGTTGGGTGTTTTGGCGGGGGCCGGCTTGGCTGTTGCAGGCGCTTGGCCTGCGGCGGGTTGCGCTTGGGCTTGCAACTGGTCAATCGTTTTGTCGTAAATGGCGATGTATTTGTTCAGCGTGTTCAAGTTGGACGAGACATAGCCAATCGGGTTGTTGATCTCGTGCGCCACGCCCGCTGCCAGTTGGCCCAGTGAAGCCAGTTTTTCGGACTGGTGCAACCGGGTCGACACGTCGTCCAATTGGTCGGCAATCACACTTTCACGTTTGACCAAAGAGAAATACGCCCGCCACAAAAAAAGCCCCAGGATGACTGCGCCTGAAAGCAAAGAGGCGATGGACAGCCAAAGGGTTTGCTGGCGCAAACTGGTCAGCTCATCTTGGTCCAAGGCCACCAAGGTGGTGAGCTTCACCCAACCCAGGCCGGTGCCGACATCGATCTTGGTCCAGGTGGTGATGTGCAACTCATCCACCGTTTGCACCAGGGGTTGGCTCTGGATTTGAGGCGATAAAACCTCGGTGGGCAAGTTGAAAACGAGTTTGGGTTTGCCGTTTTGTCGCTGCAAACCTGAAAGCACCTTGCCCTCCAGGTTGATCAGCGCGGCCTGCACCACCTCTGGGTTGGCCATGGTTTGCAGCATGCGTGACTCAATCGCCGCATAGTCCTTGAGCACCACCAAATCTGCAATCGCCGCCACCAAGCCGTTGGCCAAACTGGCGGCCGATGAAAACTTGGTGTCGCGCACCAGTTGGGTGGACTGCTGGTAGGTGATCCAACCGGTGGCGATTTGCAGCAAGGCCAGCGCCAGCGCGATCAGCAGCGCGGGCCTGGCGTCTTTCCAACTTTTTTGGCGATCCAGCATGGCCGCTTCAGGGGATGACCAAAAACTTTTCCAAGCCCAGGTCTTCCAGCACCTTGTAGTGCTTGGCGTAATTCACCTGCACGGGCTTGCTGATGCCCACCGCTTCGAGCATTTTTCGGCCGGAGTCGTCAAGCGTCAGGGATTCAAAAGCCTTGAAAAAACGCTCACGAATGGCCGGTGAAACACTGGGGTGCGTCACCACCGGGTGGGGCTGGTAGCTGGCGGTTTCGTGCAGCACCCGAAGTTGTTGGCGAACCTCGGGCAACTCGCTGTCCAAGGTGTTGTTCACGCCACCACCACCGGCCACCTCGCCTTGAATCACCGTGCGGTAAACGTTGCTGTGGGTTTTGACAAACTGGGTTTGGGTATCGATCTTTTTCTTGGCCAACTCGGCGCGGATCAGCAAAGTGGCCGCAAA
>CANFPJ010000180.1 GCA_947448885.1 Comamonadaceae bacterium
ATGCCAAGGGCAGGGTGAACAAAGTCACTGAGATGGTTTGCCACAACACGATCACCTTGGGTGAGTCGTGCCGCGTCATCGCTTTGGTGAGCAAAATCGACACCGCAAAAATGGGAGACGACGCCAACATCACCAAGGTGTACCAGCCGGCCTCGCCCGATAAATTGGGCCCCACGATCACCAGCACGCCGGCAAAGCCGAGCAATGCCGCCACCCAGCGGTGGGCGCGCATGGGCTCGCCCAAAAACCAGGCGGCACCGAGCATGATGAAGATCGGCCCCGTGAAACTCAAAGCCGTCATGTCGGCCAAATGGATGTGGGGCAAAGCGGTGAACCACAGCGACAAGGCCACGGTGTGCACGACACCGCGCAACAGTTGACCGCGCACGCTCACGGGCTTGAAACCCGCCCAACCCAATCGCATCAAGAAAGGCACGATCAACACCAAGCTGGCGATGTAGCGCATGCACATGGCTTGGTAAACATCGAGGTTCATCGACAACACCCGGCTGGCCACATTCAGTGCACACAAGGTGATGCCCGCCAACGTGGCCCACAGCATGCCGCGCACCGATACCGGCCAATGCCGACTGCGGCGTGTGACATGGACGCGCCACAAGCGTATCGCGTGCACCCGCGCACGGCCAATGGGGTTGGGCTCAATCGCCATGCGGGAGGGTGTTGGCGCTGCTGGGCGGGGCATGGGTCATCAGCCCAGTTTAGGGCTTGCTGAGACAGGTGCCGGGCGCACACGCGACAATCGGGCCTCTTGCACAGGACCCATGCCCATGACCGCGATTCTTCATACCGCCCAAGCCCCTGCCTGGACCACCGCTTTGGACGCGCCCGACCCTGCCACCGCTGAGCAAGCTGGTGCACGCCGCTTGGTCATCGAGCGCGAAACCCACAAACTGGAAAAACGCCTGTGCCGCCAAGTGGGCGAAGCCATCGTGCAATTCAACATGATCGAAGAAGGCGACAAGGTGATGGTCTGCTTGTCGGGGGGCAAAGACAGCTATGGCTTGCTCGACATTTTGTTGAAGATGAAGGCGCGCGCGCCCATCCACTTTGACATCGTGGCCGTCAACCTGGACCAAAAGCAGCCCGGCTTCCCGGCCCATGTGCTGCCCGACTACTTGACCCGTTTGGGCGTGCCGTTTCACATCGAAAACCAAGACACCTACTCGATCGTGAAAGACAAAATCCCCGAAGGCAAAACCATGTGCAGCCTGTGCAGCCGCCTGCGCCGGGGCATTCTGTACCGCGTTGCCGACGAGTTGGGCGCCACCAAAATTGCGCTGGGCCACCACCGCGACGACATCTTGCAAACGTTTTTTCTGAACATGTTTTTTGGTGGCAAGCTCAAGAGCATGCCGCCGAAATTGGTCAGTGACGATGGCCGCCACATGGTGATTCGCCCCTTGGCTTTTGTCGCCGAGCGCGACCTGGAACGCTGGGCGGTGCACCGCGAATTCCCCATCATCCCGTGCACTTTGTGCGGCAGCCAAGACGGCTTGCAGCGCCAGCAAGTGGGGGCGATGTTGCGCGAGTGGGAGAAAAAGCACCCGGGCCGTTTGGACAACATGTTCAACGCCTTGCAACACACCGTGCCCTCGCATTTGCTCGATGCCTCGCTGTTTGATTTTCAAGGCCTCCAAGCCACCGGTGTGCCGCACCCAGATGGCGACACCGCCTTTGATGCGGTGCCACTCCCTGCCACGGGCTTGTCGGGGGTGAAGGTGGTGAATTTGGGGTGACGTTTGGTTTGGTTTTTTTGCGCGTGGCTGTGGACTCCCCTTCATAAACCGCCATCTCGGGGTATGCAGGTCTCCTCCGGTCGCTGCGCTCCAACGTCGTCGGCCCGCACACCCACTCGTGTCGGTTTCCATGGGATGTTGGTAAGCAAGTGGTTGGCGCGCATTCATTTCTTTCGCAGCACCGATGGTGGGTGCGTCGTCCCGACAACATCGGAGCGCAGCGACTGGCGGAGGGCGGCGTACCCCCCACCGGGGCGGGCTCAGCCAAAGCCAGGCTCAGCCATCAAACTGGCGAACTGGAAAAATAAGCCAGCCCAAAACAATTGGAATCTGACCCCCATTAAGGCGCGGGGTTTTTGACGCCACTCACGACATGCCCTGCAGGCACGTGTTGGGCGGCGGATTCGATGTGGCCGGTTTGGTCGTCGAAGAAAAAGTCGGGCTCGAACTCGCGCAAAAACGCGCCTTTGTCCAGGCCGCCAAGGAACATGGCTTCGTCGACCTCGATGTCCCAGTCCATCAGGGTGCGGATGGCGCGCTCGTGGGCGGGGGCGCTGCGGGCGGTGACCAAGGCGGTGCGCACGCGCATGCTCGGGGTGCCGGCGCGTTGCAGGCGGTGCAGCGCGGCCAGCAGGGGTTTGAACGGGCCGGCCGACAAGGGCAAGGTGGCTTTGTCCCGTTCATGGGCTTGAAAGGCCGACAGGCCTTGGGCGGCGAACACTTGCTCGGCCTCGTCCGAAAACAGCACCGCGTCGCCGTCAAAGGCGATGCGCACCTCGTTCGGGTGCGCCACCGACGCATGGGCGGAGTGCGGGTACACCTGGGCGGCGGGCACACCGGCGTCGAGTGCGGCGCGCACATCGCTCAGGTGGGCGGATAAAAACAAATTCGCGTTCAACGGTTTCAGGTAGCGCCACGGCGGTTGGCCGCGGGTGAAGCTGCCGCGTTGGATGGGCAGGCCGTAGTGCTGGGCCGAGCGAAACACCCGCATGCCGCTGACCGGGTCGTTGCGCGACAAGATCACCACTTCCACTTGCGGCGCATCGCCTAGGTTGAAGGCGAGCAACTTTTTCACCAGCGAAAACGCCACGCCGGGCTTGGCCGGTTGCTCCAGGCGCTCGAGTTGCAGCTTCATGTAGGCGCGGTCGTCGCTTTGCTCGAAAAAGCGGTTTTCTTCTTCAAAGTCGAACAAGGCGCGCGATGAAATCGCCACCACCAATTGGCCGTCCAGGGTCACGCCCATGGGGCACCTGTGCGCGAGAGGGCTGCGAAATAAAGCGTCATGTCAGCGCACCCATTGGTTGAGTTGGATGATGGGCAGCATCACCGCCAGCACGATGAGCATGACCAAGCCGCCCATGGCCACGATCAGCAGCGGCTCGAGAATGGTGGCCAGTTGCATGGCGCGGCGTTGCACATCGTTGCCCAGTTGCTCGGCACAGCGCTGCAGCATCTCGGGCAAGCGGCCGGTTTGTTCGCCTTGGCGCACAAACATGGGCAGCAAGCTGGGCAAGCGGCGGTGGTAGGCCAGGGCCTGGGCCAAGGGCGCGCCTTCGCGCACCAGCACCTCGGCTTGCAAGGCGTCGGCACGCAGGGCTTGGTTGGACAAGGTGTCGGCCGCTGCATGCAGGGCGCGCAAGATGGGCACGCCCGCACCGGCGAGCATGGCCAAGGTGCTGGCAAAGCGCGCCGCGTTGTAGCCGCGTGCCAGCGGCCCCACCAGCGGCAGGCGCAGCCACAGCGCGTCCCAGCGCTCGCGCACCGCTGGCTGGCGCAGCGCTTGCCACATGAAGGCGCTGCCCACCAGCAGCAGCAAGGCGGCATAGACCCAGCCGGTTTGCACCGCGTGGCTGATGGCCAGCATCACCACCGTCAAGGTGGGCAAACTGCGCTGGCTGCTTTGGAACACGGTGGCCACCTGGGGCACCACATAGGCCAGCAAAAACAGCACGATGAGCATGGCCACAGCGCTCACGATGGCCGGGTACAAGGTGGCCGCTAGCAGTTTGGCGCGCAGGGTTTGTTGTTGCTCCAAATCGTTGGCCAAGCGCTCCAGCACATCGCCCAGATGGCCGCTTTGCTCGCCCGCAGCGACCACCGAGCGGTACACCGGCGGGAACTCGCGCGGGTGCTCGCCCAAGGCCTGGGCAAAGGTCGATCCGGCGTTGACCTCGGCGCGCAAGGCGGCCACCAAATGGTGTTGGCGCGGTTGCTCGGCTTCGTCGGCCAAGGCGCTCAAGGCGCGCTCCAGCGGCAGGCCGGCACCGACCAAGCCGGCGAGTTGGCGCGTCCAGGTGGTGAGTTCACTGCGGCTCAGTGCCGCGCTGTGCCAGCCGCGTTGCTGGGCGGCTGGGCTGTTGCCCGCACCCAAAGCCGACAGGTTCAGCGGCACCAAGGCCTGGGCGCGCAATTGGTTGCGCGCGGCGCGCGCCGAGTCGGCTTCGACCACGCCACTTTGGGTGGCGCCTTGGGCGTCCAGGGCTTGATAGGCAAAGGCGGGCATGGCGCTGGGGTCAGTCGCGGGTCACGCGCAACAGCTCTTCACGGCTGGTCAGGCCCAGGGCCACCAGGCGTTCGCCGTCTTCGCGCAAACTGCCCAGGCCATTGCGCTGGGCTTGGCGGTGCATGTCGCTTTCGCTGGCACGGTTGTGGATCAGGCCGCGCAAGGCTTCGTCCACGCTGAGCAATTCAAAAATGCCGGTGCGACCTTGGTAGCCAGTGTGACCGCACACC
>CANFPJ010000181.1 GCA_947448885.1 Comamonadaceae bacterium
GCAGGTTTCTTTGGCGGCCTCGGTCCAGTTACTGGAGGCGCGTGGTCCGTCGCTGGGTCATCCGCACAGCAGTGGCATCAATGGCTCGAGACATGGCCACATGCGTGAACTCCGAACCCAACATGCCGGACGCCCGTACCGAACGCTCTATGCCTTTGACCCGCGCCGCATGGCGATTTTGCTGATTGGTGGCGACAAAACCGGGGACGATCGTTGGTATGAAGTCCACGTCCCCATCGCCGATCAACTGTATGACGAACACCTGGAACAACTTCGACTTGAAGGAGAAAACTGATGGCCAAGAAATTTTCTGAACTGCGTGCGGCAATGAGCCCTGCAGCACAACAACAAGCCAATAAAAAGGCCAAAGCCATGTTGTCGGAAATGCCACTCAACGAGTTGCGGCAAGCACGTGGCTTGTCGCAAAAAATGCTCGCCGAAGTCCTGAACGTGCAGCAACCATCCATTGCCAAAATGGAAAAGCGCACCGACATGTACCTGTCCACGCTGCGCAGCCATATCGAAGCCATGGGCGGCGAGTTGGACATCATTGCCCGTTTTCCGGACGGAACGGTCAAGATCAGCAACTTCACGGAGTTGGGGTCGACGACTTAAGTAACTGGTTGGATTTGAACGCGACCGGTTATCTGCTGTTCATACGACACCATCGATAGATTTCCTTTGACTTGGCGGGGTTGTGGCCGTCTGCAAATGGAGCAGGAAGGGCTTTTTTGGGTAGGCAGATCGAAGCGAATTTGAAATAAATGAGTTATTTAATATCAAATTAATCCATTTTTGAGGCTATAGTATTTACTTTGCGTCTACTTACATACTTGGTCGAGTAAGCAGGTGAACTTCAAAAAAGGATGGCCGGTTCCATGGTGAATTCATACATGAAAAAAGCACATTTACCTGAAAGCCATAGTTCAAGAGGCTGTCGGGAATATCTACAACAGGATGTATCGACTGTGGCTGTATATCTCCACCGTGTTTTGCGGTCCACATTAAGGTAAGCACATGGACCGATTCCTCGACAGGCTCCCCAGCTGGCTCCGATGGTTGCTCCTACTCCCTGCCGTGTTGTTTGTTGGGTTTTTGGTAGGTCTCTTCGTGCATCTCACCAATTCCGCGCAGGCGGTTAGGCCAGATGCACCGATCGTTTTCATCGGTGAGTTTGCGGCCGGTACGCTGTCCGTACTGGCCGCCTTACACGTTGCCAACGCTGTTACGCCATACGGAAAGAGAGCTACAGTCATTGCTTTCATCGCGCTTCAAGTGATCGCATCGATTTGGGCGCTACAACTCGATCTGGGTCACGACGACATGGCTTTTGCGCTGCTCAGCGTTGGCAATCTGGTTGGTTGCCTCGCTGGTTGGTGGCAGTTGATTCGCAAGCCCGCGCCGACGAGGAAATAGACATGTGCCTAACAACTCTCTCAAGAGGCCACATCAATCGCTTTGCGATTGATGTGGCCGCTTAGCTTTAGCGCTAGGCCTCAAATCCGCAGTTTCATCACTTCTCGCGATGACTTTTGTCCCAAATCGAATCTCAAAACACTAAAAGCCATGTACTTCAAGAAAATTGAAATTGAAAACGCTGGGCCAATTGACCATCTAACGATTGATTTCCCCTTAACCGATTCAGGGAGCCCCAAGCCATTAGTAATCGTTGGCGAAAATGGGGCAGGTAAATCAATTCTTCTGTCCTATTTGGTCAACACACTGATAGAGGTGAAGCAGAAGGCTTTTGACGATAGCGAAGTTGAGCACGGCAAAGTCTACAAGTCAAGAAGCCCTCAGTACATTAAACGCGGAGCGCACTACTCATTCGGTCGCACTGACTTTGGTGATGGGTCCTATGTAGAAGAATGGCAACTTGACATTCAAAAGTCTAAATTTGAAGAAACGCATTTATTTTCTCCAGCAAGGCTCAGTTGGACTGAAATTCCACCATTTGATTTTTCACACTTTAAGTCCCACCTTTCTAACAACGACCAGGCAGCTAAGCAGTTATTTGAAAAGAGTTGCTGCCAATATTTTCCTGTTAACAGGTTTGAAGACCCCGGATGGCTGAACATAGACAACCTAAAAGAAAGAGCGGCATATGCCGAGCTAAAGCACGTTCATCGCTACTCAAATAGAAGTCTGATTTCAACATCTCCTCTTAAGGCAAACAGAAATTGGCTTTTAGATCTAATTTTTGATAGACAAAACTTTGAGATATCCACTACAACCATGCCGGTTGTATTTCAGGCAAACCAAAATCCCATAAACATCCCTGTCTTCCAGGGATTTGAAGGGCAAAGTACCAGAATTTACGAAGCCGTAATTCACCTACTGCGCACAACACTTCGTGTTGATGGCTTGATTCGGTTGGGTGCTAGTGATAGGCACAATAGGCAAATTGCAATATTGAAAGATGACGTGACATGGATCCCAAACTTATTTCAACTTTCAACCGGGGAAGTTCTACTTCTTAATTTCTTCCTGTCTGTGCTGAGAGATTTTGATTTGAGCGGAGGTGCTTTTGAAAATCTAAACGATATACGTGGCATAGTAATCATCGATGAAATTGATGCGCATCTGCATACGCGTTACCAAAAAGAAATCTTGCCAGAACTTCTTGCATGCTTTCCAAATGTGCAATTTATTTTAACTACTCATTCCCCTCTATTTCTAATTGGGATGGAAGAGAGGTTAGGCGTCAATGGTTTTAAGATTGTCAATATGCCCAATGGTGAATTTGTTTGCGCATCAGATTTTTCAGAACTCACGGCTGCCTACGACACATTCAAAAAAACAAACCTGCACCGGAAAGAAATTGAAAACACATTGAAAGCGAATTCGCGACCAATAGTTTTGGTCGAGGGTGATTACGATATTCGGTACATCAGACGTGCTTCTGAGTTGCTTGGAAAATCGAGTATCCTCGATGCCATACAACTTAAAGATGGGTCTGGCTTCGGAAACTTGGAAAACATTTGGAAAGCCTACCAAATTCAACTGGCAGAGCTATTGCCCTCAAAGATTCTCTTGCTCTACGATTGCGACACGAAGAAGTCAGCGTCAGAAAAAGGGCGGCTTATAAAGCGTGTTGTGCCGGAAATTACAGAAGCTTCAATAACTGTAGGTATCGAAAATCTAATTCCTTCGGAGCTGATTGCTCAGCTAGAAAAAAGCCATCCTCAATTTATTGATTCAACCGACTTAACAACCAAACGGATTCGAAATCAGGAAGTTATTTTGCCAGCGACGAAGTCAATCAATAAGGATGAAAAGAAAAATTTATGTGAATGGTTCTGTTCCAACGGAACGGCGAATGACTTTCGAAATTTCTCTTCAATCTTTGACATCATTGAAAGAGAGTTACTTGATACTTGAGTGAAAATATCCACCGCATCGCGCAACTCTTGAATAAGTTTCAGTTAATAGTGCAGGTTGTGAAGGGTGGCCAGCAAGAGAACAAGCATTTCGTCGTCGCGGTCAAATTTAAACTGTAAACCGCACCTTGAGACAGCTTATTTTGCAAATAAAACTTAAGTAATGTTACTGCAAAAAGCAGAAAAACATGAAGCTCGCTACTACCGCCAAGTTGCCAAAGAAAACCTCGGCTAAGGTCAATGACCCAGACAATCCCGCATGGACTGAGGAAATGCTGGGTGCGCTGGTGATTAAACGGGGTCGCGGGCCACAGGCCGCTCCGACAAAAATCCTCACTTCTGTCCGCTTGGATGCAGACATTTTGGAGTTCTTCAAGTCGCAGGGCGCGGGCTATCAGTCACGCATCAATGCGGCGTTGCGCATGGAAGTAGATCGAAATTTAAATGGTCGCCGCAAAACGACATCGCGCAAGCACATCACCCCTTGAGTTCAACCTTAGATCCCCTCAAACCCCCCGCTCCCTGTCCCCCTTAAACCTCGCCACAAACCCCGCAAAATCCCCCGCGTCCAGTGCATCGCGCACCTCTTGCATCAGGTTCAGGTAGTAGTGCAGGTTGTGGATGGTGGCCAGCATGGGGCCGAGCATTTCGCCGCAGCGGTCCAGGTGGTGCATATAGGCGCGGCTGAAACCTTCGCGTCCGCCATCGTTCCAGCTCACACCCGAGGTGCCCGCACACGCATGGCAGGTGCAACTGGGGTCGATGGGTTGCGGGTCGGCTTTGTGGCGGGCATTGCGCAGTTTCAAGTCGCCATAGCGGGTGAACAGCGTGCCGTTGCGGGCATTGCGGGTGGGCATGACGCAGTCAAACATGTCGATGCCATGCTGCACGCCCACCACCAGGTCTTCCGGGGTGCCCACGCCCATGAGGTAATGGGGCTTGTGCGCAGGCAGCTGGGGCGCGACGTGCTTCAAAATTCGGAGCATGTCTTCCTTGGGCTCGCCCACCGAGAGGCCACCGATGGCGATGCCAGGAAAGTCCA
>CANFPJ010000182.1 GCA_947448885.1 Comamonadaceae bacterium
ATCAAGTCATCGGTTTGGCTGTGCTGCACCCGCTGGCCATTCAAGGTGGTGGTGAGCCACAACTGTGTCGGGTCGGGGATGTCTGCGGCGCTGACGATCCACGGGCCCATGGCACCGGAGCGGTAAAAATTTTTGCCCGCTGTGAGCGAGTGCTGAAACTGCACATCGCGCACGCTGCCATCGTTGAAGATGCTGTAGCCAAACACCTTGGACAAGGCTTGGTGGCGCGGAATATGGCGCCCACCCTCCCCCATGACCAAGGCCAGCTCGCCTTCAAAGTCAAAATCTGCCGAGGATTGGGGCCGCTCGAGCGGCTGTCCATGGGGCACCAAAGATTCAACGCCGCGAATGAACATGCTGGGGTGTTTGGGCAAGGCCGATCCGACCTCAGCCACATGGCCTTTGTAATTGCGCCCAATGCAAAAAATGCGTGGCGCATGGGGCATGGGCAGATCCACTGCCAGGTCGGCCAGCGGCCACACCCTGGGGTTTTTCAAAATGGCCTCGGCCACTTCGGGGGCAAGGCCATGCGACACCACATGCCACAGGCTGGGCCACTGCTGCGCCATGTCGGCAGGTGCCTCCAGCACCGATTGATCCGTCACCAGGCCAAAGCCTGGTCGGCCTGCTTGGGTAAAGCTCATCCACTTCATGCGCGTCCTTGGCAAAGGTTTGAAATATGGCGTGGTGGCGCAGATTGGCTGTGCCAGGGGTTTCTTCATCGATGGCTCGCACGCATTGTGCCGTGCCCCGGGGGTGACAGCCGGGGGCCCCGCCCAAGTGTTAACCTTTCCGCATGCGCAGCCCCCAGCTTTCTCACCCATACCTGCGCGCACCCCGTGCGTGGCCAGCCCCAGCCTGGCTTGGCTGGTGCCTGCTGCTGTGCCTAGGGTTATCGGCCTTGAGCTCAGCATCTGCACAAACCTACCCGCAGCGCCCGATTCGATTGGTCTCGCCCATCCCCCCGGGTGGCGCACCCGACATGATTGCCCGCGCCGTGGGGGCCAAACTGGCCACACAAATGGGGCAAGCGGTGGTGATTGACAACAAAATTGGCTCCAACGGCCAAGCCGCTGCCGAGCATGTGGCGCGCGCTGTGGCTGACGGCCACACCTTGCTGGTGGGCATGGACAGTTTGTTTGCCATCAACCCCTATTTGTATGCCCGCACCAGTGTGGACGTGAACAAAGATTTGATTCCGGTGGCGACCTTGGGGGCGAATCAATTTGTCCTCGCACTCAACCCCCAATTGCCGGTGAAAAACCTGGCGGAATTCATTGCCCTGGCCAAAAGTGCCAACCCACCTTTGGCCTATGCGTCTGGGGGCAATGGCAGCCAACACCACCTGACCATGGAAATGCTCAAAGCCCGCGCGGGCTTTGACATGCTCCACGTGCCCTACAAAGGCGGCACGCCAGCCACCACCGCCACCATTGGCGGGGAAACCGTGGCCATGTTTTCGGGCACCTCCAACGCCACCTTGATCAAGGCCGGCAAATTGCACGCCGTGGCCACCACGGGCAAGCTGCGCTCCAAGGCCTTGCCCGACGTGCCCACCCTTGGCGAGACCTACCCCGGTTTTGAAAACACCATTTGGATCGGCTTGTTTGCACCCAGTGGCACCCCCCCAGCGGTGGTGCAAAAACTGCGCGAGGAAGTCACCAAAGCCCTCAACGCCCCCGACTTGATCGACAGCTTTCAAAAAGCGGGGGGCATTGAACCCTTGCACACCAGCTTGGACGAGATGCAACAAATGATCAAGCGCGACCAAGCCCGTTACAGCAAAATCATCCGCGACCTGCACCTCAAAGTGGATTGACACCACTCACCTCGGAGTATCCCCATGAACATCCAACTCTCTGTCGCCTTGGGCGATTACGACCACTTGCGCGACCTGATGAGCGGGGTGGTGCAAGCACCGGGCATTGACATCACCGCCATGCATCCCCCGGTGGAAGAAATGTTTTTTCGCTTCACCCAGTTCAAAGAATGGGATGTGTGCGAAATGTCGTTTGCCAAGTCCATCTCCATCATGTCCCAGCCCGATCCTTGGCTGGCCTTGATCCCGGTGTTCCCGTCGCGCGCATTTCGCCATTCGTCCATTTATGTGCGCCGCCACAGCGGCATCCACAGCCCCCAAGATTTGGCCGGCAAAAAAGTGGGTTTGCCCGAATGGGCACAAACAGCGGCCATTTATTCACGCGGTTTGTTGGCCCACGAATACGGCGTGGACCTCAAAAGCATTGACTGGTACCAAGCGGGCGTGAACGACGCCGGGCGCAAAGAAAAGGTTCGCTTGCAACTGCCGGCGGGCCTGAGTTACACCCCCATGCCCCACACCTCGTTGTCGGCGATGCTGTTGTCGGGCGAGGTCGATGCCGTGCTGTCTGCGCGCCCGCCACAGGCTTTTGTGCAACACCCCGACCTAGTCCAGCGCCTGATCCCCAACTACCGCGAGGTCGAGCAAGCGTATTGGAAAAAAACTGGCATCTTTCCCATCATGCATGTGGTGGCCATCAAGCGCAGCACCTATGAGCGCCACCCGTGGATCGCGATGAATTTGATGCAAGGTTTTGAAGCCGCCAAACAACGCAGTTTGGTGCGCGCCAGAGACATCACCGCTTCCAGCTACCCCTTGCCTTGGGTATCGGACCACGCAGCCGCGGCACAAGACATCTTGGGCATCGATTTTTGGCCCTATGGCACCGCTGCCAACCAAGCCACCTTGGACGCTTTTTGCCAATATGCCCACGAGCAAGGTGTGACCCACCGCTTGATGAGCCCGCAAGATATATTCGTGCCCGAGAGCCTGCAGTCGTTCAAAGTTTAAAAATATTTCAGGAGACAAACATGCTGAAAACATGGATGGTGGCGCTGGGCGTGTGCCAGGCTTTGACATGGGGCACGGCCGGGGCGCAGAGCGCGCCCTTCCCGAGCAAACCGATCAAATTTGTGGTGCCCATCACACCGGGCGGCAGCAACGATGTGTTGGCCCGCACGATCGCGCAAAAACTCAGCGACCAATGGAAACAAGCCGTGGTGGTCGAGAACCGCCCTGGTGGCGGCATGAACCTGGGTTCTGACCTGGTGGCCAAGAGTGCCCCGGACGGCTACACCTGGTTGCTCGGGGCCAACAACATCTTCGTCACCAACCCCCACGTGGGCAAGATGCCGTTTGATGTGTTCAAAGATTTGGCCCCCGTCACCACGGTGGCCATCGTGCCCTTTGTGCTGGCGGTCAACGCCAACTTCCCGGCCAAAAATGTGGCCGAATTGGTCGAATACGCCAAGAAAAATCCGAACGCTTTGAACTACGGTTCATCGGGCAATGGTTCCCCCCAGCAACTGGCGGCCGAGATGCTCAGCCATGTGGCGGGCATCAAAATGCAACACGTGCCCTACAAAGGTGCGGTGCCAGCCATCACCGATTTGTTGGGCGGGCGCATCCAGGTGTTCATTGGTGCGGTCAACTCTCTGCTGCCCCATGTCAAAGACGGCAAACTGCGTTTGCTCGCCGGTGCGGGTGGCAAGCGCTTTGCGGCGTTTCCAGAATTGCCGGCGATTGCCGAGACCGTGCCCGGTGTGGCCTTGGACGTGTGGCTGGGTGTGTTCATGCCCGCTGGGGTTCCCAAAGAGATTTTGACCAAGGTGAATGCCGACATTGCCCAGGTCTTGCAGTCGCCAGAGGTGCGCACCAGCCTGGCTGCACAAGGCATTGAACCCACCACCAGCACGCCCGAAGCCTTGGCCCAAACCATCCGCGATGACCATGCCCGTTGGGGCAAGGTCATCCGCGAAGCCAACATCAAAGCCGATTGACCACCATGACCGAACCGACCTCCGCCACCCCCCACAACGACTTGCCGGTGCCGGGTGCGCCGGGCACCGAATTCTGGGGCAGCGATGCCATTGCCCAATGCCTGCGCGAGATGCAAATCCCCTACTTGGCGCTCAACCCTGGGGCCAGTTACCGCGGTTTGCATGACAGCTTGGTCAACCACTTGGGCAACCATTCACCGCAAATGCTGCTGTGCTTGCATGAGGAGGTGGCCATCGCCATTGCCCACGGCTACGCCAAAACATCGGGTCGCATGATGGGCGCGGTGGTGCACTCCAACGTGGGCTTGATGCACGCCACCATGGCAGTCTTCAATGCCTGGTGCGACCGCGCACCGGTGCTGATGCTCGGTGCCACAGGCCCGTGGGATGCGGCCCGGCGCAGACCGTGGATCGATTGGATCCACACCGCCGCCGACCAAGGCGCATTGGTGCGCGACTACACCAAGTGGGACAACCAACCGGGCTCCATCCCGGCGGCCATTGAGGCCTTGTTGCGCGGCAGCCAAATTGCCCAAACCGCCCCACGCGGGCCGGTGTACATCAACCTCGATGC
>CANFPJ010000183.1 GCA_947448885.1 Comamonadaceae bacterium
AGCGTGACCGAATCAAACGCGGTGCTCAAGCGCTTGGCGGGCATGCCTTCGCTCAAGAGTTTGAAGCGGCGGTTGGTGCGAAACGCATCGCCTTCGCCGGCGAACATGCGGGTCGGGTCTTCGTTGTCGCGTTTGAACGCAAAGGTGCCGGCGGTGTAGGGGTAGCGCCCTGGCACGTTGTCGAGCATCAGCCACTGCAGCACATCGCCATGGTCGTGGTATTGGGGCAGCGCCACTTTGCGCACAGTGGTGCCGCTGAGCGACTTGGTCACCAGCGCGGTGCGGATTTCTTTGTCGCGCACCTTCACCACCAGCTCGTCGCCGGCGTAGTCGTGTTGAAGCTGCGGCCAGTCGGCGAGCAGGGCGCGCTCGGTGGCACCCAAATGGATCAGGCGTTGCGCGGCCAAATCGTTGGCGGCTTCACTGGCTTTGGCGCGGCCTTGCTTGCCCTCGGCCAGCATGTGGGCGGCGGCTTGCAATTGTTGGATTTCACGTGCCAGTTGGGCTTGGCGCTTGGCGCGCAACTTGTAGCCGCGCACGGTGTCGCTGATTTCGGCCAAATAGCGGCTGCGCGCGCCTGGCACGATGGGTGTTTGGTGCGAGCTGTGGCGCACCGCCACGGTGGGCAACAAGCCGTCTTGGATGGGCAGGCCCAAGGCTTGCAGGCGCGGCTTCATGGCTTGGTAAAGCGCGGTCACGCCGTCGTCATTGAAGTGCGCGGCCATGGTGCCAAACACCGGCATTTTTTCGGTCGGTGTGGTCCACGCTTCTTGGTTGCGCTGCACTTGCTTGGCCACATCGCGCAACGCGTCGGCGGCACCCTTGCGGTCAAATTTGTTGATGGCGACAAACTCGGCAAAGTCCAGCATGTCGATTTTTTCCAGCTGACTGGCTGCGCCAAACTCGGGGGTCATCACGTACAGGGGCACATCCACATGCGGCACGATGGCCGCGTCGCCTTGGCCAATGCCGGAGGTTTCGACCACGATCAGGTCAAAGCCTGCACACTTGGCGGCGGCAATCACGTCGGGCAAAGCGGCGCTGATTTCGCTGCCGAACTCGCGCGTGGCCAAGCTGCGCATGAACACGCGTTGGCCAGACTGACCGGTGTCGCCCAGGCTCCAAGGGGCAATGGCGTTCATGCGGATGCGGTCGCCCAGCAAAGCCCCGCCGCTTTTGCGGCGTGAGGGGTCGATGGAGATCACGGCGATGCGCAGGCGGTCGGCTTGGTCCAAGCGGATGCGCCGGATCAGCTCGTCGGTCAATGATGATTTGCCGGCGCCGCCCGTGCCAGTGATGCCGATCACAGGCACGGTGTGTTGTTTGGCTTGGGCCCGCAGTTGTTCCACCACATCCGATGGGGCTTGCCCATTCTCGATGGCGGTGATCAGTTGGGCCAAGGCGCGCCAATGGGCTTCGCTGTGGCCTTGGATGGCGCTCAAGGTGGTGGGCGCATGGGCGTTCAAGTCTTGATCGCAGCGCATGATCATTTCGCCAATCATGCCTTGCAAGCCCATGCGCTGGCCGTCTTGAGGGCTGTAGATGCGCGTCACGCCATAGGCTTGCAGTTCGCTGATTTCTTCGGGCACGATGACGCCGCCGCCGCCACCAAACACCTGGATGTGCGCCCCGCCGCGCTGGCGCAGCAAATCGACCATGTATTTGAAGTACTCCACATGGCCACCTTGGTACGAGCTGATGGCAATGCCTTGCACGTCCTCTTGCAGCGCAGCGGTGACCACCTCGTCCACCGAGCGGTTGTGGCCCAAATGGATGACCTCGGCACCCATGCCTTGCAAAATGCGGCGCATGATGTTGATGGCTGCGTCGTGTCCGTCAAACAAGCTGGCAGCCGTGACAAAGCGCACCTTGTGCTTGGGGCGGTAGTTGGCCAGGGCTTGGAATTCGGCGGACAGGTCGGTCATGGGGTGTCTCCACTCAGCTTTCAGGCAGAAAAGTGCCCGGTCAGGAATTGACGTTAACGTCAACGTCAATCATATCAGTCTGAGCGGTTTTTCGGTCGTTGGGGGATGTAGCCCAGGTGTCAGGATGACGCGGCTCAGTCGGCAAAAAATTCTTGCAAAGTTGACAAGACCAAGGCCATGGTTTTGGCCGATGTCGCACCCAAGCGCTTGGCCAACCTTGATTTATCCACGGTTTGAAGCTGATCCAGCACGATCAAGCCCTTCGTGCCCGCATGGGTGATCGGCACCCTGAATGGGGCGGCAAACCCTTTGGTGGTCATCGGCGCGACCATCACAGTCCGCAGTTGGCTGTTCAACTCAGGCGGCGAGATGACCACACAGGGGCGCGACTTTTTGATCTCGCTGCCGATGGTGGGGTCTAGGTTGACCAACCAAATATCCCCGCGCTTTACCACTGGAGATCCTCATCCGATGCATTGCCAAACTCACCCATGATCAATGCATCATCACCTTGGCTGACCAACGCTGCAGCGGCTTGAGCCCAGCCTTGGCGAGGTGATTTGTGAGATTTGCGCACCACAATGGCGCCGTCGATGACATGGATATCGGCAGTCAACTCGCCTTCCAGATGGGCTTGAGCCAATAGTGGTTTGGGAAGCACGATGCCTTTGCTATTTCCAATGTTGCGAATGGTGATTTCCATGCAGGACTCCTGTTGCAACAATGTTATTCCTTGGGGCATCCATGTCAACATGGCCATTTATGGCCATGGTTTGGCAGTGAGGTATTCAACCCTCCATGCGCGCTCAAGTAGATTTCAGGCCATTGCTGCAGCGCGCCGCCATGCCACCGGAAACACACCATCGTGGCTGGGGTGCTGGCCCGCAGGCAGCTGGGGGTCGCCCGTGACTTTCATGGTGGCTGGGCGCGGGTCCCAGGTGGCATCGGGCCCGAAGTAGCGGGTGGAGATGGCGGCACGCCGCTTGGTGGGTGAGAAATTTCCTGCGGCGCCGTGAACGGTCAGGGGGTGGTGCACCAAACAGTCCCCCGCCTTCATCTCCCACGATAAGAAACGGTATTGCGGATCGTTTTTGAGTTCGCTGAAGTTGGGGCATTCTTCCAAGGTGGATTTGAAGTTCGGGTCTTTGTCGGGAATGGCAGCCCGGTAAAACTTGTTCCAGCGGTGAGAGCCAGCGATGTACTCCAGGGCGCTGTTTTCGTGGGTCACATCGGTCAGGGCCACCCACACCGACAAAATCTGCTCGCCCCGCATGGGCCAAAACGGCAGGTCATGGTGCCAATCGGTCATCTCCACCGTGTTGGGCTCTTTGACAAACACCTGGTCGTAAAACACCCGCACCTCATCGGCCCCCATCAAGGTGGCGGCGATTTCTGCATTCGGCGAGTGCATGACGTAGTCCTTGAAGTCGTCGTCCCAATGCCAAACAAATGAGTTGATGTGGTAGCGGCCACTGGTGCCCCCCAAGGCTTGGGTGACCTCGCGCGGTCGCGCCAAGGGGTTGTGCGCGTCCATGATGCGGTCCACGGCTTTTTGCATCCGGCCGATCCACTCGCTGTCGAACATGCCACGCAAGCACACCACGCCATCGGCTTGGAATTGCGCGATGTCTTGGGCGGTGATGGGGTTCAGGGGCTTTTGGTTCATGGGCGGGTCTCCTTCACGGTGGGTGATGGGGTTGGGGGATGGGGGCGGTGCTGCGCTGAGACAACGCCAAGGACAGATCCCACTGGGCCATCTCTGGGGCCGATTGGGCTGTGGCGAACACATAGCGGTCGGGCCGCAGCAAGACCAATTGGGCATCCATGGATTGCAGCCAGCTTTGCAGCCGTGGATCGTGCAGCCACTGGGTGCCCAAAGCGGTTAAATCGTGCAGGGCTGGCGCGGGGACGCGTGCCGTGTCGATGGCCTGGGCCGAGACCACCGCAAAGCCCTGGCCCAAAGCGTCGTCTAGCAAGCGCCCATCGCTCAAGGTGGGTTGCGCGGTGATTTGGCCAGCCAAGCCTTGGCCCCGGTGAAAGCCTGGGCCCAAAGGGGGTGACAGGTTCACGATCTCTTGCGGGCCTTGCGCCAAGAATTGCTGATCGCGTTGGGCCGCCACCACAGGGTCGGTGGACTGGATGATGTTGCCCAGTTTGACGGCGGTGGCAATGAAGTTGCTGACGTGTGGAATGCGTTCGCTGGCATAGGTGTCGAGCAAGCCTTCCGGCGCACCCCGGCACACCCGGTGCAGTTTCCAGGCCAAGTTGGCTGCGTCGCGAATGCCGGCACACATGCCTTGGCCCAAAAACGGTGGCGTTTGATGCGCGCTGTCACCGGCCAACAGCAAACGGCCTTGGCGCCAATCTTGGGTCAGCAAAGAGTGAAAGGTGTAAATGGCGGTGCGCACCAGCGTGGCTTGCGCTGGCTTGATCCAAGGTGAGAGCAAAGGC
>CANFPJ010000184.1 GCA_947448885.1 Comamonadaceae bacterium
CCTCAATGCCGTGGTCCAAGCGCCGGCCCTGGCGGGCGAGTTCGCGCACACAGGCCATGGGCACCAGGATGCCCAAGCGCCCGTCGTATTTGCCCCCATTGCGCACCGTGTCGTAATGCGAGCCGGTGAGCAAGCGTTGGGCCTGGGGCGATGCCCCGTGATAGACGCCCACCACATTGCCCACCGCGTCGGTGTGGACCTCGTCAAAGCCGCAGGCTTGCATGCCCAAGGTGAGGGTTTGGGCGCAGGCTTGGTGGGCGGCGGTGAGGTAGGTGACGGTCAACTCGCCACGTTCGGCAAAGCCGGGGTCGCTGAATTGCGCCAGCCATTCGTGCCAGTCCCACACCTCTTGGCCCAAGCTGGGGTGAACGCCGAGTTTGTCGTTGAGGCGAATTTCGGCAATGCGGTGGATGTTGCGCAAGGCCTCGGCGAATTCAAAGTCCACCGGATTGCCCAAACGCCTTTGCCAGGTGGCGATGATTTGTGCACGGTTCAGCCCCTGGCTGCGCGGGCCCCGCACCGCCAAGATGAAGGGAAAGCCAAATTTGGCGTTGTAGTCGCGGTTGAGTTGCTGGATCAGGGCCAGCTCTTGCGCATTGCAGTGGGTCAGGCCCGCGCGGCTTTGCTCGTCGGTGGAGGCGGCGGTCAGGGCATTGCCCAACATGGCCTTGCCGGCCAGTTCAGGGTGGGCACGGATCAACGTGAGTTGCGCTTCACGCCCCGCAGAGCGCAGCACCTGCACCATGGCTTGTTTCAGCTGTGCGGCGCTGGCGAAGGGGCGCTGGGCCAGGGCTTTTTCGGCGATCCAATCGGAGTGCTCGTACAGGCCATGCAAGGCCTGCAATGCCGCATCGGGCGCCAGGGTGTTCAATTGGGCAAGGCTCAGGGTCATGGTGCTTCCTGGTAGGGGTGGGCTTGGCGCCAATGTTGGGCCACGTCGATGCGCCGACACACCCAAACCCGGTCGTGGCGCTCAATGTGGTCCATGAACTTCTGCAGCGCCACGATGCGGCCAGGGCGACCGAGCAATCGGCAGTGCATGCCCACGCTCATCATCTTGGGGCTGTCGGCACCCTCGGCATACAAGGCGTCAAAGCTGTCGCGCAGGTAAATGAAAAAGTCCTCGGCCTGGGCAAAACCTTGGGGCAGGGAGAAGCGCATGTCGTTGGTGTCCAAGGTGTAGGGCACGACAAGGTGCGGCACCACCTGTCCATTGGTTTTGGCCACTTTCATCCAAAAGGGCAAGTCGTCGCCGTAGTAGTCGGAGTCGTAGGCAAAGCCGCCATGGTCGACCACCAAGCGGCGGGTGTTGGGGCTGTCGCGCCCGGTGTACCAACCCGCACCGTGCACGGTGTCACTTTGGCCATGGCGCTGTCCGGTCAGGCGCTCGATGATGGCCAGGGCTTTGTGCATGTGGTCGCGTTCGGTGGCTTCGTCCAGGTTTTGGTAGTGGATCCAGCGCCAGCCGTGGCAGGCGATTTCATGCCCCAGCTCATGGAAAGCGGTGGTCAATTCAGGGTGACGCTCCAGGGCCATGGCCACGCCAAACACGGTCATGGGCCAGCCTCGGCGCTCAAACTCGCGCAAGATGCGCCACACCCCCACGCGTGAGCCATATTCGTAAATGCCTTCCATGCTCATGTGGCGGTCGGGGTAGCTGGCGGGGCTGAACATTTCGCTCAAAAACTGTTCGCTGCCGGCGTCGCCGTGCAAGGTGGCGTTTTCGCCGCCCTCTTCGTAGTTGAGGACAAATTGCACCGCCACCCGGGCTTGGCCGGGCCATTGGGCGTGCGGTGGGTTGCGGCCGTAGCCGACCAAGTCACGGGGGTAGGGCCGGGTGCTGTCGTAGTTCATGGGGGGTCCATTTCTTCAATGCCAGACATCAGCGCAAGGCTTGTGCCACATCGTTGCTGGGCACGGTGCGCTCAAACATCAAGCTGTCTTCCACATGTTGCAGGTGCTCGGCCATCAGCGCCACGGCCAAGTTTTCGTCGCGCGCCGCCATGGCTTGCACGATGGCGGCATGCTCATCGGCCGAATGCCGCGCGGCGTGGGCGCTTTGGTACATCAGGGTGATCAGGGCGCAGCGCGAGATCAAGTCGTTGAGCATGTCGGCCAACACCGGGTTGTCCATCAACTCGGCCATGCGCACATGAAAGTCGCCGAGCAACTCGGTTCGGGCGCTCACGTTGTCTTGGGCGATGGCTTGGCGCTCTTGGGCCACGTGCTCTTGCAAACTTTTCAACCACGTCGGTTGCAACTGGCGCACAAAAGCGCGGGTCATTTCGGCCTCCAACATGCGCCGCACGCCAAACACCTGGCGCGCTTCGCTCACCGACGGGGTGGCGACAAAGGCGCCGCGCGCGGGCTCCATTTGGATCAGCCGCTTTTGCGACAGCTGGAACAGGGCTTGGCGCACCAGGGTGCGCGAGACGCCGTAATGGTCGGCCAGCTTTTGCTCGGCCAGTTTGGCGCCAGGTTGCAAGCGGTGCTCGACGATGGCGCGGGTCAGGCCTTCCACGATCTGATCGGTGGGTGTGCTGGTGTCGGGCATGGCAGGGTGTGGGGATCGATCTTGGATTTGAAAAAATTGTATACACTTTTGATTTTGACCAACGCCAAGGAATGCCCATGGGATTGAGCACACATGTTTTGGACACCATGCACGGTTGCCCAGCAGCCGGCATGGGTGTGGCCTTGTTCACCACCCAAGGGGGTCAAGCCCAACTCGTCAAACGGTTTGTTCTGAATGCCGATGGGCGCAACCCCGACGGCCCTTTGTATGACAACCACAGCTTGAAAGCAGGCACCTACCGCCTGGTGTTTGATGTCAAAACCTATTTCTCTGGCCGGGGTGTGGCGCTGCCAGAGCCCGCCTTTTTGGACCAAGTGAGCCTTGACTTTGGCGTGGCCGACGCCAGCAGCCACTACCACGTGCCTTTGCTGGTCAGCCCCTGGGCCTATTCCACCTACCGGGGTTCCTGAGGGCCCCTCGGCCTAGCTGGATATCAAACGGACTTTTTTCATGCGGCACAGGGGGGACTGTCGGCTGTCCCTAAAATGCCTTGAACCCCTCAACCCACTACCCCCATCCCATGTTTCCAGTCACCAACACGGTTCGCTTTGTGCTCGACGGCCAGATCGTTGAAGCCAAGGGTGTGCGCCGCACCACCACAGTTTTAGATCACCTGCGCGAGCAGCTCCAACGCACCGGCACCAAAGAAGGCTGCGCCGAAGGCGATTGCGGCGCTTGCGTGGTCATGGTCGGCGAGCTCAATGCCAGCGGCAATGGCGTGGATTACCGCCCGATCAACAGCTGCATCCATTTGCTGCCGTCGCTGGATGGCAAATCGATCAAAACCGTGGAAAGCTTGAAGCGTACCGATGGCAGCTTGCACCCCGTGCAACAGGCCATGGTGGACTGCCACGGCTCCCAGTGCGGCTTTTGCACCCCGGGCATCGTGATGAGCCTGGTCAACCTGGTGCAAATCAAGCCCCAACCCCAGCGCTTGGACATCACCGACGCCCTCAGTGGCAACCTGTGCCGCTGCACCGGCTACAAACCCATCATCGATGCCACCGAGCAAGCCTGCCAAAAGGGCATCGGCCTCAAACTCGACGACCAGGCCGATGTGCCGCTGCTGCAAGAGATTCGCCGCGCCAGCGTGCCCACCCTGAGCTTGGAAGGTGAAATCATCTCGCAACCGGTGTTGCGCACCCGCAAGGGCAACGAGTTTGTGGCGCCCGCCACCCTGGCCGAGGTGGCCGCCTATTTGACCCAGCACCCCCAGGCCACCTTGCTGGCGGGCAGCACCGAAATTGGTCTGCAGGTCAACAAGCAATACACCCGGCCCGACCACATTGTTTATTTGGGCAATGTGACCGAACTGCGCCAAGTGCAAGACAGCCCCCAAGCGTGGCGCGTGGGCGCTGCGGTGTCGCTGGAAGACACCATGAACCTGATCAAAGACGCCTACCCCGACTTTGCCGAGGTGCTGCGCCGCTTTGGTTCGCCACCCATTCGGTCCACAGCCACCTTGGCGGGCAACATCGCCAACGGTTCACCGATTGGCGACTCCATGCCTTGTTTGATGGCTTTGTCGTCCGTGTTGCACTTGCGCCGAGGCACCAAAACCCGCGCTGTGCCCTTGGATCAGTTCTACACCGGCCAGAAAAAAACCGTTCTGCAACCCGGCGAATTCATCGAGGCTGTGGAAATCCCCAAGCCGCGTCCTGGCCAGGTGTTCAAGGCGCACAAAATCAGCAAGCGCTTTGAGCAAGACATATCGGCCACCTGCGCGGCCATTCGCTTTGAGTGGGTCAACGGTCGTCTAAAGAATGTGCAA
>CANFPJ010000185.1 GCA_947448885.1 Comamonadaceae bacterium
GCCAAAGCACCCACCAGCGCAATGCGCTCACCGTGCGCCATGTGCAAATCCACACCGCGCAGCGCCCAGTGCCCACCGAGCATGCAGCCGACTTGGTTTAAGCGCAACAAGGTGTTCATGCCAGCCCCAAAGCGCTGGAGCGCCCGCTGCCACGGCGCAACACAGCCATGGCACTGTGCAACAACAAAACCACGACCAACAACACCATGCCCAGCGCCAAAGCCAAGGGCAAGTCGCCCTTGCTGGTTTCCAAGGCAATGGCGGTGGTCATCACCCGGGTGAAGCCGTCGATGTTGCCACCCACCACCATCACTGCGCCGACCTCGGCAATCGCACGGCTGAAGCAGGCAATCACCACGGTGAGCAAAGCCCAGCGCTCGTCCCAAGCCAAGAGAAAACTGCGCAGCCAAGGGGATGCCCCCAGCGACTGCAATTGCTCGCCATGATCGCGCTCGGCGTCGTGCACCACTTGGCGCGTCAAGGCCATGGCCACGGGCAGCACCAACACCGTTTGCGCCAGCACCATGGCCTGAAAACTGAACAACCAACCCAAAAAACCCAATGGGCCCGAGCGCGACAGCAACAGGTACAGCACCAAGCCCACCACCACCGAGGGCAAGGCCAGCGCGGTGTTGAGCAAGGCCAACACCCCGACTTGGCCGCGAAAACGCGCCACCCCCAGCCAGGCCCCCAGCGGCAAACCGATGGCGCAGGCCAAAGCACATGCGCTCATGCTGACCGCCAGCGAGCGCAGCACCACCGCCCACAGCAAGGGGTCGGCGCTGAATATCAATTGGAGAGCCAGGTCGATGGCTTGGGTCAGGCTGTGCATGGCAAGGGCGCTATCCTAGGCAGCTGTGAATAACCTCGCCATATGAACCGCCGTGCATAGCGTTCACCTGCAATACACCTGGTCGCGCCTGACGCGCAGCGATAGGGTGACCCACCCTTTGATGGACTTGCTGCAAGCCGTGGCCGAGCATGGCTCGATCAGCGCTGCAGCCCGCGCCATGGGCTTGTCCTACCGCCATGTGTGGGGCGAACTCAAGCGTTGGGAGCAAGAACTCGGGCAAGAGTTGATCGTGTGGGAAAAAGGCCAATCGGCCCGTCTGAGCCCGTTTGGCACCAAACTGATGTGGGCCGAACACCAAGCCCAGGCGCGTTTATCGCCCCAAATCCAGGCCTTGCGCGCCGAGTTGGAGCGCAGCTTTGCGGTGGCCTTTGACCCGCAAGCCCATGTGCTCACCCTGTACGCCAGCCACGACCACGCACTGACCCGCTTGCAAGACCTCAGCGCTGCCCAAGGCCTGCACCTGGATGTGCGCTTTTGCGGCAGTGTGGACGCGATCCGCGCCTTGAACGAAGGCCGCTGCGTGATGGCCGGTTTTCACACCCGGGCCCAGCCCGAAAGTGGGGGCATCACCGCGTCCCATTACCGGCCACTGTTGCAACCGGGTTTGCACAAGGTGATGGGCTTTGCCCAGCGCCAAATGGGCTTGATGGTGGCACCCGGCAACCCGATGCAATTGCACAACTTGGCCGATGTCGTCAAAACCCAAGCCCGCTTTGCCCGCCGTGCCCAAGGCACGGGCACCGAGGTGCTGCTGCAAGAGTTGCTGGCCGAGCAAGGCCTGTCCATGCCGCAACTGAACAGCTTGCCTTTTGAAGAGCCCTCGCACAGCGCCGTGGCCGCCACGGTGGCTGCGGGCCAAGCCGATTTGGGCCTGGGTCTGGCCTGGGCCGCGCAACAGCGCGGCCTGGGTTTTGTGCCGCTGGCCCAAGAGCACTACCGCTTGGTGTGCCTCAAATCGGCGCTGGACAGCCCCGCTGTACTGGCCCTGCGCCAGTTTTTAACCACGCCGGAGTGGCGCCAGCACATTGATTCATGGGTGGGTTATGCCGACGACCAAGGCGGTCAAGTGCAGTCATTGCGGGCTTTGTTTCCGTGGTGGAAGTTGGGGCCTCGGCGCAAGGCTTGAAGGCCCTTGGCCAAGCTGCCGCATTGCCAGGCCAAAACAGGTCGCCACGCGCTGAACGCGGGGTCAATTGCCCAAAGGGTTCGCCCCCCGCACCGCCAATTGGTAAAAGCGCTGCAGCACACGCCGGTCGGCGGCGTGGAACACATACCAACCGGTCACGCCCAAACGCACCACCAGGCGCGGGGCGATGAGCCAGGACATGTAGGGCACGTAGATGAGCTTGAGTTGCGAGATTTCGGCAATCGCCACGCGTTTGCGCCAAATCCAAGTTTGCTCGATGTGGGTGTCGTCCATCCGCACCCGGCTCCAGCAGATATAGCCCAAACACGCCAGCACCACCACCAAGGTGGCGGCCATGAAGCCCAGCGACTGCAACCCCAGCGAAAACCAACCACCCTCAGGCCACAAGCGCACCACATACACCGCAATACCGGCCACCAGCAACACCGACAAGGCCTTGATGGTGGGGGTGAAGGCCGCGCCCTCCACGGCTGGCGCCATCAAGGGGACAGCGCCCTCCCCCGTGGGGGGTTCGGGCGTGCGCTCAGGTGTCACGGGCGCGCTCAGTTTTTCGGTTCGTCGGGTTTTTTCTGTTCCAAGATGTCGGTGATGCGGTTGTCGTCGTTGGTGTTGGCCAACTCATCGACCGGCATCTCAATTTGCACCTTGTCCAGATCCACTTTTTCAGCCTTGTCCAAAAACGCGGTCACGGTTTCGGGCACAAAGATCACCACCACCACCAACAGCAGTTGCAAGATCACCCAGGGAATGGCACCCAAGTAAATATCCCGCGACTCGACCTTTTTGGGAATGTCGCCGGCTTTGAACAAGGTGTCTGAGATGCCGCGCAGGTAAAACAGGGCAAAGCCAAACGGCGGGTGCATGAAACTGGTTTGCATGTTCACGCACAGCAGCACGCCAAACCAAATTTGGTCGATGCCCATCTTGGCCGCCACGGGACCGAGCATGGGCAGGATGATGAAGGCGATCTCAAAGAAGTCGAGGAAAAACGCCAAGAAGAAAATGAAGATGTTGACCACGATCAAAAAGCCCACCTGACCGCCGGGCAAGTCACTGAGCATGTGCTCGATCCATTTGCCCCCGTCCACGCCTTGGAACACCAGCGAGAACACCCGCGAGCCAATCAGGATGAACACCACCATGGCGGTGATGCGCATGGTCCCGCCCATGGCGTCTTTGATCAGGGGCCAGTTCAATCGACCGTGGATGGCGGCCAAAATAAAGGCGCCCACAGCCCCCATGGCACCAGCCTCGGTGGGCGTGGCAATGGCCACATTGATGCCGGGCAAGCCCCCCATGCTGCCCAGCACGGTGAAGATCAAAATGGCCGACGGGATGATGCCGCGCAAGCACTTTTTCCACAGCGCCCAGCCCTGCAAGGTGCGCGCATCGCGCGGCACACCCGGCACATGGTGCGGGTAAATGCGGCCGAGGATGAAGGTGTAAATCGCAAAAAACAAAATTTGCAAAATCGACGGGCCCCACGCGCCTTTGTACATGTCGCCCACCGATTGGCCCAACTGATCGGCCATCACCACCAGCACCAAAGACGGCGGCACCAACTGGGTGATGGTGCCCGACGCAGCCAACACGCCAGTGGCGTATTTCATGTCGTAACCGTAGCGGATCATCACCGGCAACGAGATCATGGCCATGGCAATCACCTGCCCAGCCACCGTGCCGGTGATGGCCCCCAGGATGAAGCCCACGATGATGACCGAATAACCCAAGCCCCCGCGCACCGGGCCAAACAACTGACCCATGGAATCGAGCATGTCCTCGGCCAAGCCGCACTTCTCCAACAACGACCCCATCAGGGTGAAAAAGGGAATCGCCAACAGCAGTTCGTTGGACAAAATGCCAAACACGTTCAGCGGCAAGTTGCCCAAGAAGTTGGCAGGGAACCAACCCATGTCGATGGCGTACAGGCCAGAGAACAAGCCCAACGCGGCCAAAGAAAACGCGACCGGAAAGCCGATCAGCATCACCAGAATCAGCCCCAGAAACATCAGGGGCGCAAATTGTTCGACCGTCATTGCAGGGGCCTCTCGTAAACCAAGCTCATTTCATATTGGCCACTGAGCCAACCCACGCGTTTGATGATTTCCGACAGGCCTTGCAAAAAAACCATGGAAAAACCCAGGGGCAGCATCAACATGGCGGGCCAGCGGATCAAACCGCCCGCATTGGACGACATCTCACCGCTGTTGAACATTTGCCAAAACAGCGGAAAGGAGAGGTAAATCATCAGCGCCATCACCGGCAGCAAAAAGAATGTCAAACCGAACACATCCACCATGACCTTGAAACGCGCCGACAACTGGCCGTAAATCAC
>CANFPJ010000186.1 GCA_947448885.1 Comamonadaceae bacterium
ACCCCAGCTTTGTGATGTCTTCGAGCTTTGCCAACCAAACCATCGCACAAATCGAGTTGTTCACCCGCCCCAACGACTACCAAGTCGGCAAGGTCTATGTGCTGCCCAAGCATTTGGACGAAAAAGTGGCACGTTTGCACCTGAGCAAAGTGGGCGCCATGCTGACCGAACTCACCGACGAGCAAGCCGCTTACATTGGCGTGAGCAAAGCCGGTCCTTACAAGGCCGACACTTACCGCTATTGATCGCGGTTTGACGCTGGTGCCATGGGGGTGCGGGCGGGCCAAGAGCGCGCTGACCAGTTGATGGTTGATCGCGGCTTGGCGGTCTCTCGCTCCCAGGCCCAGCGCTTGATTGCTGCGGGCGTGCGCTGGCGCTGGCCCATGGGTGAATGGCAGTTGGTGCAAAAAAATGGCGATGTGTTGCCGCAAACCTGTGAAATCCAATTGCTGGACGAGGGCGAGACGCGGTATGTCTCGCGCGGCGGCCTCAAATTGGAGGCCGCACTGGCTTTGTCGGGCGTGTCGGTGGATGGCAGTGTCTGTCTGGACCTGGGCCAGTCGACCGGTGGCTTCACCGATTGCCTGTTGCGCCACGGTGCCGCCCATGTGTGTGGCATTGACGTGGGTCATGGGCAGTTGCATCCGCGTTTGCGCGATGACCCGCGTGTCAGCGCCCACGAAAAATGCCATGCCCGCGACCTGGACGCCGCCATGTTTGAGCCGGTGTGGCGTGATCGACCGCAGCACCTCGCGGGGTTTGACCTGATCGTGGGGGATTTGAGCTTCATTTCCCTGACCCGGGTTTTGCCCCCAGTGGCCCCTTTGTGCAAGCCCCAGGGCCATTGCCTGTTGTTGGTGAAGCCGCAGTTTGAGTTGCAGCCGGCCGATATCGGCAAGGGTGGCTTGGTCAAAGACCCGGCCTTGTATGCGCAGGTGCGGCAACGCATCGAAAGTGCTTGTGTTGACGTGCACTTGCAACCTTTGGCTTGGTGGCCCAGCCCGGTGCTTGGGGGCGACGGCAACCGAGAGTTCTTCATCCACGCTTGGAGGGCCGCATGAGCACCCCAAACCCGTTCCCGATCAGTTTTGAATTTTTCCCACCCAAAACCCCCGCGGGTGAAGAGAAGTTAAAGCAAGTGCGCCACGAGTTGTATGCGGCGCGCCCAGCGTTTTTCAGCGTCACTTACGGCGCGGGTGGCTCGACGCAGGACGGCACTTTGCAGCAAGTGCAGGCCATCTTGGCCGATGGCCATGACGCGGCGCCCCATTTTTCTTGCATTGGTGCCACGCGGGAAAGCGTGCGCGTCCAATTGGCCCAGTTCAAGGCGGCGGGCATTCGGCGCATGGTGGCGCTGCGCGGCGATTTGCCCAGCGGACACGGCACCTTTGGTGAGTTTCGTTACGCCAGCGACTTGGTTGCCTTCATCCGCGCAGAGACGGGCGACCATTTCCACATCGAGGTGGGCTGTTATCCGGAGGTGCACCCCCAGGCCAAGTCGCCCGAGGCTGATTTGCAAGCCTATGTGACCAAGGTGAAAGCCGGGGCCAGTTCGGCGATCACCCAGTACTTTTACAACAGCGACGCCTACTTCCGGTTTTGGGAAGATGTGCAGGCCTTGGGCGCGGAGATTCCGGTGGTGCCCGGCATCATGCCCATCATCAGCTCGACCCAGTTGATGCGGTTTTCAGACGCCTGTGGCGCCGAGATCCCGCGTTGGATTCGCCTGCGCTTGCAAGCCTTTGGCGATGACACGGCCTCGATCAAGGCCTTTGGTTTGGATGTGGTGACCGATTTGTGCGAGCAACTGCGCCAAGGCGGGGCCCCGGGCTTGCACGTTTACACCATGAACCAAAGCGCGGCCGCGTTGGCTTTGGTGCAACGCTTGGCCTGAAGGAATTTCTGCCGGTCCCTGTTTTTTAGCGTTCGTCGTAGCTCAGCACCAAGTTGTCGCTGGTGGGCCGGGCCTGACAGGTCAGCACAAAGCCCTGATCACACTCGGCAGCTGTGAGGGTGAAGTTTTTGGCCATCTGCGCGCTGCCTTGCATCACCTTGGCGCGACAGGTGCAGCACACACCGGCTTTGCAGGCGAAGGGGACATCCAGGCCCGCCTCGACGGCAGCGTCGAGCACCGCTTGGTGTGGCGGCACAACCAACACATGGGATTTGCCGTCCAACACCACCCGAACCTGGGCGCCATCAGGCGCCAAGCCGGCCGCCACAGGGACGGGCCGCGCAGGCGAGTTGCTGGTGAAGCGCTCGCTGTGGATGCGTTCGGGTTTCACACCGGCTTCGCGCAGCGCAGTTTCGGTGTCTTCGATCATGCCTTCGGGGCCGCACACAAACACCTCTTCGATGCTGGGCACCGGCAGGAAGGCGTGTATCAAGGCCTTGACTTTGGGGCCATCGATGCGGCCTTCGAGCAAGGGCACTTCTTGGGCTTGGCGTGACAGCACATGGATCAAGGTGAGGCGGTCGGTGTAGCGGTCTTTGAGGTCTTGCAAGGCCTCGTTGAACATCACGCTGCCCATGCGCCGGTTGCCATAGACCAAGGTGAAGCGGCTGTGTGCCGAGCTCTCTAAGTTGTGGCGCAAGATGGACAAGATGGGGGTGATGCCCGAGCCGGCGGCAAACCCCACGCGGTGGATGGCGCGCGGGCGGCGCACCACAAAGCGACCGTCGGGTGGCATGCAAGCCAGCACCGTGCCCACTTGCAATTGGGTGTTGGCCCAGGTGGAGAACAGGCCACCTGGAACTTGGCGCACCCCCACGTCGATGAGCCCGCTGTGGGTCAATTGCGCGGGCGTGCTGCAAATGGAGTAATTGCGCCGAATGTCTGGGCCGGCCAGGTCGGTGCGCATGGTGATGAACTGGCCCGGCTCAAAAGCAAACGTGGAGCGCAAGGTTTCGGGGATGTGCAAGCTGATGCACACCGAGCCGGGCGCGTCGGGGGTGATGCGGGCCACGACCAGGTCGTGAAAGCGCTGTGGGGTGTTCATGGGCAGGGCGCGGGTGCGGCTTCAGTGGGGCTTGAAATGGTCAAAGGGCTCCAAACAAGCCAGGCATTTGAACAAGGCCTTGCAAGCGGTGGAGCCAAAGTGAGAGACCTCGGTGGTTTGGGAGGAGGCGCAGCGCGGGCAAGCCACCGACACCGGTGCCAGCGTGCGCACAAAGCGCAGCGTGTGTGAAGCATCCGTCGCCGGCACTGCACAGGGCGGGGCAATGCCGTAATCGCGCAATTGCGCGTGGGCTTGGGGCGTCATCCAATCGGTGGTCCAGGCCGGTGCAAGCTGGGTGACCACTTGGGCATCCAGCCCGGCAGACGCCAAAGCCTGGCGCACATCGTCTTCAATTTGGTCCATGGCCGGACAGCCGCTGTAAGTGGGGGTGATGACGACTTGCCACTGCGAGCCCACACAACGCACCTCGCGCAAGATGCCCATGTCGCGCAAGCTGACCACCGGGATTTCAGGGTCGCTGAGCGGGGCCAGCACTTGCCATATGGCCTTGGCCATCGAGTCGAGCGGATCACGCGCATTGGCCAGCGCTGTGTTGCCATGTGCTTCAGAGGGCGGCAATGGCATGGACGGCTCTGGGGTCAAGGGCATGGGTGTGTGCACAGCCGTTTCACCACACGGCTTGCGGATGGGCGCGGGCCAGCGACTGCATCTCACCCAGCAAGTAAGACAGGTGTTCTGAGTGGACCCCGTTTTTGCCTCCCGACACAAAACCAGTGGCCGGTTTGGCCTGCAATTGGGCCTGTTCGAGGGTGGCGCTCAGCTGTGCTTGCCACGGCGCATGCAACGCCGCCAGATCCAGTCCGACGCCGGCGTCCATGGCGGATTGCTCAGCGGGGCTGGGGCGCCAGAACTCTTGCGTGTAGGGCAGGAGGTGATCGAGCGCGGATTGGGCGCGGGCATGCGATGTGTCGGTGCCGTCGCCCAGGCGCACCACCCAGTCGTGGGCATGGCGCAGGTGGTAACGGGTTTCTTTGATCGCCTTGGCCGCGATGGCGGCGAGGGGTGCATCGGGGCTGAGTTCCAGTTGCCCCCACAAGCCCACCATCAAGTTGCTGAACAAAAAGTTGCGCACGATGGTGGTGGCAAAGTCACGGTCTTGGCGAGCGTTTGGGGCCATGGGCCCATGGTGGGGCAATTCGAGCAGGGTGTAGTTGCGAAAGGCCTTGGGGCCGCGCCAATAGGCCAACTGGTCTTCGGTGCACGCGGGGCTGGAGCGTTCGCCAGCCAAGCTGTAGAGCATGCGCGCTTGGCCGATCAGGTCCAAGCTGTTGTTGGCCAAGGCGATGTCTTCTTC
>CANFPJ010000187.1 GCA_947448885.1 Comamonadaceae bacterium
ACTCTCAACAGTTTGGCTTTTGGAGGACTGCTGTTTATGCTGTCCTCCGGTTTTGCGCTCATCTTTGGATTGATGCGCATTGCCAATTTGACGCATGGGTCCTTGTTTATGCTGGGCGCTTACGTGGCTGCTTCGATGATCCGAGGCGGTCATGGTTTGATTTTGGCGGCTTGCGCTTCTATGTTCTCCATGGCTGTCGTGGGCGGTTTGATCGAGCGATTTATTTTGCGTCGCTTAACCAATAATGCCCAAGGCCAAGTATTGGCTACTCTGGGGCTCTCTTTTGTGGTGGCTGATTTATGTTTGATGGTTTGGGGTGGCGATCCACTACCTATTCAAACGCCCGCCATGTTTCTTGCGCCCATGGAATTTTTTGGTTTGCGTTTTCCCACTTACCGGTTGGTTGTTTTAGGTTTTTCCATTGTGGTGGGTATCTTGTTGTATTTGTTGATGGAGAGGACCCGATTGGGTGCCATGATCCGTGCTGGTGTGGACGACATGCCGATGGCGCGCGCAGTCGGTATTCCAGCATCGCTTTTATTCACGACCGTATTTTGTTTAGGTGCGGCATTGTCAGGGCTTGGTGGTGCGTTAGGTGGGCCCATCTTCAATGCCTATCCGGGGCTAGATGCTGACATGTTGCCGCTCGCACTTATTGTTGTGATATTGGGCGGAGTGGGCAGTTTGATTGGTACCTTTGTTGCCAGCTTTATTGTTGGATTTATTTATACCTTCGGCATAGCGCTTGTGCCAGATTTGGCCTATGTGATTTTGTTTTTACCGATGGTGGTGGTGATTGCCTTTAAACCACAAGGTTTGTTTGGAAGAGTCACAACATGAGCCGAATCGCTATCTTGCTGGGCTTGGTTTTTCTGGCGCTCCTGCCCTTGGTCTCGGGTGAATACTTTGTCAACTTGGGCAGTCAAATTTTGATTGCCGTTATTTTTGCGTCTAGCTTGAATTTGTTGGTGGGATACGCTGGGTTGACATCTTTAGGCCACGCCTCTTACCTAGGATTGTCTGCTTACATTTCAGCCTGGTTGTCTATCAAGATGGGGTTGGACCATTCGGTCACTGCACCTGCTGCCTTGTTGCTGACAACATTGATTGGAATGGTGTTTGGTTGGATCGCCTTACGCGCAACTGGCTTGGGCTTTTTGATGCTGACCTTAGCCTTGTCGCAAATCGTGTGGGGCTTGGGTTATCGGTGGGTGTCTGTCACCAATGGCGACAACGGCTTATCTGGGCTGACGCGTCCCCATCCATTTGGTGTTGATTTAGATATCAGTAATAATTTTTATTGGTTTGTGTTGATCGTTACATGCGCGTGTATTTATATGATTCATGTGATGATTCGTTCGCCTTTTGGTGCTTCGATTCGCGGAACGCGCGACCAAGCGCGCCGCATGAGTGCGCTGGGCTACAACGTCTGGGCGATTCGCTGGACTACGTTTGTCATTGCAAGTTTCTTGGGCGCAGTTGCTGGCTTGATGTATGTCTACTTCCATAAATACATTCACCCAAGCGTGATGGCGATCACTGTTTCAGCAGAGGCATTGTTATGCGTGATTGCTGGCGGCTCTGGCACATTGGTGGGCCCTTTGCTCGGAGCGTTTGTCGTAGTGGTTCTTAAGAACTATGCATCCGCTTATGTAGAGCGCTGGAACATGCTGCTCGGATTGGTATTTTTGTTTATTGTGATCTTCATGCCTGCAGGATTGGTATCTGCTGTGGCTGTCTGGAAAGATCGTTTCAAAAGCGGGAGTAAGCCATGACCTTCGCGCTTGAGATTAAAAACCTGTGTAAAAGTTTTGGTGGTATCAAGGTCACGCAAGACGTTTCTTTTTCAGTCAAGCCTGGTGAGCGTCGTTTGATCATCGGGCCTAATGGCGCAGGTAAAACAACGCTGTTTAACCAAATCTCTGGCGAGCTAAAACCTGACTCCGGCAGCATCACAGTATTTGGCGAAGATTTGACTTTCCAACCTGTGCACAGACGCGCCCATGCGGGTGTGAGTCGTACCTATCAAATCATCACTTTATTTCCCAAAGACACTTTGTTACACAACGTTGTGTTGTCTTTGTTGGGAGTTAGCAATCGGCGTTTCCAAGCTTTCAGTCCGTTGACTGTGAATGACGAGTTGTTCGAAAAGGCTGAATCAATATTGGATTCTGTGGGATTGACGGGTTCTGGTCATTTGGCCGCTGGGGAAATATCGTATGGAGAGCAGCGTCGCGTAGAGATTGCTGTCGCCATGGCCCAGTCCCCCCGACTACTCCTACTAGACGAACCCTTGGCAGGCTTGTCGCAAGATGAGCGCATCATCGTGCGTGATTTGGTAGCAGCCTTGCCCAAAACAACCACGATTGTGATGATTGAGCACGATATGGATGTCGCACTCGCATTTGCTGAACAAATTGCTGTGCTTCACTACGGGAGTTTGATTGTTGAAGGGGATCGTGAAACAGTTGTCAATCACCCCCGTACTCGGGAGGTCTACCTTGGCCACTGATTTATTAAACCTTGATGCCATCCACGCACACTATGGCGAAAGCCATGTACTGCACGGAATTTCATTTGTGCTCAAAAAAGGTCATGTGCTTGCCTTGCTGGGGCGAAATGGTGCGGGTAAAACGACGACCTTGCTAACCTTGTCTGGCTTGCTTGCCTGTACTGGTGGGCAGATTTATCTGGACGGACAAGCCATTGGAAGTATGGTGCCCGAAGTCATCGCTAAACGAGGCATTCGCTTGGTGCCACAGGGACGGCGTGTATTCGCGAGTTTGAGCGTAGAGGAAAACCTCATCGTTGCGCAGCAAAAACGTGACACTTCTCATCCTTGGAATATTGAACGTGTGTATGACTTGTTTCCCCAACTGGAACCCCGTCATAAGCAACGTGCTGGCACCTTGTCGGGTGGCGAGCAACAGATGCTCGTCATTGGCCGTGCACTGATGGGAAACCCAGATGTACTGCTACTCGATGAACCCTCTGAAGGATTAGCGCCTTTGATCGTCGCTGAAGTCTCACGCGGAATTACAAAACTTAAGTCCGAAGGACTATCGATTATTTTGGTTGAACAAAATTTTGATTTGGCGATGCGTCTTGCTGACGATGTGGTGGTGCTCAACACGGGGCAAGTGGCTTTCAGTGGAACGCATGAAGCAGTTCAAGCCAATCCCGATTTGGCAACCCGCCATCTGGGTGTTTTCTAATTTTTGTTTTTTAATAACTCTGAAGGAAGTTTTATGATTTTTACCTGTGCCCCAACTTGTAAGCATCCCTACCACCAACATGGAAAAACAGCCAAAGGTGCCGCAGGTATGTTCACATCGCTTGCCACTAAAAAATTAGCCAAGCGTAAAGACGGCCATTTGAATATCGATGTGCATTGCCATTACTTCAATCCGACCGTAGGTCAAAAAGCTTCGGTTCTCAAACCCATTGAGCAAGAGGTTGGCCATATTTTTGCGAACCAATTGACGCGCGATACCAATGCCAAACAAATGCGTGACAGAGCGCCCATGTTGTCGGACGTTGCTGTTCGTCTGAAAGATATGGACCGTATGGGGGTGGACATTCAAGCCGTGTCACCCGCGCCATTTCAGTATTACTACTTCGCAGAACCTGCTTTTGGTGCCGAATTGGCGCGTGATGTGAATGAGGGCATGGCCAAACTGGTAGCCCAACACCCTGACCGTTTGATTGGCTTAGGCACTGTGCCTTTGCAGGACGCTGGTTTGGCCGTCAAAGAACTCAAGCACGCAGTCAAGAATTTAGGTTTGAAAGGTATTGAGATCAATACACACGTCAACGGAAAAAATCTGACCGATCCATCGCTCAAATTAGAAAAATTCTTTGCCGCTGTGAGTGAATTGGGCGTTCCTTTGTTTATTCACCCTAATGGATTCACCGAAGCCAGTCGTCTCGAAAACCATTATTTCAATAATGTGATCGGAAATCCCTTGGACACCACCATCGCGGTGAGCCATTTGATTTTTGATGGCGTGATGGAGCGCAACCCCAAACTGAAAGTGTTGTTGGCACACGCTGGTGGTTATCTGGCACATTATTGGGCGCGTATGGACCATGTGTACGGTGCGCGCCCAGATGGACGTACTGTGATCAAGCGCAAGCCTTCTACTTATTTGGAGCGTTTTTATTTCGACACCATCACATTCGACCCTGGCATGTTGCGCAACATGATTGAGCGTTTTGGTGCTGATCACGTGATGTTAGGGACTGACTATCCCTATGACATGGCAGAGGTAGATCCATTA
>CANFPJ010000188.1 GCA_947448885.1 Comamonadaceae bacterium
GCGCCCATTCGGGTCAGCTTATGATGGTGTTCGTGGGTGGCGCGGCTGCCTGTTTATCGCAAATGATGGATTTGAGGAGATTTCATGAAGTTAATGCATTTCAATGACTTTCGCTTGGGCGTGCTCAAAGGCGATCAGGTGGTCGATGTCACCTCGGTGGTGGCCAACATTCCCCATGTGGGCCCCGGCGACCGCATGAACAGCTTGATCGCTCACTTTGGCGATTTCCGCGCCCGCCTTGAAGCCGCTGCGGCCTCCGGTACCGGCGTGCCCGTGGCTTCGGTGCGCATTCGCCCACCGGTGCCAAAACCCACCAACATCGAGTGCATGGCGGTGAACTACATGGAAGACGGCACCCTGAAAGAGCCCTCGCCCATCAATGCGTTTCACAAGTCCCCCGGTTGCATCATTGGCCCCGGCGACACCATGGTGCTGCCCGACTTCGCCGCTTCGGTGTTTGAAGGCGAAGCCGAGCTGGGCTTGGTGATTGGCAAGCCCACCAGCCGCGTGTCCGCCGCCAACGCCATGGACCATGTGTTTGGTTACATCAACTTCATCGATGGCTCGGCCCGTGGTGTGGTGCCCCCCACCAACGTGTTCTACCAAATGAAGTCGCGCGCCACCTTTGCGCCGATTGGCCCGTATCTGGTGACCGCCGACGAAGTGCCCGATCCGCAAAAGCTGCAAGTCAAGCTGTGGGTCAATGGCCAGTTGAAGCAAAACTTCAACACCGACGACATGGCGCACAAAATTCCGCGTTGCATTGAATGGGTGTCGCACATCCATGATCTGGAGCCCGGCGACATCATTGCCACCGGCACCAACCACCGGGGTTTGTCGTCGTTCCAAGACGGCGACAAGATCGAGTTGGAGTGCGAAGGCATGGGCCGCTTGACGGTCAACGTGAAAGACGACCTCAAGCGCACCTGGGCGCGCGAGACGCGTTTGGAGCGCACCCAAAAAGGCCTGGAAGGCCTCACGCCTCAGCTCACCGGCAAGTACGCCAAGGCCTAAAGCCCCATCTGGCTTTGCGCCCTAGTGGCCCGCCCGACCTGGCCCAGCGATGGACGGTCGGGCGTTTTTGTTGGCGTGCACCATTGGCACATTGGGCCATCCACGTTCACAAGGGGTTTTGTATGAAGCGTCTGTTTTTGATTTTTATATTAGGGGGATTGACCATGTCAGCCACAGCACAAAACGATGGGCGGCGTTTTCCGCTTTTGAACGACCAAACCATGACACCTGCGCAGCGCGAACTCGCGGCGGCCATCCGCTCGGGCCCGCGCGCGGCGGTGGCCGGCTCAGCCGCCAACAGCGCCGACACCACCTTGGGCAGCCCGTTCAATGTGTTCTTGCGCAGCCCGGAGTTGGGCGACCATTTGCAAAAAATGGGCTCGCACATCCGCTTCAAAAGCACCCTGGGGCCCAAGCTCACCGAGCTGGCCATCTTGGTCACCGCCCGCCAGTGGACCGCGCAGTATGAGTGGCACGCCCACCACCGCCTGGCTTTGCAAGCCGGCCTGGACCCGGCCATTGCCGCCGCCATTGCCCAAGGTCAACGCCCCGCAACCATGAGCGCCGAAGAAGCCGCCATTTACGACTTTTGCCACGAATTGCACAGCACCACGCGGGTGAGCGAAGCGGCCTACCAAGGGGTGTTCAGCCGTTTTGGCGAGCAAGGCGTGATGGACTTGATCGCCACCAACGGTTACTACGTGCTGGTGGCCATGGTGCTCAATGTAGACCGCACCCCCATCCCGGGTGGAGCGCCCTTGCCATTGGCGCCTTTGCGCTGAATCGGGTGTTTTCACCCTTTGGAGTTGCCACGTGCGCAGACACCACTTTTTACTGACAGGCCTGTTGTGCGCCATGTGCGTGGGTGCTTGGGCGCAGTCATTTCCCACCAAACCCGTGCGCTTGATCGTGCCCTACCCGGCCGGGGGCGTGGTCGACACGGCGGCGCGGGCGGTGGGCAAAAAGCTGGCCGATGTGCTGGGCCAAGCGGTCATTGTGGAAAACCAACCCGGTGCCAATGCCACCATCGGCCTGGTCACGGTGGCCAAGTCGCCACCCGATGGGCACACCATTGGTTTGACCTCGATGGTGCATTACATGGTGCCGTTTTTTTCCAAAAACATGCCCTATGACACCCTGCGCGACTTCACGCCGATTGCGCCGATTGCGGTGGTCAATGACATCGTGGCGGTCAACCCATCATTGCCGGTGAAAACCATCCAAGAGTTGATCGACCATGGCCGCCACAGCAAAACCCCTTTGTTTTATGGCACGCCCGGGGTGGGTGGCAGCCAACATTTGGGCGGGCTGTTGTTGGCCCAGTCCACCGGATTGAACCTCGACCACGTGCCCTACAAGGGGGGCAGCATCGCCTTGGCCGATGCACTGGGGGGTCAAGTGCCGATGGTGGTGTTGTCGGCCCCCAGCGTGCTGCCCCACCTCAAAACCGGCAAGCTGCGTGCCCTGGGCGTGATCCAAGACAAGCGGATGCGTTCGGCCCCCGACATACCCACCGTGAGCGAAACCATTCCAGGCTTTGCGGTGCCTCCCCTTTGGATTGGCATCTTGGGGCCCGCTGGCCTGCCCAAGGCGGTGAGCGAGCGCCTGAACCAAGCGCTGCGCCAAGCCATGCGCGCACCCGAGGTGCGGCAGGCGCTGGAAGATCGCGGCTACGACATGGTGACCGAAGTGGGTGTGGATGAATTTTGGGGCTCGATCAAGTCGGATGTCGAGGTGATTCGCAAAATCGTCACCACCGCCCGCATTCAGCCAGAATGAAACCCACATTTTGAAAAGGTACACATGGACACATTGCCTTCTTTGATCCGCGACTTGGTGGTGGCCAATCGCATCTTGGCCCATGAGGGCGTGGTCGACGGCTATGGCCACATCAGCGTGCGCCACCCCGAACGCAGCGATCGAATGTTGCTCTCACGCAGCCGCAGCCCCGAGCTGGTCGAGGCCAGCGACATCGTGGAATACGATTTTGAGGGCAAGGCCTGCGACGGCGATACCCGCCCGCCGTACTTGGAGCGCTTCATCCATGGTGGCATTTATGCAAAGCGCCCCGATGTGCACGCCGTGGTGCACAGCCATGCCGAAGGGGTGTTGCCCTACACCATCTCCGACGTGCCGCTCAAAGTGGTGTTGCACCAAGCGGCCTACACCGGCACGCATGTGGCCAAGTGGGACATTGCCGATAAGTTTGGCGACACCGACTTGCTGGTCACCAACAACGACCACGGGCACGACCTGGCCCACACCTTGGGCGACGCCAGTGTGGTGCTCATGCGCGGGCACGGCTTCACGGCGGCGGCGTCTTCGCTGTTCAAGGTGTTGCGCATTGCGGTGTATTTGCCTGTCAATGCCCGGGTGCTCACCGACGCCCACACCTTGGGTGGTCAGATCAAGGCCATGACGCCGGGCGAAATCACCCGCCACGCCAGCATCGACACCGAGTCCCCCGCCAGCCGCCGCGCCTGGGAGTATTGGGCGCGCCGCGCGGGTTGTGAGCACATGCTCTAAAGCCCAGACAAGCAAGATTCAAGGCCCAAGCCCCAAGAGATTGAGCCTCTGGCTTGGTGCTTCATGCTTCTGGCTTTGCGCGGCTCCCCTGGGGCCAGCGCCCGTTGCTCAGTGCAGCTTCACATGCGGCTCGGTGCGGCGCAAGATCAACCGCGCCAGGGTGTCGAGCGCCACCTTGGTCCAGCCGTGCAGGGCCAACTCGTGCATTTTGTACAGCGACAGGTACATCATCTTGGCGAACACGCCTTCGATCATCAGGCTGTCGCCAATCAAGCCCCCCATCATGTTGCCCACCGTGCTGAATTGGCCCAGCGACACCAGCGAACCAAAGTCGCGGTAGCGGTATTTTTGCAGGCTTTGCCCACGCAAGCGGCGCTGGATTTGTTGGGCCATGTGGCTGGCCTGTTGGTGCGCGGCCTGCGCCCTGGGGGGCACATGGGGCAGGCGATCGGATGGGCTTTCGGGCCAAGGGCAAGCCGCGCAGTCGCCCAACGCAAAAATGTCGTTGTCGCGCGTGGTTTGCAAAGTGGGTAGAACCACCAGCTGGTTGAGCCGGTTGGTCTCCAGCCCCGCCAAGTTGTTCAAAAAGTCAGGCGCCTTCACGCCAGCGGCCCACACCACAATTTCGGCTTCCAGCGTGCGGCCATCGGCCAAGCGCACGCCATCGGCCATCACCGCTTCCACCTTGGCGTTGGTGTGCACTTCCACACC
>CANFPJ010000189.1 GCA_947448885.1 Comamonadaceae bacterium
CGGTGTCGTGCACACCGTGGCCTTGTCGCTGTGGTTCACCGCTTTGCCCCACATCCATTTGGCCGACATGACGGCTTTGAGTTTCACGGGGCCGATCTTCATCATGCTCGGTGCCGCCTGGTTTTTGGGTGAGCCCATGCGCGCCCATCGTTGGGTGGCGGCCTTGCTGGGGTTTGCTGGCGTGTTGGTGATCGTGGGGCCCAATTTATCGGGCGAGGCCGGTTGGTACACCTTGGTGATGTTGGCGTCGTCACCCATTTTTGCGGTGTCGATTTTGCTCACCAAAGCGATGACGCGGCACGACTCACCCAAGGTGATCGTTTTGTGGCAGACCATTTCAGTGACTTTGTTCACCCTGCCCTTGGCATTGCTCCATTGGCGCGCACCGACGGCCGGGCAATGGCTGGTGATCGTGTGCGCCGGGGCTTTGGGCACCAGTGGGCACTACTTCATGACGCGCGCCTTCCAAGCGGTGGATGTGTCGGCTTTGCAGTCACTGCGGTTTTTGGATTTGGTCTGGGCGTCGCTGTGGGGCTGGTTTTTGTTTTCCGAGGTGCCGATGGTGACCACGTTATTGGGCGGCCTGGTGATTTTGGGCGCCACAGTATGGGCGGCGCGGCGGGAGGCTCGGTTGGCGGGGTGAGTTTTGTGGTCGCCATCTCTTGGTGGGCGATGCGGTTAACTCCCCCTTATGAACCGCGATCTCGGGGTATGCGTTGCTTTGAACTCCCCCTCATAAACCGCCATCTCGGGGTATGCAGGCCTCCTCCGGTCGCTGCGCTCCAACGTCGTCGGCCCGCACACCCGCTCGTGTCGGTTTCCATGGGATGTTGGTTTACCACTTGTTGGCGTGCAGCCATCTCTTTCGCAGCACCGATGGTGGGTGCGTCGTCCCGACAACATCGGAGCGCAGCGACTGGCGGAGGGCGGCGTGCCCGCCAGCGGGGCGGGCTCAGTACCAAGTGGGCTCAGTACCCAATGGCAGCTGACAAAGAAAAAACGGCCCGAAGGCCGTTTTCTTGCGGGGCAAAAAGCTTCAGCGCTTTTTGTAGCCCACCACCTTTTGCGTTTGCACGCCCAGGCCTTCGATGCCCACGGTCATCACGTCGCCGGCTTTCAAAAACACCGGAGCGGGTTTACCGTTTTTCTTGATGCCCATGCCCACGCCAGCGGGGGTGCCGGTGGCGATCACGTCGCCGGGGTACAGGGTGGTGAATTGGCTCACATAGCTCACCAACTTGGCCACGTTGAAAATCATGTTCTTGGTGTTGCCGTTTTGCATGCGCTCACCATTGAGCTCCATCCACAAACCCAGCTTTTGCGGGCTGGCGACTTCGTCGCGGGTGACCAACCAAGGGCCGATGGGGCCGAAGGTGTCGCAACCCTTGCCCTTGTCCCAGGTGCCGCCGCGCTCGATTTGGAACTCGCGCTCGCTCACATCGTTGATGGTGCAGTAGCCGGCCACATGGTCGAGGGCGCTTTTTTGTGACACATAGCTGGCAGTGGTGCCAATGACCACGCCGAGTTCGACTTCCCAATCGCCTTTGACCGAACCTTTTGGCAGCATGACGTCGTCATCTGGGCCTTGGATGCAATCGACAAACTTGGAGAAGATGATGGGCTCTTTGGGCAGGGGCAAATTGGCCTCTGCAGCGTGGTCGGCGTAGTTCAGGCCAATGGCGATGAACTTGCCCACGTTGGTCACTGGGCAGCCCATGCGGGGCTTGCCTTTGACCAAGGGCAGGCTGTCGGTTTTGAGCTTGCGCAGTTTGGCCAAGGCCTTGTCGTTGAGCTGATCGGGGGTGACGTCTTTGATGACCTTGCTCAGGTCACGCAACTTGCCTTGTGCATCAATGAGGCCTGGTTTTTCTTGGCCGGGTTTGCCGTAGCGAACGAGTTTCATGGGTTGCCTTTCTAAAAAATGGTGTGCACGGCATGGGACCGTGTGCGGGTTGGAGTGTATCGGTTTGGCGCGCCGGGTGTGAGCACCCAAAGCACATGCGCGTCAGTAGGTGGAGCGCCCACCGGAGAGATCAAACACCGCGCCGGTGGAGAACGAGCAATCGTCGGTGCAAAGCCAGGTGACCATGGCGGCGATTTCTTCCACCTTGCCAAAACGACCCATCGGGATTTTGCTCAGCATGAAGGCGATGTGCTCGGGCGTCATTTGGTCAAACATCGCCGTGTGCACCGCTGCGGGGGTGATGCAATTCACGCGCACACCGGTGTCGGCCAGCTCTTTGCCCAGCGACTTGGTCAAGCCTATCACCGCGGCTTTGCTGGCGCTGTAGGCGCTGGCATTGGGGTTGCCGTCTTTGCCCGCCACCGAGGCGATGTTGACGATGCGCCCACTGCTGCGCGCACGCATGTGGGCCGACAACTCGCGGCAGCAATGGAACAAACCGTGCACATTGATGTCGAACACTTGGCGCCAGTCGTCCACCGGGTAATCCCACAGCTTGGTGTTGGGGCCGGTGATGCCAGCGCTGTTGACCAGGGCATCCACCGGCGCAATGGCCAGGGTTTGGGCGGTGGCTTGCACCACACTGGCGTGCTGGGCCACGTCCACATGCACGCATGCCACTTGGGCACCCGGGTGGGCTTTTTTGAGTTGCTCGGCAGCCGTGCCCATGCCGCCGATGTCGCGGTCCCAAATGGTGATGCGTGCACCCGAGGCCAGCATGCGTTGGCCAATGGCATAGCCCAAACCGGTGGCGCCGCCGGTGATGACCGCGTGGCGGCCCTTCATGTCGTATTGGTTCATGGTGTTTTGGTTAAGAGGGAATTGAACAGGGGGGTCAAATGGTCATGCCACCATCGACCATGTAGGCATTGCCGGTGGCAAACACCGATTCGTCGGACGCCAAAAAGGTGACGATGGGGGCGATTTCATGCGCCTGGGCCAAGCGCCCCATGGGTTGTCGGTTGATGAAGTCTTTGCGCGCTTGCACCGGGTCGGCATAGCTGTTGATGCGGTCTTGCAGGGAGGGGGTGTCCACCGTGCCGGGGCAAATGCAATTGCAGCGAATGCCTTGGCGCACATAGTCGGCGGCCACGCTTTTGGTCAGGCCAATCACCGCGGCTTTGGAGGTGCCGTAAATGAAGCGGTTGGGCAAGCCCTTGACGCTGGAGCACACGCTGGCCATGTTGATGATGCTGCTCGATTGCCCATGCTCTTTGAAGCGCTGCAGCATGCCGGGGACCACGGCTTGGATCATCCAAAACTGCGCCCGCACATTGAGTTGAAAGGCGAAGTCCCAATCGGCATCGGTGGCTTCGAGCACCGTGCCGTTGTGCACAAATCCCGCGCAATTGAACAAGATGTCAATCGCCGGCAAGGCCGCCACTTGGCGCGCGATGGCCGCTTTGTCGAGCACGTCCAGGGTGGCGGTGTGCACCCCCGCGACGCCTTGGTAGCCCGCCAACAAAGCAGGGTTGACGTCGGTGGCCCAGACGGTGGCGCCCTCACTGGCCATGGCCAGCGCAGCGGCTTTGCCAATGCCTTGACCGGCAGCGGTGATGAGGGCGGTTTTTCCTTGGAGGCGTTGGCTCATGGTGGGGTGATCTCGGGTGGGGTTGGGGCCGTTGGTGAGGGGTTGTGCCTGGCCCGGGTTTCATGCGGGCCGGCGTTCAAGATGGGGGCGTCAGGATGAATCGTGCAGAAGAAGCGAAACAAAAAGCAGTGTCGGGCCAATGGTTTGCTAGGGAGGTCCCCAACTTGACGGCCCTGGGGGGGTGTGGGAGCATTCTGGGCGGGGGCAGACCCCTTGTCCAATCAGGTTTTCCCTGAGTGCCGCACCCCTTCAATTTGACCCCATCTCAGCCCTGCGCTTTTGCCCCATGAGCCACACCATTCGCCTCCACCCCGCCGATGACGTGGTCATCACCCGCCAACAACTGCTCTCTGGTGTCACGGTGGAGGGCATCGCGGTGCGCGGCCTCATCCCCCCCGGGCACAAGGTGGCCACCCGCGCCATCGCCTCTGGCGAGGCGGTGCGCCGCTACAACCAAATCATTGGCTTTGCGTCCAAAGACATTGCCGCCGGCGAGCATGTGCACACCCACAACCTTGACATGGGACCCAACAAAGGCGACTTTGCACGCGACTACGCGTTTTGCGCCGACGTCAAACCCGAGGCCCCCCCACTTCATGCCGAGTTCATGGGTTATGTGCGGCCTGACGGCCGCGTGGCCACGCGCAACTACATCGGCATCCTCTCCAGCGTGAA
>CANFPJ010000190.1 GCA_947448885.1 Comamonadaceae bacterium
GTCCGCCTTAAACGGCGAGGACGGCTAATGGGGAAATGAGCGTTGATGAGTGTCATCAGAAAATTGTGCCCTAAGTTTGCCAAATTAGGGAGTCCCCTAGGAGATTGCGCAACAGATTTCTTGACCGTACTCAATTTTTGACCCTTGTCGCGAGCCAAGTTGCGCGGCTACACTCTGCCCATGCTCTGGATCAAAGCCTTTCACATTGTTTTCGTGGCCAGCTGGTTTGCTGGCCTGTTTTACTTGCCAAGAATCTTCGTCAACTTGGCCATGGTTCCGCAGGGCTCAGACGCCGAGCGCGATCGCCTGCTGCTCATGGCCAGAAAATTGATGCGTTTCACCACTTTATTGTCGGTGCCCGCCATTGCCTTAGGCATTTGGTTGTGGTGGGGCGTTGGCATTGGATGGGGTCCAGGCAATGCATGGATGCACGCCAAACTGGCCATGGTGGTTTTGATTGTGGGCTACCACCACATCTGCGGCCGCTTGCTCCGCAAGTTTGAAAGCCACGAAAACACGCACAGCCACGTTTGGTATCGCTGGTTCAACGAGGCGCCCGTGCTCATGTTGGTGGCCGTGGTGATATTGGTTGTGGTCAAGCCCTTCTAAACGAGGCGACCCATGCAAAAAACAGCTGCATGGCCACTGGCAGGTATTTATGCAGCCTTGATCGTTTACGCCAGCCTGTACCCCTTTGAAAATTGGCGATCTCAAGGCGTCGATTGGACTGCCTTTTTGTTTGCGCCATGGCCAAAATATTGGACGGGATTTGATGTGCTCTCCAATGTCTTGGGCTATGCGCCATTGGGATTCATTGTGACTCTGGCCTTGCGCAGAAGCGCGAGGCACTTGCCCGCAATTATTCTGTCTTTGCTGGCGGGTTCCTGGCTCGCCTTGTGCATGGAATCCTTGCAACTTTTTCTGCCGGCCCGTGTACCTTCCAATGTAGATTGGGGCCTCAACACCTTGGGAGCCTTCTTGGGCGCTGTGTCTGCTTGGACATTGGAGCGGTTTGGTTTTTTAGACCGTTGGAGTCGTTTTAGAGCCAATTGGTTTTTACCGGACGCCAAAGGCTCTTTGGTTTTGTTGGCACTGTGGCCTGTCGCCTTGTTATTTCCTGCGCCCGTTCCTCTCGGTTTGGGCCAAGTCCTGGAGCGCACAGAAGACGCTTTGGCTTTGTATTTGCAGGACACACCTTGGCTGGATTGGTTGCCCGTTCGCGAAGTTGAGTTGCAACCTTTGTTGCCCATTTATGAGAGCTTGTGTGTTTGTCTAGGCCTCTTGATTCCTGCCATGCTGGCCTTCAGTTTGATTCGTCGTCTTTATCAAAAAGTGATCGCTTGGGGCTTGCTGATGGGTTTGGGCGTGGGTTCAACGGCACTTTCTGCGGCACTCACCTATGGCCCTTCACATGCTTGGGGCTGGATCAATCCACCGGTTCAATTGGCCCTGATATTGGCGGTCTTGTTCAGTGTTCCCTTGCTTTGGTTTCAAGAAAAAACACTTCAAGTGCTTGCATTGGTGAGTTTGGTCTTGCAACTGACGATGCTAAACAACGCCTCAGCGAGCGCTTACTTTTCTTTGACTTTGCATAACTGGGAACAAGGGCAGTTCATCCGGTTTCATGGCCTGATTCAATGGATGGGTTGGCTTTGGCCTTTTGTTTTGGTGGCTTATTTGATGCAGCGGCTGGCCACCACGCGGACCTCTAAAATGGGGTCATGAGCCAATCCACACCAACCTCAACCGTCGCCAATTTATCTGCCGTCGCAGACGCTTCTGCAAGCGCAGCTTATTACAAGCACCACATTTTTTTCTGCCTGAACGAAAGAAAAAATGGTGAAGCGTGTTGTGCGCTTCAAGGCGCTCAAGCCGCTTTTGACCACTGCAAAAACCGCATCAAAGAAATGGGCCTGTCCGGACCTGGGCAGGTTCGCGTCAACAAAGCGGGCTGCCTAGACCGATGCGCGGGTGGCCCGGTTGCGGTGGTCTACCCTGAAGGCACTTGGTACAGTTTTGTCGACAACAACGACATCGATGAAATTGTAGAAAGCCATTTGAAAAAGGGCCAGGTGGTCGAGCGCTTGGTCACGCCGGCGCATTTGGGGCGTTGATGAACGCATCAACACAAGCGATCCGTTTGACGGGACCTTCTGGTTATTTGGAGGGGCTTTGTGATTTGCCCAGTGACGGGCCGATCAAAGGCACCGCCGTTATTTCTCACCCTCACCCTTTGTTTGGCGGCACCATGCAGAACAAAGTGGTTCAAACACTGGCCAAGGCCTTTGTGCAAAACGGCTGGCGCGCCATCCGTTTTAACTTCAGAGGGGTCGGTGCAAGTGTTGGGGTGTATGACGAGGGCCGTGGGGAACTAGACGACTTGATGCACGTCATTGAGCAGTCGCAAGCACTTGCTTCAGAGGCATCGCTTGAGTCGCCGCCTGCCCTTGCATTGGCTGGCTTTTCTTTTGGCGCCTTTGTGACCAGCCATGCGCTGACACAACTGGCCAACAACCCCCAATTGGAAAAAGTTGTTTTAGTGGGTACAGCCGCTTCCAGATTCACGGTCGCGCCAGTGCCCACAGACCTGCACGAAAAAACACTGGTCGTACACGGAGAAGTTGACGATACCGTGCCTTTGGCCAGCGTGATGGACTGGGCTCGACCTCAATCTTTGCCGGTGACAGTCATTCCTGGTGTTGAACATTTCTTTCACGGACAATTGCCGCTCTTGCGCAATTTGGTCAGCCGTCATTTGAGAACGTGAATTTCTAAATGACAAACATCCTCTCTAAGTTGCGCCGCGCCCTTTGCAATGTCGGCCTCAAAGCCAGCATGGGCTTTGCGTTTGTCACTTTGAGTTTCAGCGCCTGGACCGGCTTGGCTTTGGCGCAAACGCCAGCGCCCGAGGCGCCCGAGGTGGCTGCGCGTGCTTATTTGTTGTTGGATGTCACCGCCAATCAAATCTTGGCTTCCCGAGACATGGACATGCCGGTTGAGCCAGCTTCATTGACCAAGCTCATGAGTGCCTATTTGGTGTTTGATGCTTTGAAGTCGAAAAAAATCGACATCAAACAAACCTTTGGCGTGAGCGAGCGCGCATGGAGGATGCCTGGCTCAAGGATGTTCATTGATCCAAAAATGAAAGTACCCGTCGAAGACTTGATCAAGGGCATGATTGTTCAATCGGGCAATGACGCTACGGTGGCCTTGGCGGAGGGTGTGGGTGGCTCAGTCGATCGATTCGTTCAGATGATGAATGACCAGGCCAAAGTCTTGGGCATGAACAACACCAGTTACAAAAACCCGGAAGGCCTGACTGAGGCGGGTCATACAACAACTGCCAGAGACTTGGCCACTTTGGCCATGCGCCTGATGCGTGATTTTCCGGAATATGTTGGAACTTACGCCATTAAAAAATACCGTTATTCAGGGGCTCCTGCAGCCAACGACAGCAATCGAAACTTGTTGCTCTTCAAGGATCCCACAGTGGACGGCCTGAAAACCGGACACACAGAAGCCGCAGGCTATTGTTTGGTGGCCACCGCCAAGCGCGATTTTCCCAACCTAGGCGCACGCCGATTGATGGCCATCGTGTTGGGTGCCAACAGCGAAATTGCTCGCGCCAACGAAGCACAAAAGCTGCTGAATTGGGGCTACACCGCTTTTGAAGCTGTCAAATTGTTTGAGCCTGGCCAAGCTGTTGCAACGCCGGCCATTTGGAAAGGCAAAGCCAACGCCCTCAAGCTGGGACGTTCCGATGCACTGGTCGTGGCCGTACCTACAGGTTCTGCCGCTCAAATCAAAACCCAACTCGTTCGACCCGATCCTTTGGTGGCGCCTGTGACCAAAGGCCAGACCCTTGGCAGCCTCAAAATTTACCGGGGTGAGCAGTTTTGGGTCGAGATGCCCTTGCAGGCATTGGACACGGTGGAGCAAGCTGGCGTCTTAGGCCGCGCATGGGATGCCTTGCGTTTGTGGATCAAATGAGAAAAGTTGGCGCTTGCAAACTTTGATCTAAGCGAGAAGCAAGTGGCCTGAATGCAGAAATTTTTGCCTTGCCGCTAATCCAACGCTATACTAGAAGGCTTTTCCGCATTTGGGGCGGAGAAGATTTTTTTGTTCATTCCAAACGTTTAGGGACGTTTTTTTAAATGCCAACCATCAATCAATTGGTGCGTCAGGGGCGCGAGGTCGAAAAGACCAAGTCAAA
>CANFPJ010000191.1 GCA_947448885.1 Comamonadaceae bacterium
AAGCGTGGCACCGAAGTGCATTTCTTGCCCGACACCGACATCTTTATCCAAAACCACGAGTTCCATTACGAGATATTGAGCAAGCGCTTGCGTGAACTCAGCTACCTGAACAACGGCGTTCGCATCCGCTTGTTGGACGAACGCACGGGCAAGAGTGACGACTATTCGGGCGCGGGTGGCGTGGCCGGTTTTGTGCAGTTCATCAATGCAGGCAAAAAAGTGTTGCACCCCAATGCGTTTTATGCCGAGGGCGAGCGCCCCGCAGAGACCTATGGTGGCATCCCCGGCACCCACATTGGCGTGGAAGTGGCCATGCAATGGAACGAGAGCTACAACGAGAGCGTGCTGTGCTTCACCAACAACATCCCCCAACGCGATGGTGGCACCCACCTCACGGGTTTGCGTGCGGCGATGACGCGTGTCATCAACAAATACATTGAAGAACACGAGCTGGCGAAAAAAGCCAAGGTCGAGGTGACCGGTGACGACATGCGTGAAGGCCTGTGCTGCGTGTTGTCGGTGAAAGTGCCTGAGCCTAAATTCAGCAGCCAAACCAAAGACAAGCTGGTGTCCAGCGAAGTGCGCGCCCCAGTCGAAGACATTGTGGGCAAGGTGCTGGGCGACTATTTGCAAGAGCGCCCCAATGACGCCAAGATGATTTGCGGCAAGATCATCGACGCCGCGCGCGCCCGTGAAGCGGCCCGCAAAGCGCGTGAGATGACGCGGCGCAAAGGCGTGCTCGATGGCATGGGCTTGCCCGGCAAGCTGGCCGACTGCCAAGAAAAAGACCCGGCCCTGTGCGAAATCTACATCGTCGAGGGTGACTCCGCCGGCGGCTCGGCCAAACAAGGGCGAGACAGAAAGTTCCAAGCCATTCTGCCTTTGCGCGGCAAAATTTTGAACGTGGAAAAAGCGCGTTACGAAAAGCTCTTAACCAGCAATGAAATTTTGACCCTCATCACTGCGCTGGGCACCGGCATTGGCAAGGTGAGTGCGGAGTCGGGCAAGTCGGGGACAGACGACTTCAACATCGACAAGCTGCGCTACCACCGCATCATCATCATGACCGATGCCGACGTGGACGGCGCGCACATCCGCACCTTGTTGCTCACCTTCTTCTACCGCCAAATGCCTGAGTTGGTCGAGCGTGGCCACATCTACATTGCGCAGCCACCTTTGTACAAAGTGAAGGTGGGCAAGGAAGAGCAATACCTCAAAGACGGCGCGGCGCTCGACGGGTTTTTGCTGCGCATCGCCCTCAAAGACGCGAGCATCCACACCGGTGGCGACGCACCGCAAGAGCTCAAGGGCGACACCTTGTCGCAACTGGCGCACCAACACCAATTGGCCGAGGCTGTGATCGAGCGCTTGAGCAACTTCATGGACGTGGAGGCCTTGCGCGCCATTGCCGATGGGGTGGTGGTGTCTCTCGACAACCTGGAGCAGGCGCAAGCCTCTGCCGCGCTGATGCAAACCAAACTGCGCGCCCTGGGCAGCGGTGCCGAGGTGGCGGGCGAGTTTGACGTGCGCACCGACAAACCAATTTTGCGCATCAGCCGCAAGCACCATGGCAACACCAAGAGCAGCCTGATCACCCAAGAGTTTGTGCATGGCGCCGACTACGCGGCCCTGGCCTTGGTGGCGCAAACCTTCCAAGGCCTGTTGGGCGCGGGTGCCAAAGTGGGCCGTGGCGAGGGCGAACGCCACAAGGAAGAAAAAGTATCCGACTTCCGCCAAGCCATGCGTTGGCTCATCACCCAGGCCGAATCGGCCACGGCGCGCCAGCGCTACAAAGGCTTGGGCGAGATGAATCCCCAGCAACTGTGGGAAACCACCATGGACCCCGAAGTGCGCCGCTTGCTGCGTGTGCAAATTGACGACGCCATCGAAGCCGACCGCGTGTTCACCATGCTGATGGGCGATGAGGTGGAACCACGCCGGATTTTTATTGAGACCAACGCTTTGCGGGCGGGGAATATTGACGTTTGATGGTTCGTCACAGCGCTGCCGCGCCACGTTTGCCGATGGCCCTATCCATGGCCGCCACTGAAACCACCTGTTTAACGGGCCCAAACATGCCCTTCAGGGCCGTCACCTCGCTGGTTGCTGCCACCAACTCGTAGCGGCCTGGGGCAATTTGAACGAACACAATCCGATCCCCTGGCTGAAGCCCCAGGTCATGGCGGACTGTGCGTGGGATGGTGATTTGGCCTTTTGAGGTGAGGGTAGCGGTGGACATTTGACGCTCCTGTCTGCTCACCACGGGGCAAGCACATCGACGTGTTTAAAAAAGTGCTTCTCGGCAGCCACACCACCCCTCAAGCCAACCGCCCCGCCCGGTAGTCATCCATGGCGGCAATGATTTGCTCTTTGGTGTTCATCACAAACGGGCCGTATTGAACAATCGGCTCGCGCAGCGGCTGGCCGGCCAGCAGCAAGGCGCGGGTGCCTTGGCCGGCGCTCAGGCGCACGTGGTCGCCTTCGTTGCGCAAGATGGCCAGGTGTTGGGCGGGCACGGCGGCGGTGTCTTCGCCGCACACCACGTCCACGCTGCCTTGGTACACATAGACCATGGCGTTGTGCTGGCTGGCCAGGGCTTGGTCAAAGTGGGCGCTGGCGCCTTCGGGGAAATGCAGGTCCAGGTACAGCACTTGGGTGGCCTCGCGCTTCACGCTGCCGTCGGTGCCCTGGCTGTGGCCGGCAATCACCCGCACGGTGACGCCTTGGTCGGTGGTGAACTCGGGCACTTGGCCGCTGGGGATGTCGCGGTACCAAGGCGGGCACATTTTGTCTTTGGCGGGCAGGTTGAGCCACAGCTGAAAGCCCGACATCAGGCCTTCTTCTTGCTCGGGCATTTCGCTGTGGATCACGCCGCGCCCAGCGGTCATCCATTGCACGTCGCCGTTTTTTAGCAAGCCCTCGTTGCCCGCGCTGTCGCGGTGGCGCATGCGACCGTGCAACATATAAGTCACCGTTTCAAAGCCCCGGTGCGGGTGGTCGGGAAAGCCCGCGATGTAGTCGCCGGCTTTGTCGCTGCCAAAGGCGTCGAGCATCAAAAACGGGTCCAAGCGCTGGTGCAACTCGTTGGCAACGATGCGGGTGAGCTTGACGCCGGCGCCGTCACTGGTGGCTTGGCCGCGCACCAGGCGCTCCAAGCGCCTTGCTTGTGGGTGGGTCATGGGGTTTCTTTCAGGCCGTGGGCGTGGGTGGTGGGGTAGCCCTCGGTGGCGATCAGCGCCAGCAAGGGGGTGATGTCTTTGTTGGTGTCCACGTCCACGCGGTTGTGCGCGCGGTCGATGTGCACCCGGGCTTGGGGGTCCCAGCGCAGCACGGTGCGGGTGACAGACTTTTCGCAGTGGCCACAGGTCATGCCGGTGACGGTGAGGGGGTGTTTCATGTGTCTCAGATGTGTTTGATGCAGCGCAAATCAAGGGGCCAGCGCCACAGCGAGAATAACAAAACCATGAATCAAGCCCCAACTGCCCCCGCCCCAGACCTGTGTGTGCTCGATTGGGGCATCGATGGCATGACCTGTGCCAGCTGCTCGGGCCGGGTGGAGCGGGCTTTGGCGGGTCAGGCGGGCGTGGCGCAGGTGAGCGTGAACTTGGCCACCGAGCGCGCCCACATTGAACTGAGCCCCGGTGCCATGGCCGAGGACACGCCAGCGCGTTTGCGCCGCGCCATCCGCGATGCGGGCTACAGCGTGCGGGTGGATGCCAGCACCCCGCAAGACACCGCCGCGAAGCATTGGCGCGAGCTGTGGCCGGTGTTGGCCGCAGCGGCCCTGAGCCTGCCCTTGGTGTGGCCGATGGTGGCGGGTTTGTGGGGCCTGCACGCGATGCTGCCCGTGGCCTGGCAGTTTGCCTTGGCCACCCCGGTGCAGTTTGTGCTGGGTGCGCGCTTTTACCGGGCGGCTTGGTATGCCATCAAGGCGGGCAGCGGCAACATGGATTTGCTGGTGGCCCTGGGCACCACGGCGGGCTGGGCCTTGTCGGTGGGGCTGTGGTGGGCGGCCCCGGCGGGCCACGAGCCGCATGTGTATTTTGAAAGCGCGGCGGTGGTCATCACCTTGGTGCTGCTGGGCAAGTGGATGGAGGCGCGGGTCAAGCGCAGCACCACCGAGGCGATTCGCGCCTTGCAAGCCCTGCGCCCGCTGCACGCGCATTGGTTGGGGCCAGACGGCGAGCAAGACAT
>CANFPJ010000192.1 GCA_947448885.1 Comamonadaceae bacterium
GCAGACCTGGTTGACCATGCCCCAGCGCTCGGCTTGGTGGGCGTCAAAGGGCTTGCCGGTGAGCACCAGTTCTTTGGCGCGGCGTTCGCCCACGGCGCGGGCCAGGGTTTGCGTGCCGCCACAACCGGGGATGATGCCCAGGCCCACCTCGGGCAGGGCAAAGCGGGCGTGGTCGGCGGCGTAAATGAAGTCGCACATCAGTGCGAGCTCGCAGCCGCCGCCAAAGGCTGCGCCATTGACCGCCGCGATCACCGGCACGCTGCAATCGAGCACGGCGTAATAGGCTTCTTCAAAAATCGCGTGTTGCAACTTCCAATCGGCGTCGCTCATGCCTTGACGCTCTTTCAAGTCGCCACCGGCGCAAAACGCCTTGTCGCCGTCGCCCGTGATCACGATGCAGCGCAAGGACCCGGGCGTGAACTGCAGCGGCCCAAACAAGGTGCGCAGGTCGCGCCCCATTTGTGTGTTCAAGGCATTGCGCGCTTGGGGGCGGTGCAATTGCACTTGCAACACATGGGGCAGGGGTTCACTCAGGTGCAGGGTGTCAAAGTTTTGCATGGGCTGTGGTGTCGGACAAATGTGGGGTTGATCGGGGCGGCCTGTGGGCCAGGGTTGCCTGGGGGCTGGGCCGCCATTGTGCCGCGCAACCCATGCGGGGTGTGCGGTTGCGGCTGAGCTGCGTGCAGGTCAGCCCCGTCTCCTGCGTTATGCTCCATGCCAGCAAAGTCCCAAAGGGTTTAACAGTACAAAATGCGCGCCTCTGCGAGGGTGCGCCGTCAACAGGTGTGAAGTATGGCAGTCAACATGGAAAGCCCGGTCATGATCGTGGGAGCTGGGCCAGTGGGCTTGATCACCGCTTTGGTGCTGGCGCAGCAAGGCATTGCCAGCCGGGTGATTGAGGCCGAACCGGGCTTGACCATCGACTTGCGGGCGGGCACCTTTCACCCACCCACCCTGGAGATGCTCGACGGCATTGGCGTTGCTGCTGAAATGCGGGCGCTGGGCATCGCGGTGCGTTACTGGCAGTCGCGCGATTTGCAAGACGGCCTGGTGGCCGAATGGGATTTGGACCTGTTGCGCCATGACACGCCGTATCCCTACCGTTTGCACCTGGAGCAGCACCGCTTGACACCCATCGTGCTCGAGCACGTGTTGCGCACCGGATTGGTCGAGGTGGTGTTTAGCCACCGCTTTGAGGCGCAGCACAGCCAGGGCGACCACTTGGTGGTGCAGGCCCATGGCCCCAATGGCATGGTGGAATGGAAAACCCAGTGGCTGATTGGTGCCGATGGCGGGCGCAGCCCGGTGCGCAAATCGGCCGACATCGAGTTTGCCGGCTACACCTGGCCCGAGCGCTACAGCGTGCTCAGCACCACCTTTAACTTTGCCACCCTGGGCTACCGCGAAAACGCTTATATGAGCGACCCGGTGCAGTGGAGCGCCCTGTTCAAAATGCCCGATGAAGGCCCGCCGGGTTTGTGGCGCATGACCTTGCCCGTGGCCCCCGAAACCCCCGAAGAAGAGGCCTTGGCCGGGCCGTATGCCCAGCAAGCCATTCGGCGCATCACCGGGGCCGACGACAGCACCACCTATCCCTTGGTGCACCAAAGCATTTACAGCGTGCATCAGCGGGTGGCGGTGCGGTTTCGCCAAGACCGGGTGTTGCTCGCCGGGGACGCCGCCCATGTCAACAATCCCTTGGGTGGGTTTGGGCTCAACAGTGGCATCCACGATGCCATCAGCCTGGGCCACGCGTTGGCCCGAGTGGTCAAGGGCGAGGCCGGCGAAGAGGCCCTGGAGCGCTACCACCGCCAACGCCAACAAGCCAACGTGGCCTATGTGCAAGAGCTGTCAGTACGCAACAAAAAAAACCTGGAAGAAAAAGACCCGGGCCTGCGTGCCCAGCGCATGCAAGAGTTGCGCACGGTGTGCGCCGATCCGGTCAAGGCGCGCGAATACCTGTTGAATTCATCGATGATCAACAGCATCCGCCGCGCGCAGTCTGTGGCATGAGGGTCCCCGTTCAAGCGGTATGACGCTCGCCACGGCCCCACAGCTTTAGATTTTTTGTTATCAACGAAAAGGACACGGCCATGAAGTTTTTAGATGCTCACCGGGCGAGCCCATCAGTACATGCCCCAACCCCCATGCGGCGTGTCGCTGTGCTGGCGGCTTGCTTGGCTTGCTTGCCCAGCCTGACCATGGCGCAAGCGCCGTTTTGGCCAACCAAGCCGGTGAAGATCGTGGTGCCCTTTGCCCCTGGCGGCAACACCGACTCGATTGCCCGCATCATGGCCGAGCGTTTGACCCAAAGCCTGGGCCAGTCGGTGTTGGTGGAAAACAAAGTCGGCGCCGGTGGCGGCATCGCGGCCGAATTTGTCGCCAAGGCCGCGCCCGACGGCTACACCTTGCTGATGGCGGCCATGCCGGTGATGGCGATCTTGCCCGCCATCAACAAAACCAGTTACGACCCGGTGCGCGACTTTGTGCCCATCAGCAATGTGGGCAGCAACCCGTTTGTCATGGGGGTGCACAAATCGGTGCCCGCCAACAACGTGCAAGAGTTGGTGGCCTTGGTGCGCAAAAACCCCGGTAAATACAACTACGCTTCGGGCGGTTCGGGCAGTGTGTCGCACCTGTCGGCGGCGCTGTTTGTCAACCGCGCCCAAATTGACATGACCCACGTCAGTTACAAAGGTGGCGCGCCCGCCGTGACCGACTTGCTGGCCGGCAATGTGCAGATGTACTTTGGCAACTTCTCGGAGTTGGTGCCACATCTGGCGGGCGGCAACATCCGCTTGATTGGCGTCTCCAGCGACAAGCGATCGAGCCAATTGCCCCAGGTGGCGACGATCGCCGAGTCGGGCTTTCCAGGTTTTCGCACGGTGACTTGGAACGGTTTGATGGCCCCGGCGGGCACCCCCGCAGCCGTGGTGCAGCGGGTGGCCGATGCGGTCAAAGAAGCATTGGCAGCGGAAGGGATGGCCGCACGCTTGCAGCAAATTGGCGTGGATGCGATTGGCAGCACCCCGCGTGAATTGGCCGACACCTTGCGCGCAGACATCGCCATTTGGTCCGAAGCGGCCAAAGCCGCCAAACTAAAAATGGAGTGAACGATGGCCAACCCCTTGAGCTTTGACACCTTGGCCAGCCGCGCCAAGATCGCGGTGATCGTGCCCGCCACCAACACCGTGGTGCAACCCGAAATGGAGGCCATGCGCCCGGCGGGCGTGACCAATCACGTCAGCCGCATGTTGTTGCCACCCAGGCCCTATGACGACATGCAGGCCTATCAGCAAGCCCTCAAAACCGAGAAAGGCCAGCTCGAAGAGGCCCTGGCTTTGGTCTTGCCCTGCGAGCCGCATGCGGTGGCGCATGGACACTCCATCCATTCGTTTCGCGGCGACTTGCAGCGCGCCCAGGCCGAAGAGGCGCGACTGCAGGCTTTGGCGGGCATTCCGTTTGTCACCCCATCGATCGCGGTGCTCGAAGGCCTGAAGGCCATTGGCAACCCCCAACGCATTGGTGTGCTCACCCCGTATTGGCCGCCGGCTGACGCCATCATTGCGGAGTTTTTCACCGCTTGCGGCTTTGAGGTGGTGGCCAGCCATGGCCTCAAGTCCACCGGGCCGATTTCGGTGGCCCAGTTCACCCCAGAGCAAATCATGCAAGGCTTTGAAGCCTTGGACCACCCGCAGGTGCAGGCCTTGGTGCATGTGGGTACCAATTTGCCCGTCAGCGCCATGACACCCGCCATCGAAGCCCACTTTGGCAAGCCATTGATTGGGGTCAATGTGGCCACCTATTGGTTGGCCTTGCGCCGTTTGGGGCTGCGCGACGCGCTGCCCGGGTTTGGCATCTTGGCCGAGCAGCACTGACGCACGGCGCCTTGGGGGGCAACCTAGGGCGTGTTCATCAGGGCCTGGGGCAAGCTGATGATGAAGTCATTGAGGCTTTTGGCGTCGCGCCCTGGGCGCATGTGGGCGAGCATGCAATGGGCGGCCTGCGTGGCGTCGCGCGCCTCGATCGCTGCCACGATGCTGGCATGCTGCTCGAAAGACGATTGAATCTGCCCCAAAGCCCCAAACGCATGTCGGCGGTAAATGCCGGTGCGCGAGCGGATGCGCAGCACCTCCTGGCGCAAAAACGGGTTGCGAGCACA
>CANFPJ010000193.1 GCA_947448885.1 Comamonadaceae bacterium
GACCCTTTGTTCAAGCACGGCATGATGCCGATTGTGGTGGCCACCATTGGCTTGTCGATTGCCATGCGCAACGGCGTGCGCGCTGGTTACAGCTCAGAGCCGCAACCCTTTCCCCAGGTGTTTCCTGATGTGGTGCTGAATGTGGCGGGGGTGAATGTGTCGGGCTCGGACATGGGCACCTTTGTGTTCGCGCTGTGTTTGGTGTTGCTCACCCAGACCTTCCTCAACCGCACCGTGACCGGGCGCGCCATGCAGGCGGTGGCGCAAAACACCGAAAGCGCGGCGGTCTTGGGTATCGATGTGCCGCGCATGATTTTCTACACCTTTGCGATCAACGCGGTGTTGGCGGCAGCCGCGGCCTTGTTGGTCACACCCACTTACTTGGCCAAATTTGACATGGGTGAGGGCTTGGGCACCAAGGCATTTTTCGCCGCCATCATTGGCGGCTTCAACAACTCGCGTGGCGCACTGCTGGGCGGCTTGCTGGTGGGGGTGAGCGAGAACCTGGCTGCGGCCTACATCTCATCGGCCTACAAGGACGCGGTGGCTTTGGTGATCTTCATGGTGGTGATTTTGTTCAAACCCCAAGGCTTGCTCGGGCGCAAAGAAGAGCGCAAGGTATGAAAAAAATCCATGTGGGGCTGGGCTTGGCCATCTTGGTAGCGCTGGTGGTGGCCCCCGCCTTCTTTAAAAACTACGGCATCCATTTGTTCACCACCTGGTTGGTGTTCATCATCGCCACCATGGGCTTGAACCTGACGGTGGGCTATGCCGGTCAAAAGTCGCTGGGGCATGCGGCCTTTTTTGGCATTGGGGCGTACACGGTGGCGATATGCCTCAAGGCGGGCCTGAGCTTTTGGTGGGCCTTGCCCACCGGTGCGTTGTTGTGCTTTGTCGTGGGCCTCATCGTGGGTTTTCCGGCGTTGCGGGTGCAAACCATTTACCTGGCGTTTGCCACCTTGGGCTTCAACACCGCGCTGTGGTTGGTCATGCGCAATGAAGAGTGGCTCACGGGGGGCACGTTTGGCATCAACAACATCGTGCGCCCCAGCTTGTTTGGCGTGAGTTTGGACGGCAATTTGGCCTATTACCGGTTTGTGTTGGTCATGGCGCTGCTGCTGGGCCTGTTGCTGTGGGGCTTGCTGCGCTCGCCCTGGGGCAAGGCCTTCACCGCACTGCGCGACAACCCCATCCGTGCTGAAAGCCTGGGGGTGGACACCCGGGCCTACACCCTGATGAGCTTTGCCATTGGCGCGGCTTACGCGGGCATGGCCGGTGGTTTGTATGCCTCCCAGGTGCAGTTCATTGACCCGGCCTTGTTCACCGTGGGCGCGTCCATCATGATGTACCTGATGGTGGTGGTCGGTGGACCTGGTTACTTTCTGGGGCCGATTTTGGGCTCGGCGGTCGGCGTCATCTTGCCCGAATGGCTGCGCTTTGCCCAGGGCTGGTACCTGATGGTGTTTGGCTCGGCGGTGGTGCTGCTGATGATTTGGCTGCCCGATGGCTTGCTCAGCATCCCCGACCGCTGGCGCGCGCGCAGGCAGTCGCGCTGGGCCTCTGAACAGCGCCGCCAAGCCGCACACAGCGGGGGTGTGGCATGAACCCGCCCGTGTTGAAAGTCACCCAACTGAAAAAAGCCTACGGCGCCATCCAAGCGGTGGGCGGCGTGTCGTTTGAAGTTCAGCCCGGTGAGATTTTTGGCGTGATTGGCCCCAACGGGTCTGGCAAAACCACCTTGTTCAACAGCATGCTGGGTCAAATCAGCCCCGATGAAGGGCGCATCGAACTCAAGGGCCAAGACGTCACCGGCATGGGGCCCCTGGCGCTGAGCCGCTTGGGGGTGGGGCGCACCTTCCAAACCTTGCAGGTGTTTGGCAAGATGAGCGTGCGCGACAACCTGATCGTCGCCGCCCAAGAGCACCGGGGTTCCATGGGCAGTCGCTTGTTCGCGCCCAGCGACTCCGGTTTGGGTGACAAGGCCGACGCCTTGCTGGCGCAGTTTCGGCTGACCCATGTGGCCCACCAAAAAGCCGGTGAACTCAGTTACGGCCAACAAAAACTGGCGGACATTGCCATGGCCTTCATGAGTGAGCCCGCTCTGGTCTTGCTCGACGAACCTTGTGCCGGTGTCAATCCGGCCTTGGTGGGCGGTATCTCGGCTTTGTTGAAACAACTCAACCAAGCGCGCCAAGGCTCGTTCGTGGTGATCGAGCACAACATGGAGTTCGTCATGGGCTTGTGCCATCGCATCATGGTGATGGTCGAAGGGCAAGTGCTGGCCATTGGCACGCCGGACGAAATCCGGGCCAACAAGCAGGTGCTTGACGCTTACCTGGGGAATTGAGATGGGCAACGACGACAACACCTGCATCGAGTTTGACGACGTGGTCTCGGGCTACAAGGATTTCATGATCCTCAACAACTTGTCGTTCAAAGCGCGCCGGGGCGCCATCACTCTGCTCATCGGCCCCAATGGCGCGGGCAAATCCACGGTGCTCAAAACCTTGTTTGGCTTGCTCAAACCGCGCCAAGGTCGGGTGCTGCTCAACGGCCAAGACATCAGCGGTGCCAGCCAAAAAGACCTGTTGGCCCAAGGCATCGCCTTTGTGCCGCAGGGGCGCAACCTGTTTGGGCAACTCAGCGTGTTTGAAAACCTGGAGTTGGGCGGCATCACCTTGGGGCTCAAGACCACCCATGCGCGCATCCCCGAGGTGTTGGACTTTTTTCCGCGCGTGAAAGAACGCTTGCATTCGCGCGCCGCGTCATTGTCGGGCGGCGAGCAAAAGCAGTTGGAAATTGGCCGCGCCTTGCTGCTGCGCCCCCAGGTGTTGCTGATCGACGAGCCTTCCATTGGTTTGTCGCCGCTGGTGGTGCAAGATGTGTTCAAACTGCTGCAACGCTTGGCCGCCCAAGGCACCACCGTGTTGATGGTCGAGCAAAACGTCAAAAGTGCGCTCAAATATGCGCACGACGCCATTGCTTTGGAGTCGGGGCGCTTGGTCTTGCACCAGCCCGCCAGCGAGATTTTGGCCGACCCCCACATGGAGCGTTTGTTCTTGGGTGGGGCCCATGCGGTGGCCACCGCGGCAGGTCAGGGCCTTTAGGGCAACCCCGTTTGGCGGGGTTCTGTCCGGATGGATGGGGCCAGGGCTTCAGGCACCCCCTCAGGAAAACCCGAGTCTGTCATCTTTGGCAGCCCAAGCCGCGTTGTGAGTACCCAGGCAAGGTCAATTGCCACTGTCTTCACTGCAAGGGGTTGTCATGAAATCACATTTCGCCGCCGTTCTCACCGCTGCCGCTTTGGCATGCGCCATCCCAGCGCAGGCCCAAACCGTGATCACCCAGGTCAACTTCCGCGCGGGTGGTGGTGGCTGGCACCACGGCGGGCACCATGGCTATGGGCGGTGGGGGGCGCCGTTGTTGGGCGCTGCCGTGATTGGTGGCTTGGTGTATGCCAACCGGCCCCAGGTTTACGCCGAACCGGTGTACATCAACGCGCCGCCCACGCCACCCCGCGTGGCTTACTTTTGTAGTGCCTACCAGCAGTATTACCCCAGTGTGGCCACCTGCCCGGTGCCATGGCAAATGGTCTCTTACTGAGAGCCCCCATCACTTCGCCCTTGGATGTGGGCCATGAACATGGGCCCTCAACGAACCCCATCACGCGCGCATCATGCTGTTCGCCAGCGCGCTGCCCATGGGCACGGGCCGCAGGCCCATCCAGCCACGGTGGGTGGCTGGGGCGGTATCAGGTCTGGGGGGCGGTAAAGTCGGCGGCTTCCAGCAAGCGCGCCACCGCATAACCGGCGACCAATCCCCAAAACGCCGCGCCGATGTTGAACAAGGCGATGTCGGCCACCGTCACCAGCAAGCTGACCAAGGCGCCCAGGGTGAATTGGCCCGCCCCAAACGAGGCCACAAACGCCGCTTGCAAAACGCGAAGCATGGCCAGACCGGCCAGCACCATGATGAAGGCCGGCGGCGCGGCCAACATCCAACCGGTGAAGGTGGGCGCCATCAGCCCAAAGGCCAAAGCCAAAGCACCAAACACCAGGGCCGCGGTGTAGTGCTGATGCCGTGGGCCGGACGACGACAGCATGGCATTGGTGGGGCCAGTCAGGCAACTGCTCACCGCACCAA
>CANFPJ010000194.1 GCA_947448885.1 Comamonadaceae bacterium
CGCGCAAGCTGCCATGATGGACCATATGCTCAAAGGCCGATTCATCATGGGCATTAGCCCCGGTGGCTTGATGTCCGATGCGGAAGTTTTTGGTAACTTTGGCAAAGACCGCAATGCGATGTTTGTAGAGGGCATCAACATGGTGCTGAAGATTTGGCAGTCTGATCCACCATACAACTTGGAAGGTGAATTTTTCAATGTCACCGTGGGTAAGACCATGATCCCAGAGATTGGCCAAGGGTTCATCATGAAGCCTTACCAACGGCCTCATCCCTTGATCGTTGGTACCGCTGTGGCGCCTTTCTCGAAAGGTGTGACAGAAATGGCTAAGCGTGGATGGCAACCTATTTCCGCCAACTTCTTGATGCCAGAGTGGGTCAGGTCGCATTGGCCAAAATATGTAGAGGGTCGTGAAGAGGTAGGTGCAGTTGCACATCCCAGTGAGTGGCGCATTGCAAAAAGCATTTTTGTAGCGGACGATGAAGCCACAGCTAGGCGCTATGGCTTAGAAGAGGGTGGCCCACACCATTTCTATTTCAAGCAATTAGTTCGTAAACTGGTAAATGGTGGTCGTAGCAATTTGTTCAAAACAGACCAAAGCATGGATGATGCTTTGATCACACCTGAATATGTGGCCAACAAATTGGTGTTTGCCGGCACGGTGAATTCTGTGGTGGACCAAATCCTTGCTTTCCGCGAGTATGTTGGCGACTTTGGTAATCTTTTGTATGCGGGTCATGATTGGATGGACCCCAAACTTGCAAAGCGTTCTATGGAGCTATTTGCCACAGAAGTGATGCCGCGTGTCAATGCAGCCATAGGCCATTAAAAAGTAACCGGCCTAAATCAGGAGATATCAGTGAAACAAGACCAAGGCTCAACTTTTACTGAAACCCGCGCAGGCATGACCATCGATTGGGATGTGCCCATCCTGATGGAAGACGGCTTGACGTTACGTGCGGATGTGTTTCGCCCAATTGCAAGCGGGCGTTATCCCGTCTTGTTGAGCTATGGACCTTATGCAAAAGGCTTGTCCTTCCAAGAGGGGTATCCGAGCGCTTGGCAAAAAATGGTGAGTGAGCATCCTGATGTGCCTTATGGTTCTAGCAATTTATTTCAAAACTGGGAAGTTGTAGATCCAGAAAAATGGGTGCCAGACGGATACGTTTGTGTGCGCGTAGATTCGCGTGGATGTGGTCGCTCGCCTGGGTATGTGGACCATTTCTCGCCGCGTGAAACCCAAGACTTTGTGAACTGCATTGCTTGGGCAGGTGAACAAGCATGGTCGAGCGGTAAGGTCGGACTCTCGGGGGTGTCTTACTTCGGTATCAACCAATGGCAAGTTGCTAGCCGTAACCCTAAGTATTTGGCTGCGATGTGCATTTGGGAAGGTGCCGCCGATTGGTACCGCGATATGACCCACCATGGTGGAATTGTGTCGACCTTTTGGGATAACTGGTACGACATGCAAGTGAAAACGGTGCAGTACGGTTTGGGTGAACGCGGGCCCAGAAGTAAAGCAACTGGCGCTTTGGTGTGCGGTGACGTGACATTGTCAGACCAAGAGTTGGCCGCGAACCGATGCCAATTTGGCCAAGACATTCTTGCGCATCCAACAGATGACGCTTACCACCGTGAACGTTCTGCCCAGTGGGACAAGATCACTGTGCCATTTTTATCGGCGGGTAATTGGGGTGGGCAAGGGTTGCACTTGCGTGGCAATTCTGAGAGCTTTATGCGTGCTGCCTCCAAACAAAAATGGCTTGAGATGCACGGGCTCGAGCATTGGACACACTTTTACACAGACTACGGCGTTCAAATTCAAAAGCGTTTCTTTGCACACTTTTTAAAAGGTGAAGACAACGGCTGGGATAAAGAACCACCTGTGCGTTTACAGGTGCGCCACGTCAAGCACTTTGAGGAGCGCACCGAGAGCAATTGGCCCTTGCCACAAACCCAGTGGACCAAGATTTTTCTGGGCGCAAAAGACCAAGCGTTGTCATCACAACCCTCGGGGGACTCTGGGACATTGAGTTTTCAAGCCAAGGGTGATGGATTGACTTTCGTATCTACACCTATGTCGCAAGATATGGAGTTGATAGGGCCTGTTGCTGCCAAATTAAAAGTCTCTTCATCCACTGCAGATGCTGACTTGTTTTTGGTTTTGCGTGTTTTGACGCCAGACATGCGCGAAGTCATATTTGCTGGAGCCATTGATCCACATACGCCAGTAGCGCAAGGATGGTTGCGTGCCTCACATAGAGCGCTCGACAGTGAATTGACCAAACCCTATCGTCCCTATCACACCCATACTGATCCGCAACCACTAATTCCAGGTAAGCCGGTTGAAGTGGAGGTGGAGCTGTGGCCTACCTCTATCGTTATTCCAACGGGTTATAGGCTCGCGCTGTCTGTGCGTGGTCGGGATTACACCTATGCTGAAAAAACGGGGCTGAAATTGTCCAACTTCAAGAATGAACTTCTGGGATGTGGCCCGTTTCTTCACAATGACCCCCGTGATCGCCCAGGGGCTATTTTTAATGGCGAAACCACCTTACATTTCGATTCTGACGTGCAGCCTTACTTGCTGCTGCCCGTTATCCCGCGAGGGAATAAACAATAACCTCCCATAGAAGGAGGTATGACAGCAAGTTTGAATTTCAACCGAGCAACTATTTAGGAGACACCATGACAACAAGACGCGACTTTCTACAAACCACTGCAGCCACTGGTATGACCATGGCTTTGCCTACAGCATTGCATGCGCAATCGGGCGATGCCCTCCGCATTGGACTTCTGACTGTCAAAACTGGGCCATTAGCATCTGGCGGAATTGATATGGAGCGCGCCTTGGTCATGTACTTGGCCGAGCGCAACAACATGATCGCTGGGCAAAAAGTGCAGCTTATCGTGGCAGATACGGGTGGTGTTCCTGCCAACGCCAAGTCCAAGGTGCAAGAGTTGGTGGAACTCAATAAAGTGCACGTTTTGATGGGCCCCTTGGCCGCATTCGAGGCACTCGCGATTGACGACTACATCAAGGCGCAAAAAATTCCAACCTTGTCCGTTGCTGCTGCAGACGACATGACACAACGCAAACCTAATCCTTGGTTTGTGCGAGCCACATCGTCATCCTCACAGTGTTCGCACGTGATGGCAGACCACTGCGCTAAAACGCTCAAATTCAAGCGCATGGTCATGATTGCCGATGACATCGCATATGGCCATGAAATGAACGCTGGCTTTCAACGTGTATTTGAAGAAAACGGCGGCAAGATTGTTCAGAAAATGTTCCCGCCATTGACTGCACCTGATTACGGTAGTTTTCTGGCCCAACTAAAAACCAATGTGGACGGCATCTTCTTAGGATTTGCTGGCTCAAACGGTTTTAGATTTTTGCGTCAATTCAACGAATACGGCTTAAGCAGCAAAATGACCGTAGTGGGTGGTATGACTGCTCTGGATGAATCCGTGCTCCGCAATATGGGAGACGAAGCCTTGGGTATTCAAACCGTGTGTTGGTACTCAGCCGAGTTGAGCAACCCTATCAATGCCAAATTTGCACCCGCATTCCGTAAATTGCATAGCTATGACCCAGGCTATTACGCATCGAGCACCTATGTCAGCGCTACTGTTTTAGAAGCAGCCGTGAATGCGATTGGTGGAAAGTTCAACAACAAAGATGCTTTGATGGCGGCTTTGAAGAAGAGCAATGTGGCGACTGCCCGTGGCTATGTGAAATTCGATGATCTGGGTAATGTGGTGGGCGACGTCTACATCCGACAAGTCGCACGCAAAGAAGGTCGCTTGGTCAATTCTGTGATCAAAACTTATCCCAACGTGAGTCAGTTCTGGACATATGACCCCAAGCAATTCTTAGCGAACCCTGTGTATTCGCGTGATTGGCCACCTGCCAAGAATTTAGAGTCCTAAGCCGCTTATGCAAATCTGGGTAATCCAAACTCTCAACAGTTTGGCTTTTGGAGGACTGCTGTTTATGCTGTCCTCCGGTTTTGCGCTCATCTTTGGATTGATGCGCATTGCCAATTTGACGCATGGGTCCTTGTTTATGCTGGGCGCTTACG
>CANFPJ010000195.1 GCA_947448885.1 Comamonadaceae bacterium
CGATTGTAGAAACCTGGCTTGCAAGCCACGCGGACAGGGTTTTGCCAAACAGCGAAAATGCCGCCCATGAAACATTTATTGCCCAAGCAGGCTTGGGAATGCTTGCAAGCCAACCCTGAGGCTTTGCTGATCGACGTGCGCATGGAAATCGAATCGATGTACGTGGGCCGCCCCCCGGGTGCCGTGCATGTGGCGTGGTACGAATACCCCGACTTCACCCCCGACATCCCCGCGTTTTGCAACCAGGTGCTGGCCGAGGCCGGCAACAAGGCCAGGCCGCTGGTGCTGCTGTGCCGCAGCGGTCAGCGCACCATCGACGCCGGCCTTGCCTTGGAGGCCGCTGGTTTCTCCGATGTGGCCCACGTGGTGCATGGCTTTGAGGGGGATTTGGACGCCCGCTTTCAACGCTCCAGCGTCAATGGCTGGCGCCATGAAGGGTTGCCGTGGGAGCAGATGTAAGCGCGGCCAGCAGGCCCGAGCTGTCTCCGCAGGCCTTGCACGCCTTGCTGCGCGAGGTGTTTGGCTACAACCAATTTCGCGGCCCCCAGGCCGACATCATTGGCCATGTGAGCCAAGGGGGCGACGCCTTGGTGCTGATGCCCACGGGCGGGGGCAAGTCGCTGTGCTACCAAATTCCAGCCATTGCGCGGCAACGCGCTGGCTTGGGTGTGGCGGTGGTGGTCTCGCCCTTGATCGCGTTGATGCACGACCAAGTGGGCGCTTTGCTCGAGCTGGGGGTGAGCGCGGCCTTGCTCAACTCCACCTTGAGTGGCGAGCAAGCCCATGCGGTGGAGCAACGCTTGCTCAGTGGCGACATCACTTTGCTCTACGCCGCCCCCGAGCGGGTGACCACGCCACGTTTTTTGGCCTTGCTCGACCAAGTGCACGAGCGCGGTTTGCTGGGTTTGTTTGCCATTGACGAAGCCCACTGCGTGAGCCAGTGGGGCCACGACTTTCGCCCCGAGTACCGGGGCTTGACGGTTTTGCACGAGCGTTTCGCGGGTGTGCCCCGCGTGGCCCTGACCGCCACCGCCGACGACCTGACGCGTGCGGACATTGTGGAACGCTTGCAGCTTGAGGACGCGCGCCAATTTGTCAGCAGCTTTGACCGGCCCAACATCCGCTACACCATTGTGGAAAAGAAAGAGCCTTTGGCCCAGCTGCTGCGTTTGATCCAGCGCGAACACACCGGGCCCGAGGGCAGCGACAGCGGCATCGTGTATTGCCAGTCGCGCAAACGGGTGGAGGAGGTGGCGCAGGCCTTGGTGCAGCACGGCTTGCTCGCGCTGCCCTACCACGCGGGGATGGACGCGGCCATTCGGCAGCGGCACCAAGATCGGTTTTTGCGCGAAGAGGGCATTGTGATGGTGGCCACCATCGCTTTTGGCATGGGCATCGACAAACCCGATGTGCGTTTTGTGGCGCACCTGGACATGCCCAAGAACATCGAAGGCTATTACCAAGAGACCGGCCGCGCCGGGCGCGACGGCCTGCCCGCCCAAGCCTGGATGTGCTATGGCTTGCAAGACGTGGTCAACCAGCGCCGCATGATCGACGAAAGCCCGGCGGGCGAAGACCACAAGCAGGTGATGCGCGGCAAGCTTGACGCTTTGCTGGCGTTGGCCGAGGCCACCGACTGCCGGCGGGTGCGCTTGCTGGCCTATTTTGGCGAGCCCTATGCGCCCGAAGGGGCCGGCACCCCGCCGCTGATGCGTTGTGGCCATTGCGACAACTGTTTGTCACCCCCCGACACCTGGGACGCCTCAGAGGCCGCGCGCATGCTGCTCTCGACCGTGTACCGGGTGCAACAGCATTCGGGCATGCAATTTGGCGTGGCCCACACCATGGACATCGTGCGTGGCAAGCGCACCGAAAAGGTTTTGCAACACAGCCACCAAGACCTGAGCTGCTTTGGGGTGGGCCAGCGTTACAGCGAGGCCCAATTGCGCAGCGTGTTGCGCCAGCTGGTGGCCACCGAGGCCCTGGGCGTGGACGCGCAAGCCTTCAACACCTTGTACTTGACCGACGCTTCCCGCGCCATCCTGAAAGGGACCCACAGCGTCACCCTGCGCCACAGCCACGACCGCGCCAGCGAGCGCAAGGCGCGGCGCATCGAGGGCACACCGGGGCTGCCCACGCTCGACGCCAACGCCCAAGAGCGCTTGCAAGCCCTCAAGGCTTGGCGCGGCGAAGTGGCGCGCACCCACAACCTGCCGGCCTATGTGATTTTTCACGACGCCACGCTGCACGCCATTGCCCATTTGGCACCCAGCAGCCTGGAAGCCTTGCAAGACATCAGCGGCATTGGCCAGAAAAAGCTGCAAGCCTATGGGCAAGAAGTGCTGCGCGTGGTGGCGGCGCGGGCCATCGCATAAAATAAGCGAATCCTTGAAACCTTTGGAATGACCATGTCCGCTCCCCACCACCACAACGAACACCACCACCAAGATACCGAAGATGTGGTGGAGAGCATTGTTCCGTTGATGCCCATCGTGTTGCCCATCGCTGGCGGCGTGTTGATTTTTCTGCTCGCCTTCATCGCCGTTTTCATGGCCTGATTGCTGGTCTGGCCCGCGTCAAACCCCGCATGGCGGGGTTTTTTTATGCCCAAGCCACATCCGCAGGCCCGCCCGTGGACAAGCATTGCGCCGCAGCACATAAGGTTATGCGTTTTTTGCATGACCCTGTCAGGCGCCGACCCAAGCCCCTGCCTAGAATCGCCTCCACCCTGGCCCCAGCCCGCTGCCCAGGGTGAAAAGTTTGCTTGAGTTCAGCCCATGTGACCCCAGCATGGCGGGGCATGTCGCCCGTGGGCTGACCTGAATCAACTATCGACGGAGCACGCATGAACGCACCCTATACACCGGGCTTGGCTTTGAACGCCCCCGGATTTGTCAAAAACGCAAAACTGGTGGCTTGGGTGGGCGAAATCGCCGCCTTGTGCAAGCCCGACGCCATCCATTGGTGCGATGGCAGCCAAGCCGAATACGACGCCCTGTGCCAACAACTGGTGGATGCCGGCACCTTCCAACGCCTGAACCCCGCCAAACGGCCCAACTCCTTTTTGGCCAAGTCCGACCCCAGCGACGTGGCCCGCGTGGAAGACCGCACCTTCATTTGCACCGACCGCAAAGAAGACGCTGGCCCCACCAACAACTGGATCGCCCCGGCCGAAATGCGCAACACCCTCAACGGTTTGTTCGACGGTTGCATGACCGGCCGCACTTTATATGTGGTGCCCTTCAGCATGGGCCCCTTGGGCAGCCCGATCGCCCACATCGGCATTGAGTTGTCCGACAGCCCCTATGTGGCGGTCAACATGAAGATCATGACCCGCATGGGCCAAGCCGTGCATGCCGTGCTGGGCACCGATGGCGAGTTTGTGCCCTGCGTGCACACCGTGGGCGCGCCGCTGAAGGCCGGTCAAAAAGACGTGGCTTGGCCTTGCAACCCAACCAAATACATCGTGCACTTCCCCAAGTCGCGCGAAATTTGGTCTTATGGCTCGGGCTACGGCGGCAATGCGCTGTTGGGCAAAAAGTGTTTTGCGCTGCGCATCGCCTCCAACATGGGCCGCGCCGCCGCTGAAGGCCCTGCGGGCAGCCCCGGCTGGCTGGCCGAGCACATGCTCATTTTGGGCGTGACCAACCCCCAAGGCAAAAAGTACCACGTGGCCGCAGCCTTCCCCAGCGCTTGTGGCAAAACCAATTTCGCCATGTTGATCCCGCCCAAGGGCTTCGAGGGCTGGAAAGTCACCACCATTGGCGACGACATCGCCTGGATCAAGCCCAGTGCCGACGGCAAGCTGCGCGCCATCAACCCCGAGGCCGGCTACTTTGGTGTGGCCCCCGGCACCAACACCCTGACCAACCCCAACTGCATGGCCAGTTTGGACAAGGACGTGATCTTCACCAACGTGGCGCTGACCGACGACGGCGACGTGTGGTGGGAGGGCATGGGCGAGGCGCCAGCGCACTGCATCGACTGGCAAGGCAAAGACTGGACCCCCGCCATCGCCAAGGAAACCGGCGCCAAAGCCGCCCACCCCAATGCCCGCTTCACCGTGGCCGCGACCAACAACCC
>CANFPJ010000196.1 GCA_947448885.1 Comamonadaceae bacterium
AACACCGCCAGCAACATGGCCAAGCGGTCGCGGTCCAGGCCCACACTCAAGCGGCGCGGGCTGGGGCCGCCGCTGTCGACCAGCGCTTGGATTTCCACCAACAAGGGACGCGTGCCTTCCAAGGTGACCATGACGCAACTGCCCGGCACCGGCTCGGCGTGTTGGCTGAGAAAAATGGCGCTGGGGTTGCTCACCCCCTTCAAGCCTTTTTCGGTCATGGCGAACACGCCAATTTCATTCACCGCGCCAAAGCGGTTTTTGATGGCCCGCACCAAGCGAAAACTGCTGTGGGTGTCGCCCTCAAAGTACAGCACCGTGTCGACCATGTGTTCCAGCACCCGTGGGCCCGCCAGTGCGCCCTCTTTGGTGACATGACCGACCAACACAATGGCGATGCCACTGGCCTTGGCCAAACGCGTGAGGTGGGCGGCGCATTCACGCACCTGCGCGACAGACCCCGGCGCGCTGGTGAGTTGGTCGGAGTACACGGTTTGGATGGAGTCGATGACGGCGATGTGCGGCGACTGCGCTTGCAAAGTCGAGATGATTTTTTCGAGCTGGGTTTCGGCCAGCACCTGCACGCGGCTGTTGTCCAGCCCCAAGCGCCGCGCCCGCAGTGCGACCTGTGCCCCCGACTCTTCGCCAGTGACGTACAAGGTGTTTTGGCCGCTGCTTTGCAAACCGTCTAAAGCTTGCAGCAACAAAGTGGATTTGCCAATGCCCGGGTCGCCGCCGATCAGCACCACGCCGCCTTCCACCATGCCGCCGCCCAAGACGCGGTCCAGCTCGTCTTGGCCGGTGGGCGTGCGGTCCACGTCTTGCGCTTCGATGTCGGAGAGGGCCGTGACCGCCGAAGCCGGCGCCAAGCCGGCACGCGGGGCAAAGCGGTTTTTGGCCGCGCCGTCAGGCGCTGAGACCGCCTCGACCAAGGTGTTCCAAGCCTCGCAATGCGGGCATTTGCCCAGCCACTTGGGGCTGGTGCCGCCGCACTCGGTGCAGCTGTAATGGGTTTTGTCTTTGGCCATGGCGCATGATAACTGTATGAATAGACAGTGTCCAGGTTGGCGCTGATCCCTGGGGTCTAACCGGTCGGAGGCGCCCCGGGGCTGGAAGGCCAAGGCGTTTGCCCTGTGTTCGCCCCCGATGGGTGTGTGTAGGATGCGAAGCTTGCCCAGGCCACGATGCGCCGGGCCAGACTATGGAGACACCATGAAAACACCGGTCAATCGCTTCAAACAAGCCCTTCAGAACAAACAAGTGCAATACGGGTTGTGGACCAGTTTGGCCAGCGCCTACTCCACCGAAATTTGCGCTGGGGCCGGCTTTGACTGGTTGCTGCTGGATGGCGAACATGCGCCCAACGATTTGCAATCCATCTTGATGCAGTTGCAAATCGTCGCCGCCTATCCCGACACCCACCCCATCGTGCGCGTACCAGTGGGCCACGGCCACGCGGGTACCACCTTGATCAAGCAGTACCTGGATGTGGGCGCAGCCACCATCTTGGTGCCCATGGTCGACACCGCCGAGCAAGCCAAAGCCTTGGTCGAAGCCATGCGTTACCCGCCGCACGGCATTCGCGGCATGGGCGGCGCCCGCGCATCGCGCTGGGGCCGTTACCCGCAGTACGCCCAAGAGGCCAACCAACAAGTGTGTTTGCTGGTGCAAGCCGAGACCACCACTGCCTTGAAAAACCTCGACGCGATTGCCGCTGTCGAAGGCGTGGACGGCGTGTTCATCGGGCCCGCCGATTTGTCGGCATCCATGGGCCATGTGGGCAACCAAACCCACCCCGAAGTGAAAGCCGCGATTGAAGACGCGTTTCGCCGCATCCTCAAAGCGGGCAAGGCCCCTGGCATCTTGACGCCTGATGAAGACCTGTCGCGCCACTACTTGAGCCACGGCGGCTTGTTCATGGCCGTGGGCTTGGACAACAACCTGCTCGCGCGCCACACCAGCGCCTTGTGCCAGCGCTTCAAAAACCCTGGCGCCCCCAGCGCAGCGCCTGCCAAAGGCGGCACCTACTGAGTCGGCACGGCCATGTCAAACACCACCAGCGGCATGGCACTGCCGCCCTGCCCAGCCCACTTTCACCCAGACGAGTGGGCGGCGCGCCAAGAGCTGGCCGCTTGTTACCGGGTGTTTGCCATGCTCGGCTGGGTGGAGATGATTTACAACCACATCACCTTGCGCGTGCCCGACTCGGTGAGTGGGGGTGACAAGCATTTTTTGATCAACCCCTTTGGCCTGCACTACACCGAAGTGACCGCCAGCAACTTGGTGAAAATCAATTTGAAGGGCGAGGTGGTGGACGGCTCGGCCCAGCGCGTCAACCCGGCTGGTTTTGTGGTGCACAGCGCCATCCACGCCGCGCTCGATCAGGCTCATTGCGTGATGCACACCCACACCACTTCAGGCTTGGCCGTGGCTTGTTATGAAGGCGGCTTGCAGCCCGACAACTTTTACAGCGCCCAACTGCATGGCATGGTGGCTTATCACGACTTTGAAGGCATCACGGTCCACGCCGACGAGGGCCCGCGCTTGCTGCGCAACATGGGCCAGCACCAGGTGCTCATCTTGCGCAACCACGGCTTGCTCACCTGGGGCAGCACCTTGCCCCAAGCGTTTGTGCTGCTGTGGACGCTGCAACGCGCTTGCGATGTGCAGCTGGCCACCCTGTCCATGGGCCGGGCCATCCCCATCAGCCCCGAAGTGGCGGCGCGCTGCGCCCAAGATGCCTTGCAATTTCACCCGGCGCACGGCGCGGGACAAGACGTGTTTGACGCCATGGTGCGTTTGGCCATGCGCCAAGACGCGGGCTTTCAAGCATGAAGGTCGCCCTGGTTGGCGCCGGCGCCATTGGCTGCTGGCTGGGCGCGCGCTTGGCGCACCAAACCCATACCCCTGTCGCCCTCAGTGTGTTGGCGCGTGGCGAGAGCTTGCAAGCCATCAACGCCCACGGCGTGCAGCTGAGCATCGCCGGGCAACACCTGCAAGCCCCGGTGCACGCCAGCGACAAAGCCGCTGAATTGGGCGTGCAAGACCTGGTGTTGGTGGCGCTCAAAGCCCCGGCCCTGAGCGAAGTGGCGGCACAACTCAGCCCCTTGATGGGCCCGCACACCGTGGTGTTGACCGCGATGAACGGCGTTCCCTGGTGGTTTTTGCAAGGACAAAAAGCTGAAACCGGGGCCACCCGGCTGCAAACCATCGACCCCGAGGGTGTGATCGAGCGCGCCATCCCTCCCGCCCAGGTGCTGGGCTGCGTGGTGCACGCCAGCTGTGCCTTACTCGGGCGCGGCCACGCCAAACACCACTTTGGCAATGGCTTGATCGTGGGCGAGCCCCTCGGTGGGCGCAGCGACCGTGCCGAACGCACTGTCGCCCTGCTGTGCGCGGCGGGGTTTGACGCCACCTTGTCCACCCACATCCAAAAAGACATTTGGTACAAGCTGTGGGGCAATATGACGGTCAACCCCATCAGCGCCTTCACCGGCGCCACCACCGACCGACTGCTGGCCGATCCGCTGGTGCGCGCCTTCATGTCGCGCGTCATGCTGGAGGCCCAAAGCATTGGCACACGGCTGGGCTTGCCCATCGACCAACACCCCGAAGACCGCCACGCCATCACCGCCAAGCTGGGCGCCTTCAAATCGTCCATGCTGCAAGACGTCGAGGCGCGCCGCGTGGTCGAGCTGGATGCCTTGGTCAGCGCCGTGCGCGAGCTGGGTCAACGCACCGGGGTGGACACGCCCTTCACCGACGCCTTGTTGGGCTTGAGCCGCGTGCATGCCCAAGGCCTGGGCCTGTACCCCGCGCCCAGCAGCCCCTGAACCGCAGCGACCCCACCCATGACCGCATCCACCCGGGCCGTTGGCTGGGTCGCATTTTTCACCCTGGTGCTCATCGCCTTGATGATGGGCGCCAACCATGTGGCGGCGCGGCTGGCCTTCAATGACGGCATGGACGTGGCCACGGGCGT
>CANFPJ010000197.1 GCA_947448885.1 Comamonadaceae bacterium
GCACATCGTCAAAGGTGGGCAAGCTCACTTGGCGATAACGCGCACCATCTCCAAGCACTTGTTGGAGTAGCCCCATTCGTTGTCATACCAAGAGACAACTTTGACGAAAGTGCTGTCCAAAGCGATGCCCGCGTCGGCGTCAAACACGCTGGTGCAAGGCTCGCCACGGAAGTCGCTGGCCACCACTTTGTCTTCGGTGTAACCCAACACGCCCTTCAAAGCGCCCTGGCTTTGCGCTTTCATTTCGGCACAAATCTCGGCGTAGCTGGCGGGCTTCTCCAGTTCAACCGTCAAGTCCACCACCGACACATCGGAGGTGGGCACACGGAAAGACATGCCGGTGAGTTTTTTGTTCAAGGCGGGGATGACCACGCCCACGGCTTTGGCCGCACCCGTGCTGGAGGGGATGATGTTTTCCAAAATGCCGCGGCCGCCGCGCCAGTCTTTGTTGGACGGGCCGTCGACGGTTTTTTGGGTGGCCGTGGCCGCGTGCACCGTGGTCATCAAACCGCGCTTGATGCCCCATTTGTCGTTCAACACTTTGGCCACGGGTGCCAAGCAGTTGGTGGTGCAAGAGGCGTTAGAAACAATGGTTTCGCCTTTGTAGCTGCCGTGGTTGACGCCGTACACAAACATGGGGGTGTCGTCTTTGCTCGGGGCGGACATCAGCACTTTTTTAGCGCCAGCGGCCAAGTGTTTTTCAGCGGTGGCTTTGTCCAAAAACAGGCCAGTGGCCTCGATGACCACGTCGGCATGCACCTCGTTCCATTTCAAAGCAGCAGGGTCACGCTCTTGGGTCAGACGGATTTTTTTGCCGTTGACGATCAGGTTGTTGCCGTCGACCGACACATCGCCTTTGAAGCGGCCATGGACGCTGTCGTACTTGAGCATATAGGCCAGGTAGTCGGGCTCCAACAAATCGTTGATGCCAACGATCTCAATGTCGCTGAAGTTTTGTACCGCTGCACGAAACACCATGCGGCCGATGCGTCCAAATCCGTTGATGCCTACTTTGATGGCCATGATTGCTCTCTCTTAATTCAAGTTTCAAAAAAGTTTGCAACTGGGCCCACAGGGGCCCAGTGCTCGAAATGGTTTATCCCTGCAACACCTTCAACACCGTGTCAGCCACGTTGCGCGGGGTGAAGCCAAAGTGCTCGAACAGCACGGGCGCGGGGGCGCTTTCGCCGTAGGTGTCGATGCCCACCACGGCGGCCACGCCGTATTTCCACCAACCATCGGTGGAGCCCATTTCCACCGCGATGCGGGGGATGCCTTTGGGCAACACGGCTGATTTGTAGGCCACGCTTTGACGATCAAAGGTGGTGGTGCTGGGCATGGAAACCACGCGCACCGCCACTTTGTGTTCGGCCAACAAGGCTTGCGCTTTCATGGCGAGTTGCACTTCAGAGCCGGTGGCGATGATGACCGCTTGGGGCTTTTTATTCATGCCCACTTCTGAGGGTTCGGCCAACACATACGCGCCTTTGTTGATGGCGTCCAAACCGCTGGCGTCCTTGGCGGCGCTGTCGCCTTTGGGCAAGTAGGGCAGGTTTTGGCGGCTCAGCAGCAATGCTGTGGGGCGGTGTTGGTTTTGCAAAGCCACGGCCCAGGCCACCGCTGTTTCTGCGGTGTCTGCGGGTCGCCACACGTCCAAGCCAGGGATCAAGCGCAAAGATGCAGCGTGTTCGACAGACTGGTGGGTCGGGCCGTCTTCGCCCAAACCGATGGAGTCGTGGGTGAACACATGCACCACGCGCTGCTTCATGAGGGCTGCCATGCGGATGGCGTTGCGCGAATAGTCGCTGAAGGTGAGGAAGGTGCCGCCATAAGGGATGAAGCCGCCATGCAGCGCCACGCCATTCATGATGGCGGCCATGCCGAACTCGCGCACACCGTAGTTGATGTGGCGACCGCCGTGGCCGTGCTCGTCCTTCACCACGTTGCCCGCCAAATCCACACGCAAGTTAGGCGTGGATTTGGTGTTGGTCAGGTTGGAACCGGTCAGGTCGGCACTGCCACCCAGCATCTCGGGGATGGCAGCGGTGAAGGCCTCCAGGGCCAACTGGCTGGCTTTGCGGCTGGCCACGGTTTCGGCCTTGGTGTTGGCCGCGACCACCGCGTCGACCACGGTTTGGTGAAAGTTTTTCGGCAAGTCGCCGGCCATGCGGCGTTTGAATTCAGCAGCCAGCGCAGGATGGGCGGCAGCATAAGCGGCAAAGCTGCCATTCCACGCGGCTTCGCTTTGCGCGCCTTTGGCTTTGGCGTCCCAATCGGCATACACATCGGCCGGGATGGTGAAGGGGGCATGGGGCCAGCCAATGGCCGCGCGGGTGAGTGCAATTTCTTCAGCGCCCAAAGGTTCGCCGTGGGCCTTGGCGGTGTCCACGCGATTCGGGCTGCCTTGACCAATGTGGGTTTTGCAGGCAATGAGTGTGGGCTTGTCGGCGCTGTATTTGGCGCTGGCGATGGCGCGGCTGACCGCTTGCACATCGTGGCCGTCCACGCTGATGACGCTCCAGCCATAGGCCTTGAAACGGGCAGGGGTGTCGTCGATGAACCAAGGCGTGACCTTGCCGTCAATCGAGATACCGTTGTCGTCGTACAAAGCGATGAGTTTGTTCAGCTTCCACGCACCTGCCAAGGCGCAGGCCTCGTGGCTGATGCCCTCCATCAAGCAACCGTCGCCCATGAAGACATAGGTGTGGTGATCGACGATGCTGTGATTTGGGCGGTTGAATTCGCTGGCCAAGAGTTTTTCAGCCAGCGCCATGCCCACCGCATTGGTGATGCCTTGGCCCAAGGGGCCGGTGGTGGTTTCCACGCCGGGGGTGATGCCCACTTCGGGGTGACCAGCGGTTTTGCTGTGCAGTTGGCGGAAGTTTTTCAGCTCGCTCATGGGCAGGTCGTAGCCTGTCAGGTGCAACAACGCGTAAATCAGCATCGAGCCATGACCGTTGGACAGCACAAAACGGTCGCGGTTGGCCCAATGCGGGTTGCGCGGGTTGTGGCGCAGGTGCTCGCCCCACAGCGCCACGGCGATATCGGCCATGCCCATGGGGGCGCCGGGATGCCCGGAGTTGGCTTGCTGGACAGCGTCCATGGCCAGCGCGCGGATCGCGTTGGCCATTGGGGTGGTGTGGGCCATGGGGTAACTCCGGGGGATTGTGTTGTGTAGGGTGGGCGCGGGGAAACCCTGGGATTTTAGCCGCTGGGTTTTTGTGCCTCAGCCCCAGCTGCGCGCCAACAACTCATCGAGCGCATCGGCAATGGCTTGCCCCTGTTCCGACAGGTTGGCCACGCAAGGGCCTAAACGGTCAGTAGCCACAGAAACCATGTCCAGCGGATGCAACACCAGCGACTGTCCGTTGATGTCAAACACAGGGTTCATGCGCGTGCCCGCCACCTGGGTGCCAGCGGGCAGCGCTGAGCGCAACACCAGCGGGACCACCACACGGCGGCGATAACCGTCAAACAGCGATGACTGAACCAGCACCACCATCGGCACGCTGGCCTGCATGGGGCCTGGGTTCAGGTGCACGTCGTATTGCGCCACGGTGTTGGCTTTCAGAGCGTGGAGTGTCCGTCTGCAAATGAGCCCGCTGCATCGTGCACGGCATTCCAGTCGGCCACCGATTGCTGGGCCCGCTGGCGATGTGTTTGGCGCGCCATGCGCTCGGTTTCCACATAGGCCTGCAATAACTCCTCGACTTTGGCCGACAAATTGCCACAGTAGGCCCGCGACTCTTGCACCAGGGCTTCATTGATGGAGAGGTTGACCGGTTTTTTGGCTGAAGGTTCAAGGTTTGACATGGCACACATTCCTTTGGCGTGGCATTTTATGCGCATGGCGTGCGCATAAATGCCGTGACAAACCATGAACGCCCCGCTGCCCTTGCGTTGAGCTGCAGCCAAAAAGGGGCGCGCTTGCACCTATATTTGAGCCTTGCCCATGACCACCAGC
>CANFPJ010000198.1 GCA_947448885.1 Comamonadaceae bacterium
ATTTCGGTGCCCGCCACCGCCAGCAAAGAAGATATTGAACACGCCGCATTGGCCAGCGAAGCTTTTCAGAAACAAGCCCAAGGCGCGGCACCGAAAAAGGTGATCGTGGTGCCGGGGCGTTTGGTCAATGTGGTGTTGTGATGCACAGCGACCCACGCCGAGCTTTGTTGCGCAGTGCCTTGGCCCCGCTGTCGGCGGTGGTCTTGGCCTCGTGTGGTTTTGCGCTCAGGTCGTCGCAAAAGTTCCCGTTCAAGTCCATGTACACCGGCCCGATCACGGCTTCGCCCTTGCTCATCGAGTTGTCGCGCCAAGTGGCTGGCACCGGTGGTGTCGAGGTCATCATCGATCAGCGCCAGGTCGAGCGCGCCGATGTGATTTTTGAGTTGCTGCAAGAGCAGCGCGAAAAAGTGGTGGCTGGGCGCACGTCCTCGGGCTCGGTGCGCGAGTTCTTATTGCGCACCAATTTACGCTTTCGCTTGCGCACCCGCGAGGGCAAAGAGCTGATCCCCGAAACCTTGCTGGTGGCCACCACCGACATCAGCTACAACGAAACCCTGGCCTTGTCCAAGGACCAAGAAGAGCAAATGCTTTACGGCAACATGGGCAAAGATTTGGTCGGCCAAATCGTGCGCCGCATGGCCGCATTGACCAGCCTTTGACGCGCTGCTGATGCAAGTCTCTCCCAACCAGCTCAGCGCCCATTTGGAAAAGGGTTTGCGCAGCCTGTATGTGCTGCATGGTGACGAGCCCTTGTTGGTGCAAGAGGCGGCCGACGCCATCCGCGCCCGCGCCCGCGCCCAAGGCTTCACCGAGCGCACGGTGTTCACGGTGGCGGGTGCGCATTTCGACTGGGCCGAGGTGTTGGCCAGCGGCGCGTCCATGGGCTTGTTTGGCGACCGCCAACTGGTCGAGGTGCGCATTCCTTCGGGCAAGCCGGGCAAAGAAGGCAGCGCCGCTTTGCAGCAACTGGCCGAACGTTCCGCCGACAGCCCCGATGTGCTCACCCTGGTCAGCCTGCCCCGCTTGGACAAGGCCACCAAAAGCAGCGCCTGGTTCGAGGCCTTGGAGGGTGCTGGCGTGGGCATGGCGTTTGAGACGGTCGAGCGCGCCGCCTTGCCCACCTGGATCGCCCAGCGCATGGCCAACCAAGGTCAGCGCGTCGAGCCTGGCGAAGCCGGTCAGCGCTGCTTGCATTTTTTTGCCGACAAGGTCGAGGGCAATTTGCTCGCCGCACACCAAGAGATTCAAAAACTCGCCTTGCTCTACCCCGAGGGCGAATTGACCCAATCGCAGGTCGAAAGCGCGGTGCTGGATGTGGCGCGCTTCAATGTCTTCAAGCTGACCGAAGCGGCTTTGGCCGGCCAAACCGCGCGCGTGCAGCGCATGCTGGAGGGCTTGCAGGCCGAAGGTGTGGCCGCCGTGCTGGTGCACCACACCCTGGCCGAAGACATCCGCAACCTCAAGCGCGTCAAAGACGCGGTGTTGGCAGGCCGCCCCCTGCCCATGGCGCTGCGCGAGTGGCGCATTTGGGGGGTGAAAGAGCGCTTGTTCGAGCGCATCGTCCCCGGCATGAGTGCCACCACGGTGGACCGCTTGCTGTGGGCCGCGCACCAAGTCGATGGCATTGTCAAAGGCCTGCGCCAATCCACGTGGCCGCACGACCCCTGGCAAGCCTTGCAGCGCTTGGCCATGATGCTCACCCGCCAGTGTCGCCCACGTTGAGGCTTGGCGGACCCTGCGCGATACACTGACCCGCGCAGTTTTTCTGCGCCGAGAAAGGACAACATGAACGGTGCTGAGAGTTTGGTGCGCAGCCTGCTGGCCAGTGGGGTGGACACCTGTTTTGCCAACCCGGGCACATCGGAGATGCATTTCGTGGCTGCCCTGGACAAAGTCGCGGGCATGCGCTGCGTGTTGGGCATGGCCGAAACCGTGGTCACCGGTTGTGCCGACGGCTACGGCCGCATGGCCGGCAAACCCGCGGCCACCTTGCTCCATTGCGGGCCTGGGTTTGCCAATGGCATTGCCAATGTCCACAACGCGCGCCGCGCCAACACGCCCATGGTCAACCTGATTGGCGACCATGCCGTCTACCACCGACCTTTTGACTCACCGCTCACCGCCGACACCGAAGGTTTGGCGCGGGCCACCTCGCATTGGGTGCGCACCAGCGCGTCCAGCGCCCAGGTCGGCGCCGATGGCGCGCAAGCGGTGCAAGCCGCGCGCAGCGCACCGGGCCACATCGCCAGCCTGATCTTGCCCGCCGACACCGCCTGGGGCGCAGGCGGCGTGGTGGCTGACGCATTGCCCGTGCCCATGCGCGACGCGGTGGCCCCCGAGGTGCTCACCCACTTGGTGCAATTGCTGCGCCGGCGCGAACCCACGGTGATGGTGCTCTCCGGCCAAGCCTTGAGCGAGGCCGGTCAACAAGCGGCGCACCGCATTGCTGTGGCCACGGGTGTGAGCTTGCGCGCTTCGGCCCAGGTGGCGCGCATGCCGCGTGGGCGCGGGCGTGTGCCCATCGACCGCATCCCTTATGCGATTGAAGGCGCGCTCAAATCATTGGCTGGGCACCAACATGTGGTCTTGGTGGGGGCCAAACCGCCCACCGCGTTTTTTGGCTACCCCGGCAAGCCCAGCCTGATGTCCCCGCCCGAGGCCCAAATGCATGTGTTGGCCCGCCCCGACCAAGACGCGGTGGCCGCGCTCGAATGGCTGGCCGATGCCTTGGGCGCTCCGGCTTGGGCGGGCGCACCCGACACCGGGCCGCGCCCCACGGTGCAGCACGGCGCCTTCAACCCCGACGCTTTTGCCGTCACCTTGGCCGCGCTCTTGCCCGACAACGCCATCGTGGTTGAAGATGCGGTGACTTCTGGGCGCAGCCTGTTTGGCCACACCTTTGGTGCCGCTGCCAACGACTGGTTGCAAATCACGGGCGGCGCCATCGGCCACGGCTTTCCCTGCGCCACCGGCGCAGCGGTGGCCTGCCCCGAGCGCAAAACCGTGTGCTTGCAGTCCGACGGGGGCGGCATGTACGCCCTGCAATCGCTGTGGACCCAAGCGCGCGAGCGGCTCAACGTGGTCAATGTGGTGTTTGCCAACCGCGTGTACAAAATTTTGCAAGGCGAGTTGCTGGCCGTGGGCGCCCAACCCGGCCCCGCCTCCAACGAGCTGTTTGACCTCGCCCGCCCCGAACTCAACTGGGTGCAACTGGCCAACGGCATGGGTGTCGAGGCCGTGCGGGTGCAAACCTTGGAAGGCTTTGCCGACGCCTTTGCCGCCGCCTGCGCCCGCCCCGGGCCGTTCTTGATCGAGTTTCAGATTTGAAATTTGCGACACTTGGGTTTTGATGTTCACAAGGGCATTCCTATGAAAACAACTTTGCAACGCTGGCTGTGGGCCGGCTTGGCCGCTTTGACTTTGGCGGGCACCGTGGGGGCGCAGCCCTTTCCCAACAAGCCGGTGAAGATCATCGTCACCTTCCCACCCGGGGGCACACCCGACATTTATGGCCGGGTGCTGGCGCAAGAACTGGGCACGCTGTGGAAACAGTCGGTGGTGGTGGAGAACAAAACCGGTGCCAGCGGCACCATTGGCACCGACTTTGTCGCCAAGTCCGCGCCCGACGGCTACACCCTGTTGTTTGCGGCCGATGCGTCCATCACCATCGCGCCGAATTTGTACACCAACATCCCCTACAACCCACTCAAAGACCTGAGCCCCATCGCCAACGTGGCCACCGGCCCGTTTGTGATGCTGGCCTACCCTGGCTTTCCGGCCAATGATGTCAAAGAACTGATCGCCCTGGCCAAAAAGCAGCCCGGAAAAATCAGCTATGCCTCCAGCGGCCCGGGCGGCCAGCAGCATTTGTCGGGTGAAATGCTCAAGAGCATGGCGGGCTTGGACATTGCGCACATCCCCTACAAAGGTTTTGGCCAAGGCGTCA
>CANFPJ010000199.1 GCA_947448885.1 Comamonadaceae bacterium
CACATGCAAAGTGCCAGGGGAGGTGTAGCGGCTGCCCGCAGGAATGGTGAAACGCTGCCAGCCTTCGCGCTGCACAGTGACGCCAAAGCACTGCAACAGGTTGAGGGTGATGTCGATGTAGGGCTTGGAGATGAGTTCGCCCACCACCTCGATGACCACATTTGTTTTGGCCACCAGTGGCAGCGCCAACAACAAGGCGGTGAGGAACTGGCTGGACACATCGCCGCGCACTTGGATGGGCGCGTCCAGTTTCAAACCGCTGTGGCCTTGCAGGTGCAGCGGGGGAAAACCGTCTTGCCCTTGGTAAGCAATGTCACAACCCAGTTGGCGCAGCGCATCGACCAAGTCGCCAATCGGGCGCTCGTGCATACGCGCCACGCCGTGCAGACGCGCTTTCGCGCCCATCAGCGCCAAGGCAGCAGTGAGGGGGCGCATGGCGGTGCCGGCATTGCCCATGAACAAATCCAACTCAGCGCTGGGTGCTTGACCGCCCAAACCGGTGATGCTGACCGTGCTGCCAGCCTCTACCACCTTGCAGCCCATCTGGCGCAAAGCATTGAGCATCACGCGGGTGTCGTCCGAGTCCAGCAGGTCATGCAAAGTGGTGGTGCCTTGGCACAAAGCCGCGAGCAACAACACGCGGTTGGAAATGCTTTTCGAGCCCGGCAGCGTGACCGTGCCTTGGGCGCTTTGCAGGGCGGGGACGTCTAGGAAGGTGGTGGCGAACATGATGCGATGCGAAGAAGTCGGTCTTTGCGTCAAGCGGTGCCAGATGGCAGCGCCCAACCCGAGCGCACATCGCTGGCTTGCTCAATGAGTTGCTGCAAGCCTGTGGTGTCGCCTTGTTGCATGGCGGCTTCAAACAGGGCCAATGAGGATTGAAAGTGCGCCAATTGGTCCAACACCTCGGTGCGGTTGGCGCTCAGGATGTCGCGCCACACGGCGGGGTCGCTGGCGGCGATGCGGGAAAAATCGCGAAAGCCCGGGCCCGCCATGTCCAAATAATCGGCACCCTGTGGGTGCGTGGTCAAGGCATGCACGGCGGCAAAGGCCAGCAAGTGCGGCAGGTGGCTCACGGCGGCAAAGGTTTGGTCATGGTCCGCGGCGGTCATGGTGCTCACATGGCTGCCCATGGCCGACCAAATGTCGTGCGCTTGTTGGGTGTGGCGCATGCTGTTGGACGACAAGGGGGTGAGGATGGTGCGCCGGTCTTGGTACAGCCTTGCATCGGCGTGCTCGATGCCGGCCACTTCTTTGCCCGCGATCGGGTGTGCCGGGACAAAGCAGGCGAGTTTGTCGCCCAAATGGGTTTGGGCTGCGGCGATCACGTCGCTTTTGGTCGAGCCCACGTCCATCAACAGGGCTTGGGCCGACAAAGCCGATGCCATGGCGGCAAAGCTGCTGGCCATGGCGCCCACCGGCACGGCCAGCAACACCAAATCGGCCCCCTGCACGGCCTCGGCCACGCTGGCGCAGGCCTGGTCGATGACGCGCAGTTCGCGTGCGCGTTGGCGGGTTTTTTCAGAGGCGCTGAAGCCGACGATGGTTCGCACCAAACCCGCATGGCGCGCGGCCAAGGCAAAGGAGCCGCCCATCAGGCCGCAACCAATCAATGCGAGTCGCTCAAAGCGCGGTGAAGCCAAGGTTTGCATGCGCGACTTTCAGGCGCTGACCGGGTAAGAACCCAGCACCTTGTAGAAAGCGCACAGGGACTGGAGTTCGGCCAAGGCTTGGGCCACATGGGCTTGGCTGGTGTGGCCCTGGATGTCGATGTAGAAGAAGTATTCCCACTGCCCCGATTTGGCCGGGCGCGATTCAAAACGCGTCATCGACACGCCATGGGTTTTGAGGGGCACCAACAGGTCGTGCACGGCGCCCGGGCGGTTGGGCACCGACACCACCAAGCTGGTGCAGTCTTTGCCCGAGGCTGGCGGTGTGGCCATGGTTTGGGGCAGGCAAATCACCGCAAAACGGGTGCGGTTGTGGGCCTCGTCTTGGATGGCAGGGGCCACGATGTGCAGCCCAAACTGGTTGGCCGCGCGCTCGCTGGCAATGCCCGCCCAGGCCGGGTTGGTGGCGGCCAAGCGCGCGCCTTCGGCGTTGCTCGACACGGCACGCCGCTCGGCATGGGGCAGGTGTTGGGTGAGCCAGGCTTGGCACTGTGCCAAGGCCTGGGGGTGGGCCAGCACCACCTCGATGCCCTCGGTGCTGTTGCTCATGCGCATCAGGTTGTGGCGCACCAACAAGCTGACTTCGCCCACCACATGCACGGGGGAGCGCAAAAACAAATCGAGCGACCGCGCCACCACGCCTTCGCTGGAATTTTCCATGCCCACCACGCCAAATTGCGCCGCTCCGGCGGCGGTGGCGTGGAACACCTCGTCAAAGTTGGCGCAGTAGTTGAGTTGCACCGCGCTGCCAAAAAATTCGATCGCGGCTTGTTCGCAAAAAGTGCCTTGTGGGCCTAGGACGGCAACGCGTTGCGGTGCTTCCAAAGCCAAGCAGGCCGACATGATTTCGCGCCAAATGGCAGCCACATGGCTGCCGTGCAAGGGGCCAGGGTTCAAGTCTTGGATTTTTTGCAGCACCTGTGCCACCCGGTCGGGTCGGAAAAACGGCGAGCCTTCGCGTTTTTTGATCTCGCCCACTTGCTCGGCCACCCGCGCGCGCTGGTTGAGCAGTTGCAACAGTTGTTTGTCCAGCGCGTCAATTTGGTCGCGCAGCGGGGCCAGGTCGGCCGAAGTCACAGGTTCAGGGGGCTGGCTCATGGTGTGTGTGGGCTAGAGGATGGCGGGGCTTGGGGCTTGTCTGTCAACGTCGGTTGAGGTGAAGGCCGCCATGTCGGTTGGAACCTCGCGATGACGTGCGTGTGCAGCGCATGGATCAGGCCTGGGTTTTTTCAAAGTCTTGCATGTGGTCGACCAAGGCTTGCACCCCGGCCAAAGGCATGGCGTTGTAAATGCTGGCGCGCATGCCGCCCACCGACTTGTGGCCTTTGAGTTGCAGCAGGCCACGCGCTTGGGCGCCGCTCAAAAACGCGGCGTTGAGCGACTCGTCGCGCAGAAAAAACGGCACGTTCATGCGCGAGCGCGATGCGGCTTGTACGCGGTTGAGGTACAGGCTCGAGTTATCGATGCAGTTGTAGAGCAAGGCTGCTTTGGCTTGGTTGCGCGCCTCGAGAGCGGCCACCCCCAGCAAATCGCCTTCGCGTTGTTGTGCGATCCACTCAAAAATCAAGCCCGCCATGTAAATGCCGTAGGTGGGCGGGGTGTTGAACATGGAATTGTTTTGCGCCACCGTTTGGTAGTTGAAGGCGCTGGGGCAAATGGGCAGGGCGTGGCCGAGCAAGTCTTTGCGCACCACCACCAGGGTCAGGCCTGCCGGGCCAATGTTTTTTTGTGCCCCACCAAAGGCCAAACCCACCCGAGACCAGTCCACCGGACGCGACAGCACGTGGGACGAAAAATCAATCACCAGGGGCGCGTCACAGCCCAGGGCTTTCAGGTCGGGCAGGGTGTGGCATTCCACACCGTGGATGGTCTCGTTGGTGCACAGGTGCACATAGCTCGGGTTGGCACTCAACTGCCATTGGCTGGGGTCGGGCAGGTGGTCAAAGCCTTGGGCCTGGCTGGTGGCGGCCACATGGGTGGGGCCGTAGCGCTGGGCTTCGCGCAAAGATTTTTCACCCCAACTGCCGCTGAGCACAAAGTCAACCGTGGCGCCGCGCCCGAGGTTGAGCGGAACAATCGCGTTCTCGGCAATGCCACCGCCTTGCATGAACAAGATGTCGAACTCGCTGGGGATGCTCAGCAAGGCGCGCAAATCGTGCAAGGCCTTGTCGTGGATGGCCATGAACTCTTTGCCGCGATGGCTCATTTCCATCACGCCCATGCCGCTGCCGTGCCAATCGCTGATCTCGGCAGCGGCTTGTTGCAACAC
>CANFPJ010000200.1 GCA_947448885.1 Comamonadaceae bacterium
ATCACCCGGCGGCTGATGCGATCAAGCTCAGTTTGGTCCGGCCCGAGCAGGGAGAATTCGATGGCTTTGTTGCTCCCACCCACGGCCTCTTGCAAACCCACATGGGTCACGGTGATGCCCGCCACCCGACCCAAGCGCGCGCGCAACAGGCCAATCATCTCGTCCAGGCTGCGACTTCTTTGCTTGCGGTCGATGAGACGCACCAAGATGTTGGCGTAAACCTTGCCAGCCGCCACACCGGTGTTGATGGTCGACAAGGTGTACCTGACCTCGGGAAACTCGCGCAAGATGGCCTCGACTTGCAAGGTTTTGGCCTCGGTGGCTTCCAAGGATGAACCCATCGGGGTGTAAAAACTCACCGTGATTTCGGAGAAGTCGGCCTTGGGCGCAAACTCGGTGCCGAGCAATGGCACCAGGCCCAAGCTGGTCAAAAAGGTGGCCAAGGCAATGGTCAAGGTGGTTTTTTTGAAGCGCAGGGCCCACGCCAGGGTGCGTTGGTAGACATCGGCCAAAGCCTGGGTGCGGTGGTCAAACCAGCCAGTGACCCGGCCAATGCTGCGGTCGTACCAAGAGCGTCCCGGTTTGGCGCCATGCGCAGCAATGCTGGGGTCGTGCCAAATGCTGGACAGCATTGGGTCCAGGGTGAAACTGACAAACATCGAGATCAGCACCGCAGCCACGATGGTGATGCCAAACTCGTGAAAAAACTTGCCGATGATGCCGCCCATGAAGCCAATCGGCAAAAACACCGCCACGATGGAGAAGGTGGTGGCCAGCACTGCCAAACCAATCTCTTGGGTGCCGTCCAAAGCGGCCTGGTAGGGGGACTTGCCCATTTGCACATGGCGCACGATGTTTTCGCGCACCACGATCGCGTCGTCAATCAACAAGCCCACACACAGCGACAAGGCCATCAGGGTGATCATGTTGATGGTGAAGCCAAACATGTACATGAACAAAAAAGTGCCAATGATGGAAATCGGCAGGGTCAGGCCGGTGATGACGGTGGAGCGCCAGGAGTTGAGGAACAAAAACACGATCAACACCGTCAGCATCGCCCCTTCGATCAAGGTTTGGCGCACATTGTTCACCGCCACCCGGATGCTGCGCGCGCCGTCGCTGACCGGCTCCAAGCGCACGCCCGGGGGCAAACTGGCCGCCATGTCTTTGACGGCTTGGTTCAATCCATCCGCCACCCCAATGGTGTTTTCGTCTTGCGACTTTTGCACCGACAACAGCAAGGTGCGCTGGCCGTTGTACAAGGCCAAGCTTTCGACCTCTTGCCCCGCGTCTTGCACTTGGGCCACTTGGCGCAAATACACCGGTCCGCCTGGTTTGCGCGCCACGATGACCGCGCCAAAGTCCTCTGGGCGCGGCAAGCGGGCATCGATTTGCACCACCCGCTCTTGCTGCAGGGAGCGCACGGTGCCCAAGGGGAGGTTTTGGTTTTCAGAGCGCACCGCATTGACCACTTGGTCAGCGGACACGCCCAGGGCCTCCATGGCCTGCGGGTTGAGCAAGAGGTTGATTTCTCGCTTGGTGCCCCCCACCAAGCTGACAGAGCCCACGCCGCGCACGTTTTCCAAACGCTTTTTCAGGGTTTGGTCGGCCCAATTGGTCAGCTCCACGGGGGACATGGCGCTGGCGCCGGGTGCGGGGGCTTGGGCCACCACGGCCAGGGAGTACACCGCCTTGCTGGCGGGATCAAAACGCAACACCCGAGGGTCATTGACTTCTTCGCGCAACAAGGGGCGCAGGTTGGCGATTTTTTCGCGCACGTCCTCAGCCGCTTTGCGCCCGTCGATGTGCAACTGAAACTCCACCACCACCACCGATGTGCCCTCGTAGCTGCGCGAGGTGAGGGTGTTGATGCCGGCAATGGCATTCACCCCTTCTTCAATTTTTTTGCTGACCTCGGACTCGACCACTTCGGGGGAAGCGCCTGGGTACTCAGTGGTGACCACCACCACGGGAAAGTCGACATTGGGGAACTGGTCCACCTGCAAGCGCTGGTAAGAAAACAAACCCAGCACCACGATGGCGCACATCATCATGGTGGCAAACACCGGGTTGTGCAGGCTGACTCGGGTGAACCACATGGTTCAGGGTGCCTTGGGTGGTGCGCTGACCTTGACGCTGAGCCCTTCGCGCAGGCTGCCCACCGCGCCGCTGATGATGGTGCTGTCTGCATCGGCGCCGCTGATGCCCACCCAAGTGTCGTTGCTGCCCTCGCTTTGGCCGCGCGGCCCCAAGGTGACATTTCGGTACACCACTTTGCCGTTGACCAGGGTTTGCACATAGGCTTGGGTGCGCTCGGTGCGCACCGCCGACAAGGGCACGGCCAGCACCTGGGCTTGGTCGGTGTCGATCAGGCCTTGCACAAATTGGCCATGGCGAAGGCCCGGCAAGGGCATCAGTGACAAATAGACCATCACACTGCGGCTGCCGCTTTGGGTGCTCGGGTTGATGCGGATCACCTTGGCTGGGACGGGCACATCTTGGCCTTCAACCCGCACGCGAGCGGTTTGACCGGTGCGCAAACCCAACACATCGCCAGCGCTCATGGGCACTTCAACTTCCAAACGGCTCAGGTCCACCAACTCCAACACCTTGGCATCAATGGCCAGCCGTTCGCCGGGTTGGGCCAAGCGCGCCGACACCTGGGCGTTGATGGGCGAGCGCAGCACAGCGTCTTCCAGGGACTTGGCCGCCACTTCCGCCGCTGACACGGCCGCCTTGTGGGTGGCTTGCGCCCCTTGCAAGGTGGCCAAGGAGGTGTCGAGCGCGGTTTTGGAGATGAAGCCTTGGTCAACCAGGGCTTTGTTGTTGTCAAATTGGCGTTGGGCGATGTCGATTTGGGCCTTGGCCGCATCGGCTTGGTCCTTGAACTGTTGCAAGCGGCGCAGGTATTCGGTGGGCTCGATGCGCGCCAAGACCTGACCGGTGCGCACGCTGTCGCCCTCGCGCACCGACAAATCCATCAGCTCGCCGGCCACACGGGCCTTGATCACGGCGCTGTTGACGGCTTTGATGCTGCCGGTGAAGGGCACGCCCACCGTCAAGGGGCGGTTGCTGAGGGTCATCACGTCGCCAGGGGCCAGCTCATAAACCATTTCGACCACCACCGGGGCGGGTGGGGGGGGGGCGTTGCGGCTTTTGACATACCAAGCAGCCCCCAAAGCGCTGGCCAAGACCACCACCACCAACGTTCTTGACAAGGTTTTGTTCATGTTTTCAGGCCTTCAGGGCAGGCGCCACCAGTCCGTGGAGCAAGACATCAATTTGCTGATCCAAAAACGCCTTGGGCGACATGGTCAGGGTGTCGGAGTATGCGGTCAAGGCGTTTTCCCAAATCATCAAAAAGATCATGGGGGCGACGATGGTGTGGACCGCGACGTCACAGTCCATCGGTCGAAACTCGCCGCTGGACACGCCGCGCTGCAAAATTCGGCACAACAGTTGGTTGCCGGGGCGCATGACCGAATCCACGTAAAAGGCCAGCAAATCGGGGAAGTTGCGGGACTCGCTGATCATCAGCTTGCAAATGCCACTGGCGGGGGTGGAGCCGATTTTTTCCCACCAGCTGTACAGGGCAAAGCGCAGCATCTCGGCGGTGCTGCCCTCAAAGCTTTCAAAGGCTTGGTTCCAACCGGGAAAGTGCTGGGCCAGGTTTTCGCTGACCACGGCCTTGAGCAAATCTTCTTTGGTGGGGAAATACAAAAACAAGGTGCCTTTGGACACCCCTGCCAGGGCAGCGACATCTTCCACCTTGGTGGCGGCAAAGCCCTTTTGCACAAACAACTGCAACGCCGCCTCGAGCAATTCGCCCGGGCGGGCCTCTTTTCGCCGCTCGCGTTTGTGGGTTAAATCGGGGGTCACTTTGTTACTGACTGATTGGTTATTAATGTAACAGACG
>CANFPJ010000201.1 GCA_947448885.1 Comamonadaceae bacterium
GAGACCATCGCCATCGACGACTTTGCCAAGATCGATTTGCGCATCGCCTTGATCGTCAACTGCGAAGCGGTGGAAGGCAGCACCAAGCTCTTGCGCTTGACGCTGGACGTGGGCGAAGGCCGCACCCGCAATGTATTCAGCGGCATCGCCAGCATGTACCAACCCTCTGACTTGGTGGGCAAGCTCACCGTGATGGTGGCCAATTTGGCCCCGCGCAAAATGAAATTCGGTATCTCCGAGGGCATGGTGCTGGCCGCCTCGCATGCAGACGAGAAAGCCCAGCCCGGCATCCATGTGCTGCACCCTTGGCCGGGTGCGACGCCGGGCATGCGCATCCATTGAGCCGCCAACTCGGACTTGATCTGGGTCAAAAACAGGCCACCGCACAGGTATATAGTGGTTTGATGTTTTTCAGACCCAAGCTTTTAGACGCCCTGCATGGCTACAACTCGGCGCGTTTTTTCAAAGACGTGGGCGCAGGCTTGACCGTGGGCGTGGTGGCTTTGCCCCTGGCGATGGCCTTTGCCATTGCCTCCGGTTTGAGCCCGCAAGCGGGTTTGTTCACCGCCATCATTGCGGGCTTTTTGATTTCTTTATTGGGCGGCAGTCGGGTGCAAATTGGCGGGCCGGCGGGTGCCTTCATCGTCATCGTGTACGGCATTGTGGAGCGCCATGGCGTGGCCAACCTGATTTTGGCCACCGCCATGTCGGGCGTGCTGTTGTTTGCCATGGGCCTGCTCAAGCTGGGCAACCTGATCCGCTTCATCCCCGTGGCCGTGGTGATTGGTTTCACCAATGGCATAGCGGTGTTGGTGGCGCTGTCGCAAATCAAAGATTTTTTGGGCCTGAATGTGCCCAACATGCCGGCCGACTTTTGGGGCATTTTGCAAACCTTGGGGCAAAACCTGGGCGCATTCAACCCCTGGGCATTGGGCATGGCCAGCGCGGGTGTGCTGGTGTTGTTGGCCTGGCAAGCGGGGGGGCGGCGCATGGTCCACGCGCCTTCGGCTTGGGTGCGCGGGGTGGCCAGTTTGCCGGGCTCCATCGTGGTGCTGGTGCTGGCCACCGCCATCACCGCCTGGTGGGGCTTGCCATTGGAGACCATTGGCAGCCGCTTTGGCGGCATTCCCTCCGAACTGCCCGGCTTGGTGTGGCCCGAGTTCAGTTGGGCCAGCGCCCAAGCTTTGACCATGCCCACCCTCACCCTGGCTTTGCTGGGCGCGATTGAGTCCCTGCTGTGCGCCCGCGTGGCCGACGGCATGATTGGCGACCGCCACAACCCCAACCAAGAGCTGATGGCCCAAGGCGTGGCCAACTTTGTCACCCCATTTTTTGGCGGCATGCCCGCCACCGGCACCATTGCCCGCACCGTCACCAATGCCAAAAGCGGTGCCACCAGCCCCGTGGCGGGCATGGTGCATGCCTTGACTTTGTTGTTGGTGATCTGGGTGGCCGCACCCCTGGCCTACCACGTGCCCTTGGCCGCCTTGTCGGCGATTTTGATGTTTGTCGCCTGGAACATGGGCGATTGGCGGGCCTTTGGCCAGCTGCGGCAATTTCGCCTGCCCTACCGCGTGACCTTGCTGGCGGTGTTTGTGCTGACCGTGGTGCTGGACCTGACGGTGGCGGTGGAAGTGGGTTTGTTTGCCGCTGGCCTGACCTTTATTTACCGCATCTCCAGCCTGACCCGGGCCGAGGCCGTGCCCATCCCGCCTGATGTGGCGAGCAAAGAATCGCAAGTGCGCGCTCACAGGCTGCACGGGGCTTTGTTTTTTGGGGCGGTGCGCCTGATCGAGGCCATGGAAGACGATTTGCCCAGCCATGCCCTGGTGCTGGACTTGAAAAACCTGATTTACATGGACTCTTCTGGGGCTGACGCCATGCTGGCCCTGGCGCGCTTGTGCACCACCAAAGAGGTGCACCTGGTGCTGTGCGGCCTGGACCACCAGCCCATGGACATGGCGCGCCGCTGCGGATTGCTCAATTTGCTGGGCAGTGGCTCGCTGGCCCCCGATTTGGCCACCGGCCTGGCCCAAGCACAGCCTGTGACCCTGGCCTGAAGCCAGACGACCACCCCGACCACTCTGGCCCTCAAAGCACCCAACGCCCCGTATCCCGCCAAATCGTGTCCCGCTATCACCTTTGGGGTGGGCCCAGGCGGTCGGTAAAATGCCCCGAAAGGATTTCCCCATGTCGATTTTTCGCCGCCCAGATTACCAGTCGGATGTGACGCAGTTCATCACCCAGCTCAAGTCCGACAAGCCCAACTTGGAGGCCGAGCAACGCCAAGGCCGTGCCCTGCTGTGGGACAAAACCGTTGACCGCCAAACCTCGGCCGAATTCGCCGCCGCCCGGGTGGCCCAAAAGCCTTACGTCTATCACCCGCAAGCGTGAGCGACAACGCCGCACCCGGCCCGGCAGGCACGGACTTGCTGGGCGACCCGCCCCAAGCCAGCGCCGCCACCGGCTTTGATTTGAGCTCTGAGCACGCCCCCTCTTTGGCGGCCATGCCCCAAGTGGTGGACCACATTGCCGTGGCCCGCTTGTATGGCGAGCCCTTGTTCAAGCTGCCCACCGACTTATATATACCGCCCGATGCCTTAGAGGTGTTTTTGGAGGCCTTTGAGGGGCCGTTGGACTTGCTGCTGTATTTGATCCGCAAGCAAAACTTCAACATTTTGGACATCCCCATGGCGGCCCTGACCCGCCAGTACCTGAGCTATGTGGACGAGATCCGCACCCACAACCTGGAGTTGGCGGCCGAGTACTTGCTGATGGCGGCCATGCTGATCGAGATCAAGTCGCGCATGCTGTTGCCCCCCAAAAAAGTGGCCGAGGGCGAGGAGGCCGAAGACCCGCGTGCCGAGTTGGTGCGCCGCTTGCTGGAATACGAGCAAATGAAGCTGGCCGCCGCCCGCCTCAACGAAATGCCCCAATTTGGCCGCGACTTTTTGCGCGCCCAGGTGTACATCGAGCAATCGCTGCAACCGCGCTTTCCAGAGGTCGATTTGGTCGACCTGCGCCAAGCTTGGGCCGACATCGTGCGCCGCGCCCGCTTGGTCGAGCACCACAAAATCGCCCAAGAAGAGCTCAGCGTGCGCGAGCACATGAGCCTGGTGTTGAGAAAATTGCAAGGCCGTAAATTTGTTGAATTCAGCGACCTGTTTGACGCCCAGCAAGGGGTTTCCGTGTTGGTCGTGACCTTCATCGCGGTGTTGGAGCTGGCCAAAGAAACCTTGATCGAAGTGACCCAGGCCGAGGTCTATGCCCCTATCTATGTGCGGTTGAGCTATACCCCCGCATAATTTTCGCCTCACCGAGGCCACCCCATGACCGTTTCCCACGCTGCCACCCCTTACGGGACCTTGCCTCCCGCGTCCGAGCTGCCCACGCGCAAGCCGATCAGCCTGCCGCGCTTGAACGACATGCGCGCGCGCGGCGACAAGATCACCATGCTCACCGCTTATGACGCCACCTTTGCCGCCGTGGCCGATGCGGCGGGGGTGGAATGCATCTTGGTCGGCGACTCGTTGGGCATGGTGTGCCAAGGTTTGCCCAGCACCGCCGGTGTGAGCCTGGAGACCATGCGCTACCACACCGAAAGCGTGGTGCGCGGGCTGCGTCGGGTGCAAGGCACGGCTTGGGTGATTGGCGACCTGCCCTTTGGCAGCTACCACGAGTCGCGCGAACAAGCCCTGCGCAGCGCCTTGGTGCTGATGCAAGCCGGTGCCCACATGGTCAAGTTGGAAGGCGGTGGCTGGACCACCGAGACCGTGCATTTTTTGGTCGAGCGCGGCATCCCCGTGTGCGCCCACCTGGGCCTGACCCCGCAAACCGTGCACGCCCTGGGCGGCTACCGGGTACAAGGGCGCGAACCCGAGGCTGCGGCCCAACTGCACCGAGA
>CANFPJ010000202.1 GCA_947448885.1 Comamonadaceae bacterium
ACCGCCGCCGACCAAGGCGCATTGGTGCGCGACTACACCAAGTGGGACAACCAACCGGGCTCCATCCCGGCGGCCATTGAGGCCTTGTTGCGCGGCAGCCAAATTGCCCAAACCGCCCCACGCGGGCCGGTGTACATCAACCTCGATGCAGCCTTGCAAGAGCAAAAAACCGGCGCCCTGGTGCCCACCCCGGATGTGCGCCGCTATGCGCCGCCGGTGGCACCCCCGCCTGCACCTGCCGACGTGGCCCGCGCCGCCGCTTTGCTCCACCAAGCCCAGCGACCGGTCATCTTGATGGGCCGCATGTCGCGCAGCGAGACCGATTGGCAAGCGCGGGTGCGCTTGGCCGAAAAACTGCAAGCGCCAGTGATCACCGACTTGAAAACTGGCGCGGTGTATCCCACCGACCACCCGCAACATGTGGGCCCACCTGGCAATTTCATGCCCCCTGCCGCCATCGACACCTTGCGCGAAGCCGATGTGGTGTTGATGCTCGACTGGATCGACCCAGGCGGCGCTTTCAAACAAGCCTTTGGCACCAGCAGCACAGCAGCCCAAGTGATCCATGTGTCGCTGGACGCGCACAGCCACCGCGGTTGGAGCATGGACATGGGCAGCCTGCCCCCAGCCGATGTGTTCATGCTGTGCGAGCCAGATGCCGCTGTGGCCGCCTTGGCCGATCAGGTCAAGCCCCGCCCTGCGCGCACCTGGCCGGCCATCACGCCGCTGTCACCCCACGGCAATGAGGTCCTGGGCATTCGCCACTTGGCCCAATCTTTGGACACATTGCCTGAAGCCATTTGCCTGGTGCGCTTGCCCCTGGGTTGGAATGGGGCCTACCGCCACTTCCGCCACCCCCTCGATTACTTGGGGGCTGACGGCGGCGGCGGCGTGGGCGCCGGGCCTGGCAATGCGGTCGGCACGGCCCTGGCATTGCGCGACATGGGCTCGCAGCGGGTGGCGGTGGCCATGATTGGCGACGGCGACTTCTTGATGGGCAACACCGCCATATGGACCGCTGTGCACTACGGCATCCCCTTGTTGGTGATTGTGTGCAACAACCATTCGTTCTTCAACGACGAGTTGCACCAAGAGCGGGTGGCCAAAGAACGCGGCCGCCCGGTGGAAAACAAATGGATCGGCCAGCGCATAGACGGCCCCGAAATCAACATCGCGGCCATGGCGCAATCCATGGGGGCCACGGCCATCGGGCCGGTGCGCACACCCCAAGACCTGGACGCCGTCATTTTGCAAGGCTGGCAACACGCCCGCCAAGGCAAAGTGTGCGTCATCGATGCCTGCATTGCCCCGGGCTATGACGCCAACATGAGTGGCCAAGCCACCGCCAGCCACAAGAGATGAACATGTCCTCCAACACCCCCACACTTGTCTTGCCCCAGCACCGCGACCTGTATTACGGCGGCGCTTGGCACCGGCCCCAAGGGGGCTACCTCGACACCTTCAACCCGGCCACCGGTGAATCGTTGGGCCCAGCGGCCGAGGCCAACAGCGCCGATGTCGATGCCGCCGTGCGGGCCGCCCAACAAGGCTTTGCCATCTGGCGCGGCATGAAACCCTTGGAACGCGCCGGCTTGCTCAAAAAAGTGGCCCAGGTGTTGCGCGACAACGCGTTTGAATTGGCTTTGCTCGACGCTGCCAACTGCGGCAACCCCATCGTTGAAATGCAGCGCGACGCTTTGATCGCCGCCGCGCAAATTGACTATTACGCGGGACTGGCCACCGAGGTCAAAGGGGAAACCTTGCCCATGGGCGATGGCATCCTGAACTACACGCTGCGCGAACCCTATGGCGTGTGCGCCCGCATCGTGGCCTACAACCACCCCATCATGTTCACCGCCGCCAAAATGGCCCCGCCCTTGATCGCTGGCAATGCGGTGATCATGAAGCCGCCCTACCAAGCGCCGCTGTCCTCGTATCGGATGATGGAGTTGATCGATGGCATCTTGCCCCCCGGTGTGCTGAACATTTTGAGCGGTGGCATGGCATGCGGACAAGCCCTGGTCAACCACCCCGATGTGCCACGCCTGGCCTTGATTGGCAGTGTGCCCACGGGGCGCGCGATTGCCCGCGCTGGGGCCGAGCGGCTCAAGCACGTGACATTGGAGCTGGGTGGAAAAAATGCCTGCATCCTTTACCCCGACGCCGACATGGACAAAGCCATCCCCGCTGCGGTGAATGGCATGAATTTCACCTGGTGTGGGCAAAGCTGTGGCTCGACATCGCGCTTGTTTGTGCATGAAAGCATCCACGACCAAGTGGTGGAAGGCATGCTCCAAGCGATCCGCCACTACCAGCCCGGCATCCCCACCGACATGGCCACCACCATGGGCTGCATCGTGTCGCAGCAGCAGCACGAAAAAATCATGGCCTACATTGCCCTGGGCCAACAAGAGGGCGCCACCCTGGCTTATGGTGGCCAGCGGCCCAGCGACCCGGCCTTGGCCAAGGGTTGGTTTGTTCAGCCGACCGTGTTCACCAACGTCACGCAAAAAATGCGTTTGGCCAACGAAGAAATTTTTGGCCCGGTGCTGTCGGTGATCAAGTGGCGCGACGAGGCCGAGATGATCGAGCAGGTCAATGCCGTGGAATACGGCCTCACCGCTTCCATATGGACGCAAAATTTGGCCACTGCCCACCGCACCGCTGGGCGGGTGCAGGCCGGTTTTGTGTGGGTGAACCATGTGGGCAGTCATTTCATTGGCGCGTCTTTTGGCGGCTACAAGCAGTCGGGGATTGGCCGCGAGGAAGGCTTTGACGAGCTGCTCACCTACACCCAACACAAAAACGTGCATGTGGTGCTGTGAGGCTTGACCTGGGAGCGTGCGGGCGCATGCCTGCCAAAACGCAACAACCGACCAGCGCCAACCGAACACAGGCATGATGACATGACCGCCTTCGATTGTGATGTGGCCATCGTGGGCACCGGACCCACGGGTTTGGTGCTGGCGCATTTGCTGGCCCAAGCGGGTGTGCGCACGTGGCTGATTGAAAAAGCCAGCGACACGGTGGACGAAGCGCGGGCCGTGTCGATTGACGACGAAAGCCTGCGGACCTTGCAAACCATGGGCATGCTGGAGCGGTTTTTGCCGATGATCGTGCAAAGCTATGGGGTGCATTACTACTCATGGCGCAACCGCTTGTTTGCCAAAGTCGAGCCCACCTCCACCGAATACGGCCACCCCAAACGCAATGCCTTTCGCCAGCAACAGTTGGTCGCTTTGTTGCGCGATGGTTTAGCCGCTCACCCCCATGTGCAACTGCGCTTTGAACACGAGTTGATGCAATTCACCCAAACAGATCACGGCGTGGAGATGCAAGTGCGTCACCCAGATCAAGTGCAAACCTTGCGTTGCCGGTGGTTGGTCGGTTGCGATGGCGGGCGCAGCACGGTGCGTCAGCAATTGGGCATCGAATGGGAAGGCAGCACCTATGAGCAACGCTGGTTGATTGCCGATTTGATCGGCAGAACCTCCCCCTTTCGCCACACCCGCACCTACTGCGACCCCAAGCGGCCTGCCATTCGGCTGCCCGGTCCGCAAAGCACCGTGCGCTATGAGTTCATGCTCAAGCCGGGCGAAACGCCCGAATCGGTGCTGCCAGACAGCCAAGTGCGGGCCATGATTGCGCAGCGCGAACCCAGCGACGCCGGCTTGACTATTTTGCGCAAAGTGGTCTACACCTTTCATGCCCGCATTGCCAAGCGCTGGCGGGTGGGGCGGGTTTTGATCGCCGGTGACGCCGCCCACCTGACCCCACCCTTTGCCGGGCAAGGCATGAACAGCGGTGTGCGCGACGCCAGCAACTTGGCCTGGAAGTTGGCGGCCGTGGTCCACGGCCAAGCCAGCGAAAGC
>CANFPJ010000203.1 GCA_947448885.1 Comamonadaceae bacterium
CAAATACTGGCCCACCCAACCGTTGCCGGCGAGCAGCGCGGTCAACGAAATGCCGGCCACGGCGGTGGGCAAGGCAAACGGCAAGTCGACCATGGCGTCGACAAACTTTTTGCCCACAAAGTCGTAGCGCACCAGCACCCAAGCCAGCAACAAGCCAAACACCACATTGACCAAGGCCGCCAAAAAAGAGGCGCCAAAAGTCAGTCGGTAAGAGGCCATCACCCGGGGCCCGGTGACCGCCACCCAAAACTGCTCCAGGCTCAGGCTGAAGGTTTTGAAGACCAAGGCCGACAAAGGAATCAACACGATCAGGCTGAGGTAGGTGATCGTGAAACCCAAAGTGATGTGGAAGCCAGGGAGTACCCGCGCGGGTTGATGGCCGCGGCCTTTGAATGTCGCATTCATGGGTGGACGCTCAGATCACTTCTTCAGGTAAATCTGGTCAAAGCTCGCGCCATCGGCGAAATGCTCTTTGTCGGCCTTGGCCCAGCCCCCAAAGGCTTGGTCGATGGTGAACAAGGGCAATGCGGGCAACTGCTTGACATACTGGGCCTGCGCTTTGGCAGAGATGGGGCGGTAAAAGTTTTTGCCCGCGATGTCTTGGCCCTCGTCGGTGTAGAGGTAATTCAAATATGCGGTGGCCACCGTGCGGGAGCCTTTGCGGTCGACGTTTTTGTCCACCAAGGCCACCGGCGGCTCGGCCAGGATGCTGAGCGACGGATAAACGATGTCGACTTTGTTGCCGAATTCTTTTTCCAGCAAATGGGCTTCGTTTTCCCACGAGATGAACACATCGCCTTGGTTGCGTTGTGCAAACGTCACCGATGAGCCACGGGCACCGGTGTCGAGCACGGGCACGTTTTTGTACAGGGCGGCCACAAATGCTTTGGCTTTGGCCTCGCTGCCGTATTTGCGTTTGGCAAATTCCCAGGCGGCCAAATAGTTCCAACGCGCCCCCCCCGAGGTTTTGGGGTTGGGGGTGATCACGCCAATGCCGGGTTTGACCAGGTCGTCCCAGTCTTTGATGCCTTTGGGGTTGCCTTGGCGCACCACCAACACAATGGTCGATGTGTAGGGTGCGGCGTTGTGGGGAAAGCGCTTTTGCCAGTCTGCGGGAATGAGGCCGCCATTCTTGTGCAGGGCGTCCACGTCACCGGCCAAGGCCAAGGTCACCACATCGGCGTCAATGCCGTCGATGACCGAGCGCGCTTGCTTGCCCGAACCACCGTGGGACTGCTTGATGACCACGACCTGGCCGGTTTTTTCCTTCCAGTGCTTGGCGAAAGCGGCGTTGAACTCGGCGTACAACTCGCGGGTGGGGTCGTAAGACACATTCAACAGCGTGACCGGGCTGTTGGGGCTTTGGGCCCAGGCATTCAGGCTTAATAAAGCCAGTGAAATGAACGACTTGATGACATTTGATCGCTTCAACATGGTTCTCTTTTGAATGGGTGAGTGCATGAATTCTGAAGTCCAAGGCGTCAAAAAGGAACGACTGAGTTTTTGTTTGCTTATGACATAAACGTATATAGATTTAATTTTGAAGATTGAAACGATCTAAAGTGCTGACATTGACGGGTCATCCAAACGGATGCCCACCCGTCGGAAAAAACCGGTTGGATCAGGTCAAAATCGGGCCTCCAAGAACGCTTCACCATGTGCCAACTTCTGGGCCTGAACTGCAACCACCCCACCGATGTGACTTTTAGCTTCAGTGGCTTTGCCATGCGCGGGGGCATCACCGACCAGCACCAAGACGGCTGGGGCATTGCGTTTTTTGAGGGCACGGAAGAAGACCGTGGCCTGCGGCACTTTGTCGACCATTTGCCGGCCAGCAGCTCGCCAGTGGCCGAGTTGATCCGGCGCTACCCGATCAAAAGCCGCCATGTCATTGCCCACATTCGCAAGGCGACTCAAGGCCCGGTCGCGCTGGAAAACTGTCACCCGTTTGTGCGCGAGTTGTGGGGCCGCTATTGGGTGTTTGCCCACAACGGCAATTTGGTCGATTACGCGCCCCATCTGCATGGCAATTTCCGGCCCGTGGGCGACACCGACAGCGAACGCGCTTTTTGTTGGCTGATGCAAGAGTTGGCCAAGTCACACGCCAGCATGCCCAGCCTCAATGAGTTGTCGATCACCTTGCAAGAGTTGCTGCCCCAGGTGGTACAACATGGCACCTTCAATTGCTTGCTATCTAACGGGCAAGCCTTGTGGGCGCATGCCTCCACCAGCCTTTACTTTGTGCACCGCCAACACCCGTTCCAGCATGCCACCCTGGCCGATCAAGACTTGAGCATTGACTTTGCGCAACTGGCCCAAGTCGATGACCGGGTGGCGGTCGTGGTGACCGCGCCCTTGACCACCGATGAAGCGTGGACGCCGTTTGCGCCGGGCGAGTTGCGTTTGTTTGTCGATGGGTCGCAACGTCCCATCGAGCGCGTGGGCTTTTAAAAGGGGGCTTTTCAGCCCTCGCGTGTGGCTGGCGCCCGTTCAGGCTGGTGCCGTCTCACGCCCTTGTTGCTCCGCTGCCAAGAGCTGGTCAATCACCCGGCGCGACTGCACACCACCCGCATCGATTTTGAGCATCAGCAGTTTGCGTGTCGGGTGGCGCAACAGGTTGGCTTGCTGCATCTCGAGCATTTGCATGTCTTCGCCAAATATTTGGCCTTGGCCCTCGCGGATTTGCGCGGTCAAGCCCGTGTCTTTGGGTTTGAATTGGCGCGCCATGCCCCAGTGGTACCAGTGCGAGGTCTCGGTTTCGGGGGTGATGAAGTCCACCACCACGCTGGAGGCTTTGGCATGGGTTGGCGCGTCAAAGCCGCCCATGCCCGCCAGGGCCACGCCCACATCGATCATCACGTGGCTGGGCGGGGTGAAGCGGCAGATTTGCCAGCGGTCCACCGCCGCCTCGGGGTCGAGCCCATTGGCTTTCATGGCCATGCGCCAAAACGGCGGCGCTTGGATGTTGTGCATGTAGCGGCTGGTCACCACGGCGTTGCCCTCTTTGTGGGTGGCGCATGGGGTGTCGTCGATCTCGGGCTGACCAATGCTGCTGGCGTGCACATAGGTCTCGTGGGTCAGGTCCATCAGGTTGTCGATCATCAACCGGTAATCGGCTTTGACGTGGTACAGGCCACCCGCATAGGCCCATTGTGGGTTGTCAAAAAAGTCGAACACCGGCATCAAGCTGGGGTCGGCCAAGGCGGCGTCGCCCGGCCACACCCACACAAACCCATAGCGCTCGATCACCGCATAGGCGCTGATGCTGGGAAAGCCTTGCACCCGCTGGCCGGGCATGTGCACGGTTTTGCCTTTGCAGCCCATTTCCAGGCCGTGGTAGCCGCAGACCAATTTGCCGTCTTGCACCCGGCCCAGCGAGAGCGGGGCACCGCGGTGCGGGCAAAAGTCCTCGACCGCCACGGCTTGTTGCTCGGCATTGCGAAAAAACACCATGCTCTGGTTGCAAATGGTCCGGCCCAGAGGCTTGTGGCCAAGGTCTGCGCTGGTGCAGGCCACGTACCAGGTGTTCATCAAAAACATGTGTGAGCTCCTTCATTCCGCATACTGAATGACGTTCATCATACTGAATGTGGGCGTGGGATGAAAGCCCTTGAGTTACAGGGTTTTCCCTTATTCGGAGGGTGGGGGTGCTTGGTTTTCGGCGGTGGTGAGTTTGCCCAGCAAGCGCAGCAACTCGGCTTGTTCGCTGGCGTTCAAGGGTTCCAGAATGCGGGCATACATGGCCTCCACCCGGGGCAACATCTCGGCCAGCAAGGCCGTGCCGTCATCGGTCAGGTGCAGGCTGCGTTGGCGCCGGGGCAGGATGTGGCGCACGATCCAGCCCTTGGTTTCCAAGCGGGCGGCGA
>CANFPJ010000204.1 GCA_947448885.1 Comamonadaceae bacterium
GTGGGTGACCAAGTGCAGCAGTTGGGCCACTTCGGCTTGGAAGGCGTGTTTTTGGGTGCTCATGGGGTTTGCAAAAGAAGAAGTGAAATCAAGAAAAAGCGCCAGACCGAGCTGACGCAACATGAATTGTCATATAGGGGTTTGGGGTGGAGTTTTCAAGAGGCCTAAAACACCTCTCCCGCCGCCAAATACCGCCACTGGCCCACCGGCAGTTGACCCAGCTTGACGCGGCCGATGCGCACCCGCTTCAAGCCCACGACGGTCAGGCCCACCAGCTCGCACATGCGCCGGATTTGCCGCTTTTTGCCCTCTTTCAAGACAAACCTCAGTTGTTCCGGGTTTTGCCAGTCGACCTTGGCGGGTTTGAGTGCTTGGCCGTCCAGCGCCAAGCCGTGGCACAGCCGGGCCAGTTGTTCTGGGGGAAACAAAGCCTGCACATCGGTTTGCACCTCGCCTGCGGGCAAGCGCCCATATTGCACCCGCACCAAATACTCTTTCTCCACGTCGGAATTCTCGCCAATCAACTGCCGCGCCACGCGCCCGTCTTGGGTGAGCACAAGCAAACCCACCGAGTCGATGTCCAAGCGGCCAGCGGGGGCCAAGCCCATGCGTTGGCGCGGCACAAAGCGGGTGGGTGAGCGGTCGTCGCGCCAGCGGTTGCCGGCCTCGATCAGGTTGATGGCAGGGGTGTGGCCGTCTTCGGCTTGGCCGCTGACAAAGCCCATGGGTTTGTGCAAGATGATGGTGACTTGTTTGTCTTGCTGGCCGCGCGCGAGTTTGTCCACCTCGATGCGGTCCAAGGGGCTGACCGGTTTGCCTAAAGCCGCCACCTCGCCATTCACCTTCACCCAGCCCTTGGCGATCCAGTCGTCGGCCTCGCGGCGCGAGCACAGGCCGAGCTCGGCCATGCGTTTGTTCAGTCGGGTGAGGGTGTCGTTCATGGGGTGTCGAGTGTATGGCTGCGCAAGGCGGTGAGGTTGAGCACGCGCACACCACCGTACTCCAGTCGAATCCATTGGGCTTGTTGCAAAGCGTTGAGGGCCACATTCACCCGCTGGCGCGACAAACCCACCAAATAAGCCAGCTCTTGCTGGGTGATGCGCAGCACCTCGCCCACGCCAGGGAACAGCACCGGGTTGAACAGCGCGGCCAAATTGCGCGCCACCCGCACATCGGGGTTGGCCAGGCGGTCGATTTCGCGCGCCGCGATGAACTGGCCCAAGCGCTCGTTGAGTTGGTTCATGACAAAGCGGTTGAAGCCAATCGATTGGTCCAGCAGCAGGTGAAAGCTGTCCAGCGGCAGGCCCGCCACCGTGGTGTTGCGCAGGGCTTGCACGTTGTAGCGGTAGGCCTCGCGTTTGAGGGCGGTGCCCTCGCCAAACCAACCCCCCGAAGGCAGGCCGGTGAAGGTGACGCTGTAGCCTTGTTCGTTGTCGGTGCTCATCTTGAGCAGGCCCTCGACCACCCCAAACCAGTAGGTGGGTGCTTTGCCAAAGCGGCACACCAGGTCGCCAGGTTGGGCGTCGCCCACCACGATGCGGGGAATGGCCAGGGCTTGCTCGGCTTTGGTCATGGCGGCCAGCCACGGGATGCCGCCCAACTCGGCGGGGGTGGGCGGTCGGCGGCGCTGGTGCAGGGGGATGTCGGCGCTCATGTCAGCAGGGGGTCAGTTGGGATCAGGGCTTTCCCTAGATTGTCGTCGTAACGACAAAATAATGTCAAAGTGCCTTTTACAGTCCCGCAAGAGACAAAGCCCAAGGGCCTGCCGTGTGGCGGTGCTTGGACGAAAACAGCCCTCACGCATGCAGGGAACGACACATTGGGGACAAGATGGAGCGCACGTTTTCGCAACTGTTGATGGGCCACGCCCAGCAGCGACCGCAGGCCCCGGCCATGCGCGAAAAAGAATATGGCATTTGGCAAACCCACACCTGGGCAGACATGGCCCAAATGGCGGTGCACATGGCCGCTGGTTTGCACCTGGCGGGATTGCGCCGAGGCGAGCACATCGTGGTGGTGGGTGCCAACCGCCCGCGCCTGACCGCTGCCTTGCTGGCGGCCCAAACCTTGGGCGCCATCCCGGTGCCGCTGTACCAAGACGCGGTGTCCGCCGAATATGTGTTCCCCATCAACAACGCCGAGGTGCGTTTTGCGGTGGTGGAAAACCAAGAGCAGGTCGACAAGATGATCGAAATCCGTGGCCAATGCCCGGCCATTTCGCACATCATTTACGACGACCCGCGCGGTTTGCGCAATTACCAAGAAGCGGGCTTGTCGTCGTTGGACGCCTGTTTGAGCGCCGGGGCCGCCCATGTGGCCGCGCACCCAGGTTGGGCCCAGCAAGAAATCGACGCGGGTCACGCCGATGATGTGGCCGCGATGTTTTTCACCTCCGGCACCACGGGCAACCCCAAGGGCGTGGTGCACACCCACCACAGCTTGATCGACCGTGCCCAGGCCGGTGCCGACTTTGACCACCTCGGCCCCAACGAAGAGGTGCTCGCCTATTTGCCACCGGCTTGGATTGGCCAAAACATCTTCAGCTATGCCCAGTGGTTGTGCTGTGGTTATGTGGTCAATTGCCCCGAGTCGGCCGCGACCATGGCCATCGACTTGAAAGAAGTCGGACCGACCTATTACTTTGCCCCACCTCGGGTGTTTGAGGGCTTGCTCACCAGCGTGATGATCCGCATGGAAGACGCGGGGGCCATCAAACGCAGCATGTTTGAACACTTCATGAACGTGGCCCGCGCCCATGGCCCGGCACGCATGGATGGCAAATCCATTGGTCTGTGGGCGTCGCTGCAATACACCGTGGGCGACTGGCTGGTTTACGGGCCGCTGCGCAACAACCTGGGCATGTCGCGGGTGCGTGTGGCTTACACCGCTGGCGAAGCCATTGGGCCAGACCTGTTCACCTTTTACCGATCGATCGGCGTCAACCTCAAGCAGCTGTATGGCTCGACCGAGACCGCCGTGTTCGTGTGTTTGCAGCCCGACAACGAAGCGCGTGCCGACACCGTGGGCGTGCCCTGTGCGGGGGTGGAAATCAAGGTGGCCGACAACGGCGAAATTTTGGTCAAGTCGCCAGGTTTGCTCAAAGGCTATTACAAAAACCCCGAGGCCACGGCCGAGGTGCTCACCGCCGACGGCTGGTACCACACCAGCGATGCAGGGTTTTTGGATGCCAGCGGCCACCTCAAGATCATCGACCGGGTCAAAGACGTGGGCCGCATCAAAGGCGGACAAAACGACGGGGCCATGTTCGCGCCCAAGTATGTGGAGAACAAGCTCAAGTTCTTCCCCTTCATCAAAGAGGTGGTGGCCTATGGCGACCAGCGCGAAAAAGTGTGCGTCATGATCAACATCGACTTCGACGCCGTGGGCAACTGGGCCGAGCGACGCAACCTGCCTTATGCCGGCTACACCGATTTGGCGCAAAAGCCCGAGGTCTATGAACTGATTCAAGACTGTGTGGAAAAGGTCAACGCCGATTTGAGCGCCGACAACTTGCTCGCAGGCAGCCAGATCAGCCGCTTTTTGGTGTTGCACAAAGAGCTTGACGCCGACGACGGCGAACTCACCCGCACCAACAAGGTTCGGCGTGGCTACATCGCCGACAAATACCAAGTGCTGGTGGACGCTCTGTATGGCGGCTTGCCATCGCAGTTCATTGAGACCGTTGTGAAGTTTGAGGACGGGCGCAGCGGCAGCGTCAGCGCCACGCTGCGCTTGAGCGATGCCAAGCTGTTCGCGCCCGTGGGGAGAGCGGCATGAGCAAGCGCATTGGCGACGTCATTTTGGATGTGAAA
>CANFPJ010000205.1 GCA_947448885.1 Comamonadaceae bacterium
ACAAAAATGCTTTTTGCAATCCGCCACTCACTGGGATGTGCAACTGCACCTACCTCTTCACGGCCCTCTACATATTTTGGCCAATGCGACTTGACCCACTCTGGCATCAAGAAGTTGGCGGAAATAGGTTGCCATCCTCTCTTAGCCATTTCTGTCACACCCTTCGAGAAAGGCGCCACAGCGGTACCAACGATTAAGGGATGGGGCCGTTGGTAAGGCTTCATGATGAACCCTTGGCCAATCTCTGGGATCATGGTCTTTCCCACGGTGACATTGAAAAATTCACCTTCTAAGTTGTAAGGTGGATCAGACTGCCAAATCTTCAGCACCATGTTGATGCCTTCTACAAACATCGCATTGCGGTCTTTGCCAAAGTTACCAAAAACTTCCGCATCGGACATCAAGCCACCGGGGCTAATGCCCATGATGAATCGGCCTTTGAGCATATGGTCCATCATGGCAGCTTGCGCGGCGATAGCTGCAGGATGCGAATTTGGCACATTGATCGTGCCCGTTCCGAGCATGATGTTCTTTGTTTCAGATATCAAGCTGGCCAAGAAAATCATCGAAGACGTCACAGTTTCCGCGGCATCAGTGACATGCTCACCTACATAGGCCTCGCTAAAACCAAGCTGATCTGCCAAGATCACTGCTTCGCGGTCTTCTTGTAGAGTTTCCGTGATGTTGCGGCCTGGCGGATGCAAGGGCATCATGAACGTGCTGTATTTCAAATCGTTCTCCTCAATAGTAAAAATAATATGCGTTAAGACGCTTCACACGCAGCGCCTTGCAAATAATTGCCTTGGCAAAACAGCAATGTAGGTTTGCGTTCGTAGGAATATTTTTCGACTTGTCCCAAGAAAAGCACATGGTCACCAACCACCGTGCGTTGTATCGTTTTGCATTCGATCGTGGCTACGCAATCGTTTAGGACGGGCAAGTCGTCCAGACCTTCGCCGAATTTGACGCCTTCAAATTTATCTGGCACATTGCTAGAAAACCGTTTGGACAAATCCATTTGCTGCAAAGACAAAATATTGATCACAAAACGCCCTGTTGTATCAAAGATGTCCAAGCTAGGCGAGTTGCTACCTAAGCTCCATAAAACAATCGGCGGCTCCAACGAAACAGAGCTAAATGAGTTGGCTGTGACACCGACCAAGCGGGTTTGTTTGCATCCAGAAGTGACCACCGTCACACCGGTTCCAAAACTGCCAAACGCATTGCGTAAATCGCGTTTATCGAAAGAGGGGGATGACTTGGTGTTCATGTGATCACTTTAAGGTGATCAAGTGATCATCAGGGATGGGGTTTTCCCTAAATTTGCGCCCTATTTAGACTTTTTTGGCTGCTTCGCTTTGAGGATTTGTGGCAACAAGACTCTTGCACCCGCCATAAAGTGCGCGATGGTGAGTCGGATCATCTCGTCGACATCGTCTTCGATGGGTACATCGAAGATCCAACGTCTTTGTCCGAAGTAAAAAATACGCGCGTTGATACTCCAGACCAATTCAATTTCTGAGGTTTTCAAAGGCATAGATTTGATGTCTGGCAAACCCAGCTCTTGTCGCAACTCAATCGCTACGGGTTCAAGAATACGGCTGCGCAGCGTCTCCAAATATTTTTTGTTGATGCTTTCGCCACGCAATCCAGAAAACATAAAAATACGCACCCAGTCGCGCGTCAAGGCGGCTTTTGAATACTCAATGTAGAGACTCACTAAGCGATCTTCTAATGGAATCGAGCGGTCTTGGATCACCGCTTCCCAAAATGGATTCCAACGACCTACATAAACTTCCTCGTACACCCTATCGATGAGGGCATCTTTGGTAGGGAAGTACTTGTAGATCAACGACTGCGTGACCCCCAAGCGGCGCGCTAATTGCCGCGTGTCTCCGCTAAAGCCCACCTCTGCGAAAAACTCCACCGCCGCCAAGACGATTTGCTTTTCACGCTCTTGGCTAGTGAGTCGTTTTTTCTCTAAGGGAGGTTTTCTCAAAGTCATGTTTATGGAGAAAACTCAAACAGGCGCAGATATAGGTTCAATATTCTTAGAGACCACAGATTTCATGATGGCCTCCAGTGCCGCCACGTTGGCCAGCATTTCGGTATGCGTGACAGGATAGGCCTGCTCGCCTCGAATGGCCATTGCGAAAGCTTCTAAATTAGCAAGCACCGTAGGCGACTGGTCTGCAAAACTTGTGACGGGCTCTTGACCTTGCATCACACGCTTGATGTCCCATCCTGCAGGATTTTCAGGATGCTTGCGGTCGCGAATTTCAAACCAGCCCTTGGACCCATAGACTGCGAAGCGGCCTTCAAACGGTGTCGCCAACATAGCGCTGATAAGCGCATTGGCACCGCCTGGGAAAGCCAACATGATGCCAAGCGTGTCACCGTTTTCAAAATAAGAACCACGCGTTGCTAAGCGTGCCCATACGGACTCTGCAGGGCCTAAAACAGCAATTGCCAAATCGACCAAATGAATACCTGTTGCAGTCAAAGGACCAACCGGTGCGTGTTTATTGGATAAGCGCCAGTTGTCCTTGGGCAATGCAAAGAATTTGTCCTGGCTGAAGTTAGCTTCAATTTGCAAAATAGTGCCAAAGACCCCTGCTTCTATCTCTTTGCGCAAGGCAATGACCGAAGGCTCAAATCTGCGTTCATGGCCAATTCCTAACACTCTCTTGTGCTGCATGCAACTTTGGATGGCACGCTGTGCATCACTAAAAGTTAAACACAGAGGTTTTTCGCAAAACACATGCTTACCAGCTTGGACTGCATGCACAATTTGATCCGCGTGTTGCAGGTGTGGCGTGCAAAGAATGACCGCCTCTAGTTCAGTCATTTTTAGAAACGCGTCAAAACTGGATAAGACCTGCACGGCCTTGAGAACAGCATCAGAACCCATCTGCTGCCTGAGACTTTCATCGACTTCCACAACAGCTACTAATGTCAAATGCTTGGAAGTAGCAATTTGCTTGGCGATGATTTTTCCCCACCATCCGTAACCTACTAATCCGACTTTTACGGGTTGCTGGGTACTAGATTGCATTGCACTGGAATCCATGATGATCCTGTCTGATGGTTGTTCAAAAATATGCCCGCATTTTTACATCAGAAATTAAAGTCGCTTTAAATAGAGATGAATCAATGGAATTAGATAGACGTTCATTGGTAAAAACCCCATTGCTGAGTAAGTCCCTTTCTAAGAGCCTACACACATGTAAATTTATATGCGTATGCATTAAAAAATACTATTACAAAGGAGTAAGCATTGGGACTCAGATTTCTTGAGCATTTATTAATTCTTACCCACGATCCCGAGGGGACACGTGATTGGTTTTGTGACAACCTAGGGTTTAGAAATGGGTATCACCCCGAATTTGGATTTCCTGTTTACTGGCTCTACATCGGTGAGCAAGACGTCATTCACATTGGTAAAGCAAGACACTCCGCGCACCAAGACACCTATTTAAAAACACCAACAGATGCAGATGGCACTGACTATTCAGCAGCGAGTGCATTGGGCTCTGGCCGTATTGACCATCTCTGTTTGAATTGCGATGGGATGGAAGAGTTCATCGACCGCCTCACAAAGAACGGGATTGAGTTCAGTGAGCGAAAAGCCCACAACTCCAATTTGTACCAACTCTTCATGCGCGAACCTATTAACGGAATCAAAGTTGAACTCAATTTTTCATGGGAAGAAGCTGAGCGACTTGGACGCGTTCCTGCTTGGACTGACACTGGCAAAACAACTTCATGAAAAGACGCCAACTTCTTCGCTTAGCGGCTTTATCAACTTTGC
>CANFPJ010000206.1 GCA_947448885.1 Comamonadaceae bacterium
AACCCATTGGTCGGCGCTGGCTTGCTGATGGGCGCGGGACTGTCCCTGTTTGACGGTGGTCTGGGCTGGCGCGAATCACTGCTGGCTGCTGCGGCCGGGATCGCCGCATTTTTGCCCTTGTACCTGTTGCGCATTTTGGGCGCCGGCGATGTCAAGCTGATGGGTGCCGTAGGAAGCTTTGTGGGCTATCCCGGTGTGTTGTCGGTGGCCTTGTTGACCGCCTTGGCCGGTGCCGTGCTGGCGGTGCTGATCGCCATTCGCCACCGGCGATTGAGGTCCATGGTTCAGCAAATGGGAATGGGATTGCTGGGCCTGTTTTATCAAGTCACCAGTGGTGGCAGACCGCGTCAATGGGTGATGGTGGTGGGTCCCCATCGCATGCCGTATGCCTGTGCGATTGGCATGGGAACGGTCTCCCATTTCTTCATGAACCATTGATCGGAAATATGTGAGAAATATCAGGTCAACGGTCCTCTTGGCCAGCTCTGTCGCCATCGGTTTGTTCGCTGTGGCCATAGGTGAAAGCTGGATTGTGAAAAGGGCTGAGGTTGCCACCAAAAGCGTGGTGGTGGCATCCAAAGATTTGCCCTTTGGCACGCAGCTCAAAGAAGGCATGCTGGAGGTGGTGGAGTGGCCCGCCAAAAGTGACCTGCCACAAGCACATGCCGATCCGGTGCAAATTTATCAGCGGGTCATCAACACGTCCATTCTCAAAGGCGAGCCGGTTCTCGCCGCCAAATTGGCCCCGCAGGGCGAGAAAAGTGGGCTTTCGGCCTTGCTGCATGAGGGCAGCCGGGCCATCACCGTCAAGGTCAATGAAATTGTCGGTGTGGCGGGCTTCGCTTTGCCGGGCAATCACGTGGATGTGATCGTCAATGCGACCCACAAATCGGGACATGTGGTGTCGAAAATTGTGCTCGAACGCATCTTGGTGCTGGCATTGGCCCAAGACGCTTCGACCAGTGAAACCAAGCCCAGGTTGGTCAATGCCGTGACCTTGGAGGTGACGCCTGTGCAAGCCGAGCAAATCGACCTTGCCCGCAGCGTTGGGTCTTTGTCATTGGTGTTGCGCAGCCAAATGGACACCGCGCACGTCCAAACCCCCGGGGCCAGCATAGTCAGTTTGTTTGGCAATCCAGAGCCAGTGGCCCCAGCGCCCCAGCTGGTCACCAGCAAGCCCAAGGTGACAGCGCCTGCTGCAACGCGATCCCGTGAGCCCATACCGGCCAAACCGCCACCGCAGCCAAAGCCAGAAATCATTCGTGGCATCACAAAGTCATTGGAATAACTCATGCAAGCCCCTCATCACCTGCGAATGGCTTGGCTCACTGCAATGCTTGTCATCCCATGTTCATCGCCCAGCCAGGCCACAGAGGCGATTGCACAAATGCAGTTGTCGACCGGTAAGTCCGTGGTGTATCCACTGCCCCAGCATGCCGTGCGCATTTCCGTGGGCAACCCGGATGTGGCCGATGTCATGTTGATCAACCCCAAAGAAATGTATCTGTTGGGCAAAAAATTCGGCATCACCAACGTGATCATTTGGACCCAAGAAGGAACGACCCACATGATGGATGTCACGGTCGGCATCGATGTCAAAACGCTGCGCAGTTTGATGTTGGAGCTGGTGCCCAACGAAAAAAATGTGCAAGTCAATGCGTTGGGTGACACGCTGGTGCTCAGCGGGCTGGTCAGCGACCCCATTCGTTTGCAGCGATTGGTGGCATTGGCCGAGGTGTTTGCCAGTGGCAAAAAAGTCGTGAACATGTTGCGCTTGGAGGGTTCGCAACAAGTGATGTTGGAAGTGAAGGTGGCCGAGGTTTCTAAAACACTGTTGAACCAACTCGGTGCCAGTGTCAATGGCACCCGCACCAATGGCGTCGACACATACACCTTGCTGTCAACCATGTTGGGCACTGGTGCCGGAACGGTTTCAGCCAGCGATGGTCGAACCACCATCAAACTCGATGCAGAAATCAAAAAAGGCTTGGTGAAAATCCTTGCCGAGCCCACCATCACCTCCACCAGCGGTCAGGAAGGGTCATTTTTGGCCGGTGGCAAGATATTCATCCCAGTACCCCAGTCGAGTGCCAGTGGCGCCTCGACCATCGCCTTGGAAGAGCGGGAGTTCGGCGTGGGTTTGAAGTTTGTTCCCACGGTGCTGGAAGACGGACTGATCAATTTACGGGTCACCCCTGAGGTGTCGGAGCTGTCCCAGGTGGGCACCAGTGTCACCACATCCACCGGCCAGGTGAGCGTCTTGCCCTCCATCACCACGCGGCGGGCCTCCACCACGGTACAGCTCAGGGACGGCGAAAGCTTTGCCATCGGTGGGTTGATCAAGAACAACGTGACCGAGGCGGTCAAAGCCTTTCCCATCCTGGGCGAAATCCCGATTTTGGGCGCCTTGTTCCGCAGCACTGCGTTTCAGTCAGAACGCACTGAATTGGTGTTCATCGTCACCCCTTACTTGGCCAAGCCCACTGCCGCCAAACCCAAACTGCCCACCGACCAGTTCATAGAGCCCACAGCGCGCGAATTGCATTGGGAAGGTCGAATGGAAGGTGCCGTGAAAACCCCGCCGACCCAACCATGATCGATATTGCCATGCGTCAAATCCAACTCATCCCCATGGTCGCCTGCGCCTTACTCAGCGCATGTGTCACCCACCCATCACCGATTGATGCGCAATTTGGCAATGCCGTTCGCGCCGCCGTTCAAAGCCAAATTGTGAATGTCAATGCGCCCGCAGATGGGGCAGGGGTGATGCACAGCGATGGTCAGTCAGTGAAATCTTCCGTTGATCGCTATCAAAAGTCATTCGATGTGGTGACCCCCACATCCAACGTCTACAACATCGGTGTGGGCAGTGGTGCAGGGATAGCGCCATGATGACCGATTGTCCAACGCCGTGCCCATGAAAACCCACTTACTGGCTGGCAACGAAACCGAGTTGCAATGGCTTAAAGAAAAGGTTACTGCTGAAGGCCATTTGGTGGTCAGCGCCAAAGTGCGCACGGGCAATGCCTTGGACATCCACATGTTGGCTGGCATGGAGACCGGCATGCTGATCGTGAACTGCGACGTCATCGAACCGATGCAAGCCATCATCACGTTGGGCGATTGGATCGCGCTTCATCCCGACTTGGTCGTTATGGGCTTGATACCCGTGTTTGAACCTGATATCTTGATCCAAGCCATGCAAGCGGGCATTCGGGAAATGCTTCACACCCCTGCAGCAGGACATGAGTTGCAGTTGTCTTTGGTTCGGCTCAAGCACCGCAAAACGGTCAACGCCAACGCACTCATCAAAAGATCCAAAATCATCACATTCTTGTCTTGCAAAGGTGGCAGTGGCGCCACCTTTTTGGCGACAAATTTTGCCGATATTTTGGCCAAGGAATACGACCAAAAGACTATTTTTTTGGACTTGGATTTACATTATGGCGATGCCGCCTATTACGTTTCGCAAGGTCCGAATCAGTCTGACATCACAGAACTGACACGGCAAATCAATCGACTTGACGGGCAATTGCTGGCCAACAGCGTTTTGCACGTAGGTCCCCGGTTCGATTTGTTGTCTGCGCCCGAGGAACCAGAGGCCAATATCACCATCAGCCCAGATGAGTTGGTCAACCTCATGCAAGTGGTGACCCA
>CANFPJ010000207.1 GCA_947448885.1 Comamonadaceae bacterium
GCTTTGGGCGTGTTGCTGGCCCTGCCCTTTGCCTTGCTGGCTGCGCGCAACATCACCCCCTGGTGGTGGCTGCATGGCGCAGCCCGCCTGGTTCTGGTGGCCACACGCAGCATTTCCACCTTGTTGTGGGCATTGTTTTTTGTCGCCATGTTCGGCCCGGGCACCTTGGCGGGCACCTGTGCCATTGCCTTTCACTCCATCGGCTTCATTGGCAAGATGCTCTCCGAAGCCTTGGAAGAAGCCCACACCGGAAGCTTGGAAGCTTTGAGCGCTGCGGGGGCACCCCTGTCTGGCCGTTTGCTCTATGGCCATTGGCCCCAGGTGAAACCGGCATTTGTGGCCATCGTTTTGTTTCGCTGGGACATCAATGTGCGCGAGTCCGCCATCCTGGGCCTGGTGGGGGGCGGCGGCTTGGGCATGGCCTTGAATGCCTCCATTGATGTGTTTGAGTGGGACCGCGTGGCCTTGGTGTTGCTGGTCATCTTGGCCATGGTGATGCTGGCCGAGTGGGTCTCCACGCGTTTGCGCCAGCGGGTCATGTGACCCCGGCGTTATTGAGAACATCGTTTTCTTTCATCCCGTTGCGCGAGGAGTCTTTCCATGTTTTACAACTCACGCCCACTTGTCCTGCAGCGCTTGGCCCAGTGGCTGACCTTGGGCCTGTGCGCTTGGGGCGCCGTGGGTGCGTGGTCGCAAAGCCCCACCTGGCCCACCAAACCCATCAGCCTGATCGTCACCTACCCACCCGGCGGCGGTGCCGACGCCATGGCGCGCTTGGTGGCGCCCAAAATGGCCGAGGTGCTGGGACAAAACGTGGTGGTGGAAAACCGCCCCGGTGCCAGCGGACAAATTGGCGCCAGCGCTGTGGCCAAGGCCACGCCCGATGGCCACACGCTGATGCTCGATGCATCTTCGTTCGCGGTGAACCCGGCTTTGTTTCCCAAGCTGCCTTACGACAGCAGCAAAGCCTTCAAGCCCATCGGGGTGTTGGCCTTGTTTCCCAACGTGGTGTTGGTCAACGCCCAGGTGCCCGCCAAAAACATCGCCGAGTTGATCGCCCTGGCCAAGTCACGCAAAGATGCGGTGGCTTATGCCTCATCTGGCAACGGTTCGGCCCAGCATTTGGCGGGTGCTTTGTTTGAGTCTGCCGCCAAAGTGGACATGGTGCACATCCCCTACAAAGGCGGTGGCCCGGCGCTCAATGATGTGATCGGTGGCCAAGTGCCGCTGTTTTTTGGCAACTTGGCTTCCACCCTGCAGCATGTTCAGGCGGGCAAATTGCGTGCCTTGGCCGTCACCTCCAGCAAGCGCGCAACGGCCCTGCCCGACGTGCCCACCCTGGCCGAAGCTGGTGTGAGCGGCAGTGAAATCCATGAGTGGAACGCCATCTTCGCGCCGGCGGGCACGCCCGATGCCGTGGTGGAGAAATTGGCCGATGCCTTGCAAAAGGCCATGGACACGCCCGAGGTCAAAGCGCGCATCGCCCAACTGGGGGGCGAGGTGCAAAAAGGCGGACCCAAAGCCGCCCAAGATTTCATCCAAGCTCAAATGGCCTTGTGGGCGCGGGTGGTCAAGGGCAAAGGCATCGTCCTGGAATGAGCCCATTCGCCGCCTGATCCCAGGCCCATGAGCGGGCGCTGCGGCTCAGGCCACAGCCTGAGGGCGGTTGGCTTTTTCGGCGGTCCAGGCATCGAGCCGGGCTCGCGCCGCTTGCCGGTACTGTTGCAACTGTTGGTCGCTGGCGGTCACCGTGGTCAACTCCAAGCGAATGCCATTGGGGTCAAAGAAATAAATGGACACCACAAACCCATCGTGATCGACCGGCCCGATGACGTCCAAACCCGCTGCACGCAAGCGCGCCAAAGCGGCATGCACCGCCGCCACCGAGTCCACCCGCAAGGCCAAATGGTTCACCCACCGCGGCGTGTTGGGTGAGGGGTCGCTGGCGGTGTTGTCGCCCAGGTCAAAAAACGCCACCGAGCTGCCATCGGTCATTTCAAAAAATAAATGCACATACGGGCAGTATTCACCGGTGCTGGGGATGGTGTCGGCGCGAACGATGTGGGTCAGGGGCAAGCCCAGCAAGTCCTCATAGAAATGGCGCGTCTCTTCGGCGTCGCGGCAGCGGTAGGCGAAATGGTGCAGGCCTCTGATGGGAACAAATTCGCTCATGGGGTGCTCCTGGGGTCAACGGGCGGTGGGCAAATGCGCGGTGACCGAGGTCAACCACTCCGGGTCTTGGCTCAAGGTTTCGAGCTCTTCCAAGGCCTCGGTTTGGGTTTGCGTCCAGCGCTTGACCACTTGCACATCGTCGCCGTCGTGCTCTTGCCACGACAACTCCAAGCGAATGCCATTGGGGTCAAAAAAGTACAACGACCAGGTTTGTGCCCCGACAAAAACCGGACCGATCAAGGGCACGCCTTCGTCTTGGAGGCGTTGGTGCAGCACATCGAACTGGGCTTGGCTGGTGGTGAATGAGCAGTGCTGCATGGCGGCAATGGCGTCGCGGTCGCCCACCGACTTGGCGCCTTTGGGCATTTCAAAAAAGGCAACCAAGGTGTCGCCCCCCGCATCGAAAAAATAATGGCGCAGGTTTTCAAACGGCGGGTTACCCCGGTTGCCCGGCCCCACCCCCACGCCTGGCGGCACGCGCAAAGCGTGCACCAAGGGCATGCCCATGACCCGGGTGTAAAAGTCCACCGTGGACTTCATGTCCTCGGTGTTGAGGGCCAAATGGTGGATGCCACGGCTGGCCGGGGCTTGGGTGTGGGTGGCACGCAAAGGGGTGGTCATGGTGAACTCCAAACGGCGGGTTGCGCCAAACGGAAATAAAGCTGGCCCAGGTCGGGGTCGCGCATCAATTCTGCGCTGTTTTGGACCAAGGCCAGTTGGCCCTTGATCATGACATGGGTGCGGCTGGTGAAGGGCAAGGCGATGTCGAGTTTTTGCTCGACCAAAATCATGGTCAGGCCCTCACCGCGCAAGGTGTTGAGGGCTTGGCGGATTTCCTCCACCACCTTGGGTGCCAAGCCCAAAAAAGGCTCATCGAGCAACAGCAGTTTGGGCCGGCTCATCAAGGCACGGCCAATGGCCACCATTTGTTGCTCACCCCCCGACAAGGTGCCCGCCAATTGGTGACGCCGCTCGGCCAAGCGGGGAAACAAGCCGTAGACCGCGTCATAGCGCTGCTGCAAAGCCCGCTGGCGCTGAGCCAGCGCCACCGAACCCAGCAGCAAATTGTCTTGCACCGACATGGGCGCAAACACATGCCGACCCTCGGGCACTTGGACCACGCCCAGCGCCACGATTTGGTGGCTGGGCAAGGTCATCAAATCCACACCATCGAACCAAGCTTGTCCTTGGCGGCGCGGCACGGTGCCCGACAAGGCCCCCAGCAATGTCGATTTGCCCGCACCATTGGGGCCAATCAGGGCCACGGTTTCACCGGTTTCCACGCGCATGCTCACCGCTTGCACCACGGGCGCCAAGTGGTAGCTGGCCGAGACTTGGTTCAGCTCAAGCATGCTCTGCCTTCACCTGCCCCAAATAGGCCGCCACCACCGCCGGGTCGGCTTGCACCTGTGCCGGGCTGCCTTGGGCAATTTTTTCGCCAAAGTTGAGCACCACCA
>CANFPJ010000208.1 GCA_947448885.1 Comamonadaceae bacterium
CTTATGCCGATGGCTTGCGCTACACACCGCCCCATGCACCCTGGAGCGAGTACCAACAACTGGCCCGCCATTTGGGCTTTGTGCGTTTCGTGTTTGTCCAACCCTCGGCTTATGGCCGCGACAACACCTGCATGTTGCAAGCCATGGAAACCGTGGGCACGGCGCATTGCCGGGGCATTGTGGATGTGGACGAAGATGTGCCCGATGCGGAGTTAGCCCGATTGAATGCACTGGGCGTGCGCGGCGTGCGCATCAATGTGTCGCCGGTTCAACCTTTTGACGCGGGCTTGGCCGCGCAAATGCTGCCACGCATCCAAACCCTGGACGCACGCTGCGCCGAGATCGGCTGGCACCTGGACTTTTTATTGCCCGGTTGGTTGACCGAGGCCTTGTTGCCGGTGATGGACCAACTGCGCGTGGACCACAGCCTGGCCCACATGGGCATGTTCTTGGGCCGTGAAGGGCCAGGGCAAGCGGGCTTTGTCAAATTGCTGGACCGCTTGCGCCACGGCAACGGGCGCACTTGGGTCAAGTTCACCGGCACCTACCGCATGGCCACGGCACCGCTGTTTGCCGATGCCTTGCCCATGGCCCAAGCGCTGATCGATGCCGCGCCCAACCGCATCATTTGGGGCAGCGACTACCCGCATTTGTCGTTTGCCGACAAGGTGGGATCGGTGCAACTGTTCAACCTCTTGAAAGATTGGGCGCCTGATGCGCCCACGCGGCAAAAAATACTGGCGGACAACCCGGCGGCATTGTTTGGGTTTTAAATAGACGAATCCAATGAAAAAGCCGCCCGATGGCGGCTTTTTTCATGCAGCACAGACCTGGTCGATCCATCTGCGGCGGAGACTTGCCCCGCACATTCGCATCACTTGTCAGCGAAGCGCCATTCGTTCTTGGCCGTGTCGGCCACCAAAGCGCGCCCAGGGATGTGCATGTCGCCGGTGTCGCGCATCACATACGACTGAATGCCTTTGAAGGTTTTGATCTTCATGAACTCGTTTTTGATCGCTTCACGCGCCACTTTGGGGTCGGTGTTGCCGTCAATCTTGGCGCTGCGCATCATGTCGGCGTAGGCCAACACGGTGTCATAGCTCAACGACCAGTTGGCCGAATTGGCCGGCTTGCCCAATGAAGCGTCGGCGCGTTCCTGGAAGCGTTTGACCGCCGACAGGTTCAAGGTGTTGTCACCGGTGGAGCTGGTGGGGGTGGTGAAGCCAATGGTGTGCCAGTTGCGGCCGGCGTCGCCCACCGTGTTGACAAAAGGGCCTGGCCAAATGAGCGAGTTGGCCAGCACGGGCACGGTGACGTTTTGGGTTTTGAACTCTTTGGCCAGTTGCAAGGCGTTGGGGCCCAGGGCGGAAACCAGCACCGCATCGGGGTTCAAACCTTTGATTTGAATCGCCACAGGGGAAAGGTCGGTGGCGCGGGTGGAGAACTCGGCCACGCCCAGCACCTTCCAACCGGATTTTTTGGCCAAGGCTTCAAAGGCCTCAGCGCCGGCTTTGCCCGAGGCTTCGCGCACATCGGCGGTGATGACCACATTTTTGATGTTGGGGTAGAGCTTGGCAAATGAGGCAAAACCTTCGCCAATGTAGATGTCATCTGGCGGTTGCATGCGAATCGTCCAGGGCCGGATCGTGATGCCAGGCTTGCTGGCGGTGGCCGTGATGGCGGGCATGTTGAGTTGGTTAGCCAGGGCGCTGACGGTTTCCCATTGGGTGCCCGTCATGGGTCCAATCACGCCAAAGTGGCCTTCGCCCAAAAACTTGCGAAACATCACCACGGCTTGGCCTGGGTCGATGGTGGCGTCCACACTGTCCACTTGCAACAGGCTGCCATTGATGCCACCCTTGGCATTGACGTCTTCCACCGCCAGTTTGACCATCAGCTCTTGGGCTTTGCCATAGCCCGCCAAGGGACCGGTCAAGATGCTGATGTAGCCAATTTTCACGGGGGGTTTGCTTTGCGCATGGGCGGCCCACTGGGGCATCACAGCAGCAGCCATCATGGCCAATAAAAAGGGGGTGCGTTTCATGTCAAGGTCTCCTGTTGTTGATCGAAAAAAGGCGATGAATGCGGGGCTCACGCCGGGGTTTGGGTCAATTTACCATGGCCCAAATAGCCCGCCAGCACAGCCGGGTCGTTGGCCAAATCACTGGCTTTGCCTGAGGCGGTGAACACGCCTTGCGCCAACACATGGGCGTGGTGGGCCAAGCGCAAAGCGCTGCGCACATTTTGCTCGACCAACAAAATGCCCAGCCCGCTGTCGCGCAAATCCGCCAGAATTTGAAACACCTCTTGGCGGTAGCGGGGCGACAAACCCATGGAGGGTTCATCGAGCAGCAACAACTGGGGGCGGTTCATCAGGGCGCGGGCAATGGCCAGCATTTGTTGTTCGCCACCGGAGAGGTTGCCAGCCAATTGTTGGCGGCGTTCTTTCAAGCGCGGAAAGCGCTGATACACATCGCTCAGTGCATCTTCAAAACTTTGTGTGCTGGCGCGAATCTCCCAAGCCAAACGCAAGTTTTCGTCGACGACCATGCGCTGCAAGGTGCCTCGCCCTTCGGGCACATGCAGCATCCCGGCTTGGGCCAGGGCGTGGGTGGGCGTGTGGGCCACCGAGTGATTCAAGAAATGAATGCTGCCTTGGACCATGGGCAACAGGCCACTGATGGCGCGCATCAAAGTGGTTTTTCCGGCGCCGTTGGCCCCCACAATGGCCACGGTTTCGCCGGCATGAACGGTCAAGTCCAAGCCGCGCAAGGCCCGAATGGGGCCATACGAGACATGCAAATCGCGCACGCTCAGCAGCGGGGTGCTCATTCGTCTTCCCCCAAATAGGCTTTTTTGACCTCTGGGTGCGCGAGCACACTGGCGGCCGTTCCTTCGGCAATTTTGCGGCCGTAGTCCATGGCCACCACACGGTCGGACAGGCTGCGGATCAAGCCCATGTCGTGTTCAATGAGCAACATGGCTTTGACTTGGCTGCGCGCCGTGTGGATGTCGCGGATCAGCGCTTCGGTTTCGGTCTCGTTCATGCCGGCGGCGGGTTCGTCCAGCAACAACAAGGCGGGGTAACCGGCCAAGGCACGGGCGATCTCCAAACGCCGTGCCTCGCCATACGACAAAGACTGGGCCGATACATCCGCTTTGGTGTCCAGGTGCATGGTGCGCAGCCAATGCATGGCTTCGTCCACGGCTTGGCGGCGGTGGCCAAAGCCCCAAAAAGCGGCCCAGGGATGGGCGGCGTAGGTTTTGTTGGCGACCATCACGTTTTCCAACACGCTCATGCGTTTGAACAAGCGGATGTTTTGAAACGTGCGGCCAATCCCCAGGCGACCAATGTCGTGCAATGAGCGCCCCACCAAGTTGTGGCCCATGAAATCCATTTGCCCGCAGTCGGCCCGGTAAAAGCCAGTGATGGTGTTGATCAAAGCCGTTTTGCCTGCGCCATTGGGCCCAATCAAGCCAAGGATCTCGCCTTCGTTGATGTGCAGGTCAATGCCATTCAGGGCATGGATGCCACCAAAGTGTTTGGACAACTGGGCAA
>CANFPJ010000209.1 GCA_947448885.1 Comamonadaceae bacterium
TGACTAAATAAATCAATATTGACTGGCTGGCAAATCTATCTGCATGCCATCCATCGCATCGGTTAGATTAATTTGACAAGACAAGCGGCTGTTGGCTTGCCGTGCACAAGCTGCAAAGTCCAACATGCCGTCTTCGTCGTCTGTCATAGCAGGTAATTGGCTAAGCCAAGGTTCACGCACCATCACGTGGCAAGTGGCGCAGGTCAATGTGCCACCGCAATCTGCTGCAACACCTTCAATATTGGCGCCTACGGCGGCTTTCATCAAGCTTTGACCTACCTTGGCTTCTATGGTGGTGCCGGAGGTGTCGTTTGCTTTTTCAAATAAAACAATTTTTAGCATGCTTGTTTGATAGTGAGTGTGAAGTGATGTGAAGTGAAGTGAAGTAAAAAATATCATTGAGAATGTTTTGCGAATATGGTGCGCACCGAATATTAAATTCGACTGAAATACTCTCGTTTTTGAAATTCTAGTTTGTCCTCAGACGCATCAAACCGTTGCTGTTCGGAATTTTTTATGCGAGCGTAGTAGCGTAAGAACTCTGCACCAAACCCTTCGCGCATAGCGCTATTGTCCTGAAGTGCTACTAAAGCATCCCTTAGATTATTGGGAATACGAACCGCCTGTCCATTTGATACTACGTTGTCATCTCCATAAGGAGAATCAGTTGCTAATGGTGGTACCCATTCCTTTTGTATGCCTTGAAGCCCTGCATGGATTTGCGAAGCCATATACAGATACGGGTTAGCTGCAGGCTCGCCTAAGCGATTTTCTATGCGTGTTGCTTGGTCGCCAGCTTGACCGATGACACGCAACATGGCCCCACGGTTGTCACGTCCCCACAGAACAGATTGCGGTGCTAATGCATTAGGCCTAAATCGTCCAAATCCATTCACAGTGGGGGTGCACATCACCGTCATGCCTTGTGCGTTTTCTAATAAACCCGCAAGGTAATGCGTACCAACATCAGAAAGCGTATGGCGCGCATCATTAGCTTGTGTATTGGCTTGCGGCATTTCACGCATGAAGGCGTTGCGTCCTGACTTTATTTCTACCAAAGACTGGTGCAGGTGCCAACCACTGGACATGATGCTCTCGAACGGTGGTCGACACATAAAGGTGGCGTAATAACCTGCGCGCCTTAATGCTTGGCGCACAGCGCTGCGAAAAAGCACCATATTGTCAGCGGCGGCAAGTGCATCGGTAGCGTCAAAAACAGCTTCTACTTGGCTGGGGCCCAGTTCAATTTCTAATGACAGCAAAGGTAAACCTAAAGCCTGCGCGGTATGTTGAACGATACGCAGCGGTTCCTCCGCCATATCAAAACAGTTCTCAGAAAGGAGGTTGTAGCCGGGGTGAATCAAACTCACTTCAGGGCATACGCCCGGCCAAGCTGCAATGTTAGGGTCTAAGTCAATACCGTGATTAACATCATGCAATCGATAGATATGAAACTCCACCTCTAACCCGCAGACCATTTGCAAACCCATGTTTGCGAGTTTTTCTAAAGCGGCTTGAAGTTGAAAGCGTGTGTCATATAAAACACTTTCCTCATTTAGAAAAACGGGTTGGCATTGGACCCAGCCCGTTTTGTCAGCCCAAGGCAACACTTTGAAACTATTGGGGATGGGTTTTAAAAGTAGGTTGTTGGCGAACTCAAACCCAGGCAAATCTTGCGCAATGCTAGGCTCGAACACCTTGAAGGCAGTGCGGTCAGATGTGTCTTTCAGCATCAAGGTGCTGACCATGCCAACACCTTGATCTAACGCCTTAATCGCAGCCGAGGACGTGAGTGTTTTGCCGCGCAACATGCCATGGGTGTCACACCATGCAAAGCGCACGAGTTCTAAACTCTGGCTTTTGATGAGCTTTGCTACGTTCATGTTTTATTTGCGTCTAAGCTGGCATCCCAAGGCGCACTATTGCGCTTATGGACGACTGCTTCTTGCCACCAATTTTCCCAATCTTGTGCAGGTGCTATGCCATCTACGGTGTCTGGGCCAAAACGCTGTGCTGCTACTTCGGGTTGTGCAAAGCCTAGCGGAAGTTTGCCAGCTTCTACATCGTCGATAGCCTTGATTAAGTTACGTCGATTTGCCATGACAGCTACGTCACTGGTACCCAAGTGCTCGCGTGTGCGGTCTTGTATGGGCCCCATGCTTTCGCAAGCCCATTGGTCGTGTACGTTGATGTCGTTCTCGCCCATGCCTAAATAGGTGCGTGTGTTTTGTTCTTCGGCGTTGAAGCCCCAGTTGTTATGGCGACCTGATTTTGGAATGTAGTCAGGCAGGCTAATGGCGCTCAAGCGCTGGTTACGCATGGCTTCTTTGTCTACAGGCCCAGCGAAGCTGGTAAAAACCGAATACCAATAAGTGTTTGTGTCATCAACTGGCACATGTATCTGGGTGATGGTCATAGTCTCAGAAAGGGGAATAACAAACGTATGTGGAAATATTGCATTGGTCACACGTACATGAGTCAGTGCATCTGTCATCGGGCGCAAAGAAGTCAGTCGCATGCCAAATGGCATAGGCGCCACACTGATTTGGGGCTGATCGAATTCACGCATGACTCTCGTCATAGGCCAACGTTCTCCGTTGATGTCGCCCGCGCTAGCACCACGGAATTGTTTGCCGTAGGTGTCATCTAATGATTCATCAAAAAAGAAACGATGCAAGAACGATGCGTGTGCTGGATCAACGCCGACTTCAAATGCTTGTAACCAGTTGCATTGCCACAGGCCTTTGAATGCAAAGGTATGCGTGTCGGGTGCAGTAAAACAGTCCAGTGCAGGAAAAGGGGGAGGGGTGGTCCCTTCGGCGCCAAGCCAGCCAAACAACATGCCACTGCGTTCTATCAGCGGGTAATTACGCTGTTTGATGTGGCTACATAGTTTGCTGCCATCCGGTTCAGCTGGCGTTTCCATACATTGCCCGTTGATATCAAATTTCCACCCGTGGAATGGGCAACGTAGACCGTCTCCTTCGTTGCGTCCAAAGGCCAGATCAGCTCCACGATGGGGGCAATCTCTATCGAGCAAGCCGAATTGACCTTGTTCGTTTTTAAACAACACAAAGTCTTGGCCAAGAATGCGTACTGCTTTGACAGGGCGAATTCCCATTCTCGGGTCAAGGGCGGGATTAAACTCATCGACCAGCGCAATAGGTTGCCAATAGTGACGCATTAAATTACCGCATGCTGTATGGGGTCCTATGCGGGTGATACGCTCGTTGAGTTCGGCTTTCATACAAATCCTTCGATGAATTAGGTTACCGGCGCAGGATTAAACAAAACCAATGCGTTATGTAACTTCCAATGCTCAGCCCAGGTTTTTTTACGTCCGCTGGCCACATCAAGCATCAACTGAAACATCTCCATGCCAACCTCTTCGATGGTTTTGCTGCCATCGGCGATCGTTCCAGCGTTGATGTCCATCAAATCGTGCCAACGTTTCGCTAAGTCTGTTCGGGTCGCGACTTTAATGACAGGGACTTCTGCCA
>CANFPJ010000210.1 GCA_947448885.1 Comamonadaceae bacterium
CGCTACTGGTGGAACGAAACTGCCATTGACGATGCAGCCCTGGTGACCTTGTTGCAAACCGAGGCCGCCAAACAACCCCAACCCAAGCTGCACATCCGTGGCGACCGCGATGTGCGCTACGAGCGTGTGGCCCAGGCCATGGCAGCCGCGCAACGCGCTGGCATTCAGGGCATTGGCTTCATCACCGAGCGCCAACCTTGAATGTGCCCTGGTCTACCGCCGATCCTATTTTTTTGAAGGAGTTTTCACATGAGGTGTTTTAAATCTGTGGCTTGGGTGCTGGGTGCATTTTTGGCACTGCCCACTTGGGCACAAGTCAAGATCGAAGACCCGTGGGCCCGCGCCACTGTGCCCGGACAAAAAGCCACCGGCGTGTTCATGAAACTCACCGCCACCCAAGCCAGCCAATTGGTGGGGGTGAGCAGCCCGGTGGCCGGTGTGGCCGAAGTGCACGAGATGAAGATGGACAACAACGTGATGAAGATGGCCGCTGTGCCCGCCATCGACTTGCCTGCGGGCAAGTCCGTGGCATTGCAGCCCGGCGGTTATCACGTGATGCTGATGGACCTCAAAGGCCCGCTGGCCAAAGACACCAGCATGACCCTCACCCTGAAGTTCAAAGACAGCAAGGGCGTGGTGTCGCAGCAAGAGGTCAAGTTGCCGGTCAAAGAAATGACCCATGGCCTGGGCAAAGACGGCGGCATGGGTTCGGCACACAAGCACTGACGACCAATCCCCTCAGCACCCTGGCCGTCGGAGGGGGTGCATGGGCGGGCATGGGATAAGCTTGGGGCATGGGTTGTCCATCGGGGACGGCTCGCCTGCAAGGATGTGTCGCATGAGCCAAACCCCTGGTTTTGATTTCAGCCAATTTGTCCCGGGCTTTGATTTTTTAAAAAACCTGCAAACCCAAGGCGCTGCGGCGGGCATGGGGCCGAGCAGTTGGGTTGCGCCCACCTTGGACCCGCAAGAGTTGGATAAGCGCATCCAAGAGCTCAAGGCCGTGCAGTTTTGGTTGAATCAAAACACCCAAGCCATTGCCGCCACCATCCAAGCGCTGGAGGTGCAGCGCATGACGCTCAAAACCTTGCAAGACATGAACATGAGCATGGGCGACCTGGCCGAATCACTCAAGGCCAAACCGAGTGCTTGGCCCACAGGGGCTTCGGCCTTTGCCGCACATGCCCCCAAGGCCGCTGAAGAACAACCTGCGTCGGCACCCAAAAAGGCCACGGCGCCCCGCACCGGCGCCAAAGGCAAGCCTGCCAGCAGCCAAACTGGACCAGGTGCAGCGGTGGACCCCATGCAATGGTGGGGCGCCTTGACCCAGCAGTTTCAAGACATCGCCCAAAAAACCATGAGCGACATGCAGCAACAGGCCAAAGCCGCTGGCATGGACATGGCGGGCCAAGCGCCATCAAGCCCTGCCCCAGCCTCGGCCAAAAAAGCCATTGCCAAAAAAGCGCCTGCCCGCAAGCGAGCCACAACCAAACGCCCATGAAGTTGTTTCCCAGCGCCCATGCCACCCACCCCCAGTGGCCGATGGCGGCCGGGTTGGTGTTGGCCCAACTCAAAGCGCAGCTGAGCTTGCCCACCCACGCGGCGCAGCCCACCTTGGGCTTGATTTACATCACCGATCACTATGCCGATCAGGCGCAAGACATCTTGGACTGGCTGAGCGCCGAATTGCCCACCGTCACCGATTGGGCGGGCACGGTGGGTGTGGGCATCGCGGCCAACAACGTCGAGTACTTTGACGAACCGGCATTGACCGTGATGCTGTGCGAGTTGCCGCACAACCAGTACCGGGTGTTCAGTGGCGTGGCGCCGCTGGGCCAGCACATCGGTTTTGAGCCCCACACCGCCTTGGTGCACGCCGATGGCCAAACCCCCGATGTGGGCGACTTGATTGCCGAACTCGCCCAACGCACCCACGGTGAATACGTGTTTGGGGGCCTGGCCAGCAGCCGCCATGCCGCGGTGCAGTTTGCCGTCACCTCCGGTGGCCACGTGCGCGGCCAAGGTGCGGCGGGCGGTGTTTACAGCGGCGGCCTCAGTGGCGTGGCCTTTGGCCCAGAGGTGGCTTTGGTGTCGCGGGTCACCCAAGGCTGTGTGCCCATTTCCCCCGCCCACACCATCACCGAATGCGAGGGCCATTTGGTCCTGGCTTTGGACGGCGAGCCAGCGCTGGACGTGTTGCTGCGTGATTTGGACATTTCTTTGGATCAACCGCAACCCGCCTTGGCCCGCGTCCGCGCCACCTTGGTGGGCCTGTCGGCAAACGGTGATCAGGCTGTGCGGCACATGGGTGAATTTGGCGAGGAGGTGTTGGTGCGCCACATCGTGGGTTTGGACCCGAAGCGCCAAGCCGTGGCGGTGGCTGAGATGGTCAGCCCCGGCATGGGCCTGAGTTTTTGCGAGCGAAATGTCAACGCGGCGCGGGCCGACCTGATGCGCATGGGTTCTGAAATTCGCGAAGCCTTGGAAGCACCGGCCTTGATGGACGACGACACCCTGCCTTGGACAGCGGAGGCCCGCTCAGCACCCACCGAGCCCGGCGCCAAGCGCATTGTGGGGGCCATCTATGTCAGCTGCGCGGGCCGTGGCGGGCCGCACTTTGGCGGCCCCAGTGCGGAAATGCACATCGTGCGCCGCGCACTGGGCGATGTGCCCCTGGTCGGGTTTTTTGCCGGCGGCGAAATCGCCCACCGGCACCTGCATGGCTACACCGGCGTGTTGACGGTGTTCACCAGCCCATGAGCGCGCCATTGACCACCACCAACCAACCCCTCAGCGGTTTGCGGGTGATTGAATTCACCCACATGGTCATGGGCCCCACCTGTGGTGTGGTGCTGGCCGATTTGGGCGCCGAGGTGATCAAGGTCGAGCCGATCGACGGCGACCGCACCCGCCATTTGCTGGGTTCAGGCGCGGGATTTTTCCCCATGTTCAATCGCAACAAAAAAAGCATCCGCATCAACCTGCATCAGCCCGAGGGGGCAGCGGTGGCCCGGCGCTTGTGCCAAAGCGCCGATGTGGTGGCCGAAAACTTCAAGCCCGGCACCTTGGCCAAATATGGCTTGGACCATGCCAGCCTGAGCCAGGACAACCCGCGCTTGATTTACGCCAGCCTCAAAGGCTTTTTGCCCGGCCCCTATGAGCACCGCACCGCGCTCGATGAGGTGGTGCAAATGATGGGCGGCTTGGCCTATATGACCGGACGCCCGGGCGACCCCTTGCGGGCGGGCACCAGTGTCAACGACATCATGGGCGGCATGTTTGGCGCCATTGGTGTGATGGGGGCGTTGATTCAGCGCGGCATCACCGGGCGTGGCCAAGAGGTGCAATCGGCCTTGTTTGAAAACAATGTGTTTTTGGTCGGCCAGCACATGCTGCAATACGCCATCACCGGCCAAGCGGCGTCGCCCATGCC
>CANFPJ010000211.1 GCA_947448885.1 Comamonadaceae bacterium
AGGCCCCGGGGCAAGAAAATCACAATCAATCCAAAGATGATGCCCAACATCAGATGGACCGGGTTGGCAGGGGGTTGAATCGGGGTGTCTTCGCTCATGGCCTGTGCTCCTGTGGTGAAAGTGGGTCTGGGTGCTGACTTTACCAAGCCCTGGGCGCTTTGGCCTTTGGTTTTGCAAACGCCTGGCCGGCAGTCCCGCCTGGCTGGGCGCAGCCAGTTGCCCAAGCGGGCCATTCACCGGGTGTCACCTGGGGCACCGAGAGCCCATGCCCAGCGAGCTGCCTGGCACTAGAATGCGCCCGATCCCAAAACTCAATCACCTGATTGATTGAATCATGGAACAACGACCCACCCAAGAAAGGTAACCGGATGTCCAGCCATGCTGCGTTGGCGTATTTGCGCCTGGTCAAAATCGTTTTGTCCTTGGAGAACCAAGCCCCTTTTCAGGATCTCGATCAGGAATGCATCAAATTGCTGGAAGTCATCGCCTTGGGCGAACTCGAAGGCACCCCTTTGCAAGTGACCAAGGCCATGGAGCTCAAGCACATTGCGTCGCCAGCCAGCATCCACCGCAAACTCGAGGCGCTGCGAAACCAGGGTTTGATTGAACACGTCTTCGTCGAAGGCAATCGCCGCACCAAATACCTCAAACCCACCGAATTGACGCTGGCGCATTACGAGCGCATCTCGCAAGAAATGAAGTTGCTGGCCGGTTAACCCCCGCCATGCGCCGGGGCAGGGCGTGCCCACACCGTCTCTGGCGGTCCTACGGGGGCCGCTGTTTCGGCCCCATCACCGCCCCCCATGGGCGCAGCCCCCCCCATGGGCCAGGACAACCTGCAGGGCTTGCCTATAATTTGAATATCAATTCTTCGCCAACTGCCATCAGGCGCTTGGCTTCAGCCCCCTCACCCCTACCCCATGACATACACCCCCCATGTTTGGATACCCCCCTTGACTGGGTTGGCCGCGTCCGTGGTCAGCGTGGGGTTGCTGGTGTGGCTCAGCGCCCATTGGCGTTGGGGCATGGACAAAGGCACCGGGGTGCAAAAATTTCATGCCAAGTCCACCTCCCGCCTGGGTGGGGTGGCCATCTTCATCGGCCTGTTGATGGGTTTGTGGGTGTCTTATCACCAATTTCCCAAAGACGGCTGGCTGGGCGCTTGGTTGATGCTGGCTTGTGCGCCGGTGTTCTTGGGGGGCTTGATCGAAGACTTGACCCACCGGGTGTCTCCCAATATGCGTTTGTGGATGGCCTTGGCCTCCTCCGCCGTGTTGTACATGGTGTTTCAGTTGGGCGTCAAACGCACCGATATTTTCTTCATCGATGCCGTTTTGTCCCTGCAAGTGTGTTCCCTTTTTGACTGCCAGCAAACCACCGGTGTGATTTTGCTGGACGCTTTTTTGCAAATGCACTTCACCGCCTTTTTGCTCACGGCCTTGGTGGTGGCTGGTTTTGTCAATTCCATCAATATCATCGATGGATTTCATGGTTTAGCCTCCAGCAGCGTGATCGCTTTTTTGGCCGGCATTGCGGGCCTGGCCTGGCTGGGCAACGATGGCATGGTGTTTCGCTGGTGCTTGCTCAGCATCGGGGCCACCCTGGGCTTTTGGCTTTGGAACTGGCCTTGGGGAAAAATTTTCCTGGGGGATGGTGGCGCCTATTTGTTGGGCTTTTGGGTGGTGGTTTTGGGCCTGATGATTCCCCACCGAACCCCCGAAATATCCCCCATGGCCCCGGTCTTGGTCGGCATTTATCCCTTGGTGGAAACGGTTTACAGCATGTACCGGCGCAAATTCGTGCGCACCCACCCCATCAACCACCCCGACGCCTTGCATTTGCACACCTTGATTTACCGCCGCCTGGTGTTGCGCCCGGGTTTGCACTTGAGCGCCGGTGACAAAAATGCCGCCAATGCCAAAGTCGCGTGGTTTGGCTTTGTGTTGTCCGCGGTGCCTGCCGGTTTGGCTTGCGTGTTTGCCCACCAAACGGGGGCGCTGTTGCTGTCCATGGCGTTCTTTGCGCTGGTCTACGTGGATTTGTATCGCCGCATCGTTCGTTTTCACGTGCCGCTGTGGCTGCTGGCCTTGGCGCGGCGTTGACAACGCGGGCGCGGATGCCAACCCAGCACCCGTCTGATCGCCATTGGTGGTTCCGCCACGGAACCCACTGGCCCCCCGCCCAAAGGGTCAATGGACTTGCAACTTCGACCCTGTTTCCCCGGCTTGCACCACCTCTCCCACCTCGACGGCCTGGGCAAAACCCATGCGGGCAAACACATCCAACACCTGGCCCACGCAATCCGGCGCACAACTGACCAACAAGCCGCCACTGGTTTGGGGGTCGGTCAACAAGGTTTGGGCCAGGGGGTCCACATGGGCTGACAGCGCCACATCGGTGCCATAGCCTTGCCAATTGCGCCCCGAAGCGCCGGTGACCGCGCCCCCCAGCGCACCCTCACGCACCCCCGGCAGCAGCGGCACGCGCGACCAATCCAAGCGCACCGTGGCACCCGCGCCACGCGCCATCTCCAACGCATGACCGGCCAAACCAAACCCAGTGACATCGGTCATCGCATGCACCCCATCGATGGCCGCCAACACCGGCCCCGGGGTGTTCAGTTGGGTGGTCACTGCCAGCATCTGGGCATAGCCTTGGGCTGAGAGTTGCTCTTTTTTGAGCAGGGCCGACAACACACCCACGCCTATCGGTTTGCCCAAAATCAAACGGTCGCCCACTTGGGCGTCGGCGTTGCGCTTGACCCGTGAGGGGTGCACCAGCCCCAAAGCCACCAAACCGTAAATGGCCTCCACCGAGTCGATGGTGTGCCCCCCCGCCACCACAATGCCGGCCGCTTGGCACGCCAGGTTGCCGCCTTCCAAAATTTGCCCAATCACCTGGGTGCTGAGCACGTTGATGGGCATGCCCACCAAGGCCAAGGCCATGATCGGGGTGCCACCCATGGCGTACACATCGCTCAAAGCGTTGGTGGCGGCGATGCGGCCAAAGTCAGCGGGGTTGTCCACGATGGGCATGAAGAAATCGGTGGTGGCGATCAAGGCCTGGCGCTCGTTGAGCCGATACACCGCCGCATCGTCTGAGGTGGTAATGCCCACCAAAATTTCTGGCGGCATGGCCATGGCAGTGGTGCCTTGCAAAATCTCGCGCAACACGCCGGGCGCGATTTTGCAACCGCAGCCCCCACCGTGGGACAAAGAGGTTAAACGCGGGGACAGGTCAGGGGTGGTGTTGGGCATAG
>CANFPJ010000212.1 GCA_947448885.1 Comamonadaceae bacterium
GGAGTTGTTTGTGTTTGGCATGACCCAGCAGCGCGTGGCCGTGGTGGCCTTGAACGAGCGCAGCCCGGTCCCGGGGTTTGACTTCATTGGCGACATGGCCCAGGCGCAATCGCTGATTGAAGAGTTCGAGGCCATCCACGAAGGCTCGGCCATCCGCCGCGTGGGCGACTTGGGCCTGCTGGCCAACGAAGAGCAGCTCAGCGCCAGCACGGTGTTTGACATGCCCAGCACCGACTCGCGGCTGAAAAAAATCCCCAGCCTGCGCAGTTTTGCGGTGGCGATTGCCCTGCTCGCCTTGGCGGTGGCCGGCATGGCGGGGGTTTACCAATGGCAAGCCCGCGACCGCGCACAGATGCTGGCCAATTTGCCACCGCCCCCGCCGCCCGACCCTAACCCCGCCTACAACCAAAGCGTCAGCCAACGCCTGAGCACCCTGCACCTGCAAAGCCAGGCCTTGTACCAAGCCTGGATACAACTGATTTCACAACTGCCACTGGCGCACCAAGGCTGGGTGCTGACCCAGGTGGTGTGCCAAGGCGAGCAATGTCTGGCCGATTGGCAACGCCAGTACGGCAGCGTGGCCGACTTTCATGCACAACTGCCAGTGCGCACCAGCCAAGCACAGCACTTACCGGTGACCAAAGATGCCCTCACCCAACGCATTCAAACCAGCCATGCCACGCCGGTGCCAGCAGGGCCGCGCTCGTATGCCAAGTTGGCTGACTTGCCGGCGCTGGCAGCGGCGTTTCGCAACCAGTCGTCATGGCTGCAAGACCTGGGCTTGCTGGGGGGCCGCAGCTTGCAAGTCGAAAAAGCGCCCATGTGGAACGCCCCAGCCGAGGGCCTGGTGATCAAGCAAGCCATGCACAAAGGCGCTTGGTCGGCCGAGTTGCCGCTGCCATTGGCTGCCGACTTGGTGCTGCCCGCCAATGCCACGATAAACGAACTGAAGACCAACCTGGGCCCGGTCTACTCGCTGACTGGAGACTACTATGCACGCCCAGACTCACCTTGAAGCCGCTCGCGCCATGTGCCTGGCTTTGGCCTGGGGCTGGGTGGTGTGCGCCGCAGCGCCCGGGCCAAACGCGCCCAGCAAAACCCTGGGCGAGCTGATCGCCCAGGCCAAACGCGAGCAAGCCAAAGGCCCCCAAACGCCAAGCCCTGCCAAGCCCAGCCAGCCCGCGCGCAAGGTCGAGGCACCCATGCTGTGGACGCTCAGTGGTGCCAACCATCAATTGGTGGCCGAGGTTCTGGACAACGGCACCATGCACGTGCTGCGCTTGCACGAAGGCGAGCGCCAGTTTGGCCGCTGGACGGTGGATCGCTACAGCGCTCAGGGCTTGTGGGTGGTGACCCGCGACACCAAAACCGGCGCATTCAAAGAGCCGATGTTTTTGGTGCCCCCCAGCGCAGGCATGCCGCTGTCGCATTACCTGCCAGGCTTGCCCCAAGCGCCTGCGCCGGTGGCCATGGGTGGGCCGTTGCCCAACAACCTGGTCGGCTTGCCCCCCCTGCCCGACAACTACAACCCGCCCAAGCCATGAACAGCCCCAGCCTGCACAACCCCAGCAACCAGCTCAGCAGCGAGCCGGTGATGGTCAAGCGCAACCACATCGACGATTTCATGCAGATCCCCGCCTTCAACAGCGTGCTCTCGCATGGGGTCAAACCGGTGCTCACCATCCCCAAGGGCCAGCTGGACAGCATGATGGCGCTGGGCACCGACAACAGCCGCTTCATCGTGCTGTGCCTGCCCAGCGAATACCGCAGCACGGGCTGGTTCAACCTGATTGAGCAGGGCAAGCGCTTGAAGATGGGCTTTGCCGGCGCCTACACCTGCGCGCCCGATATTTTGCAAACCGTGTTGCAAGAGCATGTGCACGAAAAAGATGCCTTAAAGGCACACAAAGCCCAAGAGCATGAGCGCGAAACCATCGCCAAAATCATCCAAGACTCCGCCCCCTTGGGTTGGCTCAATGGCATCGTGGCGCACTGCTTGCAACTGGGCAGCAGCGACATCCATTTTGAAGTGCGCGGAGACATCACCTTGTTGCGGGTGCGTTTGGACGGCTTGATGCGCTTGGTCAAACACCTGCCTTCGCGCATGGTCATCAGCGGCATTGCGGCGGGCTACACCGTGTTGTCGCAAGAGGGCTCTAGCTCCGAGGTGGCTTTCAACGCAGGCCTGCCCCAGTCCGCCATGATTCCGATGGAAGTTCAGGGGCAAAAACTGCAACTGCGCTACCAAAGCCACCCCAGCGTGGGCGGGTTCGATGTGACCATCCGCATCTTGCGCACTGGCAAGGTCAGTCACGCCGAGCTGCCACAAATCGACAAGCTGGGTTACACCGCGTGGCAAATCGAACAACTGCGCGAAACCACCCAATCAGCTTGGGGTGGCGTGTTCATCGCCGGTATCACGGGGTCTGGCAAAACCACCACGCTGTCGGCGTTGTTGTCCATGCTGGCTTCGCAAGGGCAGCGCAAGATCATCTCAATTGAAGACCCGGTGGAATACATCGTGCCGGGGGTGTCGCATTTTTCCATTCAACGCCAAGCCAAGGGCAGCACCCACAACCCCTTCGAGTCGGCCATGATGGCGTTTTTGCGCATGGACCCGGACGTGGGCATGTTTGGCGAAATCCGCGACCGCATCTCGGGGCAAATGGCCCATGCCGCCATCCAAACCGGCCACAAGTTGCTGACCACGGTGCACGCCACCTCGGCGCTGGGCATTGTGTCTCGGCTGACCTCGCAACACATTGGCTTGCTGCGCGAAGACGTGTGCAATGCCGAATTTTTGTCGCTGTTGGTTTACCAAGTGCTCATGCCGCTCAACTGCGAGCATTGCAAGGTACCCGCCATTTCTGCCTTGCCGGTGCAGACCTTGGTGGAATACGAAAAATACTTTGGCTTGGATGTGGCCCAACTGCGTTGCGCCAGCGACATGGGTTGCCCACGCTGCCAAGTGCCGGGTATTGAGGCAGCCAGCCACGACCATTCAGGCGTCAAAGGCGTGAAGGTGTGCGCCGAGGTGCTGCCCTTGGACAACAGCTTGCTGGGCTTGCTGCACCAAGGCAACGACTTTGCTGCCCGCAACCACTGGCTGAGCTTGCGCCAAGCAGCGTTTGACCAAGAGGACATGCTGGGCAAAGAGGCCTGGGGCCATGCCTTGTACGACATGTCGCAAGGCCGCATCGACCCTTATCACTTCGAGCGCACCTTTGGTTCTCCCGCCGTCATTGCAC
>CANFPJ010000213.1 GCA_947448885.1 Comamonadaceae bacterium
GCAAGGCGTCCACCCGTGGTTCCGCGGGCCGAGTGGGCGGGTAGGTGGCACCGAGCCGGGTGGGCGACCCCCGGCCCAGATCAATGGCGGTCACGCTTTGGGCAACCAAAGCGCACAGAATCCGGCGTATCGGCAGACTTCACACTTTTATTTTGCCCAGACAAGTTCAGCCAGCCAATTCCCGGATGTGGTCCACATGCGCTTGCAGAGAACGCTTGGCCACTGGCCACAGTCGCTCAGGGGTGTCGTCGTAGGCCACCGCCACCCAATCGTCCAGCGTGCCGTTGGGCTGGGCTTGCATGGCGCGGGCGATTTTGGCCTCGCGCTGCAAACGGTGCGCTTTGAGGCGGCGAATCACCTCGCTGGCATCAAAAGGCTCACCGGGCAGGTTGCCCAAGACATACCCATGGGCGGGCAGGATCAAGCCAATGTGGTCGCTGGCGCAGGCCGCCAGCAGTTTGTCCAGCGAATCCAGGTAGCGGCCCATGTGGCCGTCGGGTGGGCTGATGACCGTGGTGCTGCCATTGAGCACATGGTCGCCGCTGAACAACAAGCCGTCTTCTTCCAGCACCAGGCACAGGTGGTTGGCCGCGTGGCCCGGTGTGTGGATGGCGCGCAAGCTGTGGGAGGTACCGCCACCCTGCAACACCAAACGCTCGCCATCGGCGAGTTCGCGCTCGGGGCTAAAGCGGCTGTCGGGCCGGGCCGTGTCGGCGCTGGCCAGGCCCAAGATGGGCGGGCGGTGGCCGTGGGCTTGGCACAGCGCTTGAAGGGGTGCTGCGCCCGGCGAGTGGTCGGGGTGGGAGTGGGTGCACACAATGAAGCGCACATCGCCTTGGGTGGCATCGAACAGCCGTTGCAGGTGCGCGGGTTCGTTGGGGCCGGGGTCGATGACGATGAAGCCGCTGTCGGCCTGTCCCACGATGTAGCTGTTGGTACCAGGACCGGTCATCATGCCGGGGTTGGGTGCAGTCAGGCGCTGTACGTTGCGCAGCAACAGCACGGGCTTTTCGCATTGCCAATCGAGGTGGTGCAGGATTTGCCCATCGGGGTTGAGCAAGCTCAGCTCGCCAAAGGCGGGCTCATGCTCCATATAGCGCTCAACCTGGCCTTTGAGGTAACCCGCTCGGGGGCAGCTGGTGAACAAGGGCTGCTCACTGGTGCAGGCTTGCAGCACCGCATCGACGCTGGGGTAGGCCTGCAAGCGTTGCAAGGTGCGGATGGTCGGGAAGATGATGAAAAAGTCGCCGGCCTGGTGCCGTGCCAAGGCGTCTGCGGGGCGCACCCACACCGGCTCGAACTGCTCTTTTTCGTCGGCCACAGGGTGCTGGTGGGCGGGCATGCGGGCGACCAAAAAAGGCACATCAAAACGGCGTGGCAGGTCGCGGTCGGTGACCCAATGGGCCAGCACAAACACCTGATCGGCGCACAAGCGCAAGCCGTGTTGGGCGCACTGGTCATAAAAAGGGCCGTGGCGGTCGATCAGCGCATGGGTGGCGGCGCCCAGCGGGCGACCATCGGCATGCTGGGCCAGCAAGATGCCCAGCTCTTCGTGGCTTTCGCGAATGGCCGCCAGCGCTTGGGTCAGCCGCTCGTCGCTTTGGCTGGCGCGGCGCAGGGCCAAGTGGTGGTGGCTGGCGTCGTGGGCATCGATGCCGCCGCCCGGGAACACATAAGCGCCGGGTGCGAAGCTGGCGGACATGGCGCGGCGTGTCATCAACACCTCCACGCCATTCGCGCCGTCGCGCAACAACAAAACCGTGGCCGCAGGCCGGGGCTCAGCAGGCGGGCGTTGGGGGTGGATGAGTTGGGTGGGTCTGACCATGGCGCATTATGAACACGCCGCAGGCCCTCTCGGCAACGGCTGGGTGCGGCGGGTTCGTTTGCCAAGCACCCGGTTCGGGTGGGGGTTCATGCGCTGTGGTCGCATGGGGCTTTGCGCGATACTGTCCAATCTGCCCAGTTTTTGTTGACTTGGCCCCCATTTAAATGGAGATACGCATGTTGAAAAGAAGTTTCACCGCCTTGGCGCTGGCCGCTTGTGTGGCACCCATGTTGGCCTGGGCCCAAGCCTGGCCCACCAAGCAGCCGATCAAAATCATTGCCGTGTTCCCGCCGGGCGGCTCGGTGGATCAAGTGGCCCGCATCTTGGCGCAGTCGCTGTCGCAGCAGTTGGGCCAAAGTGTGGTGGTCGAAAACAAGGTTGGCGGCTCCGGCGTGGTGGGCACCCAGGCCATGGCCACTGCGCCCGCTGACGGCTACACCTGGGCCATGGTGTTTGACACCCATGGCGTGAACCCCAGCTTGATCGCCAGCATGCCCTACGACAGCAAAAAAGACCTGGTGCCGCTCATCTTGGTGGGCACATCGGCCATGCTGCTGGCCACGCATGTGGGCTCGGAATACAAAAGTTTTGCCGATGTGGTCGCAGCGGCCAAAGCCCAAAAAACAGTGAGTTTTGGAACCATAGGCAATGGCAGCTTGGGCCATTTGTCCATGGCCTTGCTGGGCAAAAACGCCAACCTGACCTTCAACCACATCCCCTTCAAAGGCGGCGGCCCCTTGATGAACGATGCGGTCGCGGGCCATGTGCCCTTGTCCATGGGCACGGTGTTTTTGACCAAGCCGCATGTGGACAGCAAGCGCATGCGCCCCCTGGCGGTGACCTCGGCCAAACGTGTGCCCGAAATGCCCGATGTTCCCACCATTGCCGAAGCCGGCTTCCCCGGTTTTGAAGCACCTGCTTGGTGGGCCGTCCTGGCGTCTGCCAAAACGCCGCCCGAGTTGGTCAAGCGCATGAACGAAGAGCTGAACAAAACTTTGCGCAACCCCGAAGTGGCCAATAAATTACAAGCCCAAGGCATTGAGCTCGCCGGTGGCAGCGTGGAGCGGGCCAAGTCGTTCATTGACAACCAAATTGATACCTGGGCCAAGGTGGTTCGGGACAACAACATCAAGTCGGATTGATCTGGCCTTTGGGGTGCGCTGAACTCCCCCTCTGAAACCGCCATCTCGGGGTGCGCGCTCCCCCTCCGGTCGCTGCGCTCCGACGTCGTCGGCCCGCACACCCACTCGTGTCGATTTTGGGGTGGCGTTGGTTAGCAAACTGATGGTGAACATACGTCTCATCCGCAGCACCGATGGTGGGTGCGTCGCCCGACAACATCTGAGCGAAGCGACTGGCGGAGGGCGGCGTGCCCGCCAGCGGTGCGGGCTCAGCAAAAGTTTCACCGATCCCAATGACCC
>CANFPJ010000214.1 GCA_947448885.1 Comamonadaceae bacterium
CAGTTCCCCCAAGGGGGAATCGATAGAGGCGAAAGCCCTGAGCAGGCCATGTACCGCGAACTGCACGAAGAAGTGGGTTTGCAACCCGACCATGTGCGGGTGGTGGCGCGCACCCGCGACTGGTTGCGCTACGAGGTGCCCGACCGCTACGTGCGGCGCGAAGCACGTGGGCACTACAAGGGACAAAAACAAATTTGGTTCTTGCTGCAAATGCAGGCACACGACTGGCAATTGAATTTGCGCGCCACCGATCACCCCGAATTTGACGCTTGGCGCTGGAACGATTACTGGGTGCCGCTGGACGCGGTGGTGGATTTCAAACGCGGGGTTTATCAAATGGCGCTGACCGAGTTGTCGCGCTACTTACCGCGTCAAGACGGGCGTCAACGCATGTACCGAACCACGTCTCGCATGTTGGGGCCAGTCGACCCACATGGACATGCGCCCGATGGCCTGGAGTTGCCGCCTGGCGGCAGTTTTGACCCGCACCCGGATGGCAGCGAGCGCTGAGTCGCGCCTCTCTGCGCCCCATCGAATTCAAGTGGCCAGGGCCAATAAAACCAAGTTGTCGCGGTGAACCATTTCGGGTTCGGCCACATACCCGAGCAAGGTTTCTATGTCAGTCGATGGCTTGCGGCACAGCAGGCGGGCTTCGGCGCTGGCATAGTTGGCCAAGCCACGGGCCATCTCGCGGCCATCGGCGGCGCGAATGGCAATCACATCACCCCGCGAAAAATCGCCCTGCACCGCTGTCATGCCGATGGGCAACAGGCTTTTGCCCTCCAGGCTGAGTTTGACCAAGGCGCCGGCATCAATCGTCACCGAACCCCGCAGTTGCAAGTGATCCACCATCCACTGCTTGCGGGCTTGCTGCTTTTGCGTGGGGGCCACCAACAAGGTGCCAATGGCTTCGCCATGGGCCAAGCGCAGCAGCACATCCGTCTCGCGGCCCCAGGCGATGACGGTAGAAGCGCCCGAGCCTGCGGCCCGCTTGGCAGCCAATATTTTGGTGATCATCCCGCCCTTGCCCAAACTCGATCCAGCGCCGCCAGCCATGTCCTCTAATTTGGGGTCGCCGGCGCGCGCTTGGTGGACAAAGGTGGCCGAGGGGTCGCGCCGCGGGTCAGCGCTGTAAAGGCCTTTTTGGTCGGTCAAGATGATCAACGCATCCGCATCCACCAAGTTGGCCACCAATGCCCCCAGGGTGTCGTTGTCGCCAAACTTGATTTCATCGTTGACCACCGTGTCGTTCTCGTTGATGACCGGCAGCACGCCGTGTTGCAGCAAGGTGAGCAAGGTCGATCGGGCGTTGAGGTAACGCTCCCGGTCGGCCAAATCGGCGTGGGTGAGCAGCACCTGTGCGCTGCCCAAGCCATGTTCGCGCAAACTCGATTCGTAAATTTGTGCCAACCCCATTTGCCCCACAGCGGCTGCGGCTTGTAATTCGTGGATTTCGTGCGGGCGGGTGGACCAACCCAAGCGCTTCATGCCCTCGGCAATGGCCCCGCTGGAGACCATGATGACCTCGCGCCCATCGCGCACCAAGGCCCCCATTTGGCGGCACCACTCGCCAATGGCTTGTTGATCCAAGCCTTTGCCTTCGTTGGTGACCAAGGTAGATCCCACCTTGATGACCAAGCGGCGTGCATCGCGCAAAACATGGGCAGCGTTGTCACTCATCGGTGAATCGCCATTCACATGGGGGTGGAAGGCACATCGGCCGCCGTGCCCGCAAAGCGCGGATCGACATCGACCGGTGCCAAGGTGGACAGGTGCTGGGCGTGCAAATATTTATAAATGGCTTTGGACAAAGCGTCACAACCATCATGGGTGAGGGCTGAAATTTCAAACACCGGGCCTTTGTAGCGCATGCGGCGCACAAACTCCTTCACCTGCGCCACCCGCTCATCGGCGTCCACCATGTCAATTTTGTTGAGCACCAGCCAGCGTGGCTTTTCAAACAAGGCTTGGTCGTATTTTTTCAACTCGCCCACGATCGCCTTGGCTTGTGCCACGGGGTCAACGTTGTCGTCAAAGGGCGCAAAGTCCACCATGTGCAACAGCAAGCGGGTGCGCTGCAAGTGGCGCAAAAACTGATGGCCCAAACCGGCGCCCTCAGAAGCGCCTTCAATCAGGCCTGGGATATCGGCCACCACGAAACTCTGTTCCGGACCGACCCGAACCACACCCAAATTGGGGTGCAAAGTGGTGAAGGGGTAGTCGGCGATCTTGGGCCGGGCGTTCGAAATGGCCGTGATCAGGGTGGATTTGCCCGCATTGGGCATGCCCAGCAAACCCACATCGGCCAAGACTTTGAGCTCAAGCTTGAGGTTTTTGCGCTCACCCGGCCAACCCGGTGTTTTTTGGCGCGGCGCACGGTTGATAGAGCTTTTGAACCGCATATTGCCAAAGCCGCCATCACCACCCTTGGCGATCATGATTTTTTCGCCGGGCACCAGCATTTCATACAACACGTCACCGGTTTCGGCGTCGGTGATGACCGAGCCCACGGGCATCTTCAAAGTGATGTCGTCGCCCGCCGCACCAAACATGTCGGAGCCCAAACCATGCTGGCCTTTTCGCGCCTCATGGCGGCGCGAAAACCGAAAGTCCACCAAGGTATTGAGGCTGGGGTCGGCCACCGCATACACATGGCCTCCGCGCCCGCCGTCGCCCCCATTGGGCCCGCCAAATTCTTTGTACTTTTCGTGGCGAAACGAGACGCAACCGTTCCCGCCGTCACCGGCGATCACGTCAATCAGCGCTTCGTCCACGAACTTCATAGAGGCATCTTAATCAATAAAAAAGCCCCGACCAGTCGGGGCTTGTCAGCATCAAAGCCGCACATCAAGCGGGTTTGACATTGACCGTGGATTTGTTCAACGCACCCTTGACGGCAAAGCTCACATGACCGTCCACCAAGGCGAACAGAGAGTGGTCTTTGCCAATACCGACATTGGTGCCGGGGTGGAACTTGGTGCCACGCTGGCGCACGATGATGGAGCCTGCGCTCACCAATTCGCCACCAAACGCCTTGACACCCAACATTTTGGGCTGTGAGTCCCGCCCGTTGCGCGTAGAGCCGCCGCCTTTTTTCTGTGCCATGACTTAGCCCCTCAACCTTGAATGGAAGCGATTTGCAGCTCTGTGAATTGCTGCCGATGCCCCTGGCGTTTTTGATAGTGCTTGCGACGGCGCATTTTGAAAATGCGCACTTTGTCGTGCTTGCCATGCGCC
>CANFPJ010000215.1 GCA_947448885.1 Comamonadaceae bacterium
AATGCATCGCGCCCTTGGACCATCAATTGAGCTTGGGCGCCAAATGGCAAACACACTTTGGTGGCGACATGTCCAAACGGCAAACCGGTGAGCACCGGCACCTTGAGCTGCTGGCGCAAACGGTCGACGACCGTGTTGATTTGAAACCCGGCATCGTGGCTGGACAACGCATAGTGCGTGAAGGCACCCAACACAATGACTTTTTGGCGGGCCAAAATGCCGGCATGAAGCCACTGGGTCAGCATGCGCTCAATGCGGTATGGGTGTTCGGCCAAATCTTCCAAATACAAAATGCCGCCGCGAATGTCTGGGAAATATGGGGTGCCGATCATGCTGGTCAACACCGATAAATTACCACCCCAAAGCGTGGCGTTTTTCGTCCAAACACCATCTGGGCGATGGGACACGGCCCGGGTGTCTCGAACCGGCAGGCGCCACCCGGCTCCTTCGTTTTGCCCCAAAGCCAGGTCTTGGAAGGTGTCTTGCATGATGTCGTCAAGCTCTTCGCGCCCCCAATCGGCCACCACATCGGGCCCCGACCAGGTGGGGGTTGATTGGCGCGCAAAGAGCGCGGCTTGAAAGGCGGAGAAATCACTGAACCCCACCCACTGGGTGCCCTGCGCCACTGCTTTGGCGATGGCTTTGTAGGGCAGCTGCGGCAATAACCGGGTCAGGCCATAACCGCCACGCGAGATGATGGCGATGTCTGCACCGCTGGCAGATGCACGGGTGATGGCAGCCAAACGGGTTTCGTCATCCCCAGCAAAGCGCTGGTGGGCAGACAGCGCCGCCGCGTCGACCTCGACTTCGTGCCCCAAGGTCTTGAGTCGAGACACCCCACGCCGAAATGCCGCTTTGTCGCGCACGGCGCTGGATGGGGAAAACACATAGATGTGGGCCATGGCTCAACGCTCCTGAAGTGAAAAATGCGCCACGGCGCGTTCAGCAATGGTTTGACCATGCTCTTGCACAAAATGCCCAGCTTGCGGCAACACCCACAAAGGCGGCGCTTGGCGAATGGTTTGCTGCAAGGATTGCATCACCGGCACACCCAGCACCGGGTCTTGCTCGCCCACCACCAACAAGCTGCGGCCGGTCCATTGCTCACGCCAAAAAACCTCGGCTTGGCGCGACAGATCAGCGCCCTCGTCTTGCGGCTGTTCCGGCACCAAATTGGGAAAGGCGCGCAAAGCGGCCCGGTGCCCGGCATCGGGAAAAGGCGCTTGGTAAGCGGCGCATTCGCCGGCGCTCAAATGCGGATTGCCTCGCCCCATCAAGCGGCCCACATCAAACAAAGGTTTGTCGTTGCACATCTGGCGCCAAGCCACAAAACCGGCACTCAAAGGCTGCGTGCCCGTGGCCAAGGTGGTGTTCATCGCCAGCAAGCCTTGGTAGCGTTCGGGCTGCGCCATGGGCAGGGTGAGGCCCAAAATGCCGCCCCAGTCTTGCACGACCAACACCACCCGCTGTAAATCCAACTGTTCGACCACATCCAGCAAGACCTGCCGATGCCAATCGAAACGGTGCTGTGATGTCTTTTTCGGCTTGTCGCTGCGACCAAAACCGGGCATATCGGGGGCCACCACGCGGTGCCCAGCGGCCAAAAACACCGGCATCATTTTGCGATAGAGATAACTCCACGCCGGGTTGCCATGCAAACACAACCAGGTGATGTCGGCATCTTGGGGACCCAAATCCAGGCAATGCATGCGCAAGCCATTCAGCACGGGCATGTCAGGCAAATAAGTGGCGGGCCATGGGTAGCCGGGCAAATCGGCGAAGGACGCATCTGGTGTGCGCACGGCGTCGTCGCGCAGGGGGGTGTGGGGCTTGTCCAGTTGCTGCATGATTCGTTTTTCGCGAAAGAATGACTGCATCAATTCGCCGCAGGCCTCAGCCATCACCCCGCCTGTGACCGATGGCGCATGCATGCCGGGCAAATCAAACAAACGCGTGAGCGAGGTCACCGCACCGGTTTTGGGCTCTGCCGCGCCATACACCACGCGTGCCAAACGCGCATGGGCCATCGCACCGCAACACATGGCACATGGCTCCAAGGTGACATACAAAGTGCAGTCTTCCAGGCGGTAGTTGCCCAAGGCTTGGGCCGCTTGGCGCAAAGCATTGATTTCGGCGTGCGCGCTCGGGTCATGGTCGCCGATGGGGCTGTTGTGCCCTGCCCCCACCACCCTGCCCTGGTGCACCACCACTGCGCCCACCGGCACTTCACCCACGCGTTGCGCCGCTTGGGCCTGTTCCAAAGCCAGGCCCATGGCGGCTTCGTCACTCAGGGGTAGGTGGGCGATCGACATGTTTGAACTATGGCTGAATGGCAGGCAACTGGGTCACAAACCCAGCCTCTCCATCCAATGGGCCAAGGCACGCTCTTGCTCAGTGCCTTGCGCGTAATCGGCCTTCATGCGCTCGTGCGCTTCGCTGCGGTGTTGGTTGAGTTTGATCTTGCATTTCACATCCAGCACCTCGCCTTTGAAGGCCACAATGGCTTTGAGCATGCCTTGGGTGTAGCTCTCGGGCAGCCCGCGCCATTGCGCGGCATAGGGGGCATCGTGGTCGGCGATCAACTGCTTGAGCAGCACATCTTTGGCTTCTTCACCATCGACCAATTGCAGGCGCACCTTCACATGCACCGCCAGGTAGTTCCAGGTGGGGACCCGCACCAAATCGGGGTAGACGCGGGTGGACATGAACGCCTGCGGCCCTTGAAACACCAACAAAGCCTCTGGGCGCTGGGACAAGTACTTCCAATGCGGATTGGCCCGCGCGCAATGACCGAGCAATTGCCAGGCCGCGCCGTCGGTTTCCACGTGCATGGGCAAATGGGTGACAAACGGAAACCCGTCATCGTCGTTGGAGATCAAACTGGCCAAAGGGTGGCTGCGAATCAGCTCCAGCGCGTGGTCAGGATGGTTGAATTGGGGGGGGATGTACATGTTGACTCCAGCGGTGAACCGGCGTCATCACTCCCACTCAATGGTGGCCGGCGGTTTGCTGCTCACATCATAGGTGACACGGTTGATGCCACGCACTTCGTTGATGATGCGACTCGACACTTTTTTCAACAAGGCATAGGGCAGCTC